>PEXN01000115.1 GCA_002774685.1 Elusimicrobia bacterium CG08_land_8_20_14_0_20_51_18 | reverse complement strand
CTTGCTCCTCCTTGTTTTTTCCCTCGGTGGAGGGACGTGCGTCCCCAAAGTCCCATTCTCGGAATAGGTCCGTTGGTCTGACTTCCTAAATGTTAGTATAATAGCCGAAAACCTGTCAAGCGGAAATTGGCCTGAAACAGGAAAGCCTGAAAAGAACGCCGTTTCGCGGCCCGGCATCCCGCCCGGAGGAATAAAAAAAGGGCCTTTTCAGGCCCCTTTTTGCGGATTACCGGGATTAAATTCTATTTCATCCAGTCCATAAGCTCGCCCCACCTGGAATCCTCGGCCCACATCCCGCCGTAAGAGGCCGAAGAAGATAAATACGCCGCAAGCCCGCAAGCGTTGTTGTATTTGGAGCCGGAAGCTCCGTTACGGTATACCAGAGCGATCTCTATGAAATTTACCAGAGACTCCGCCTTATCCTTCACGTCCGGGACCTGGGTGGACTTCGCCACGAGTTGCGCTAAATTGGCCATATCCTTGTTGCTGGAATGGTGGAAGGACTGAACCCTGGCCCCGGCTTTCCTGGCATTGGTTATGTCGTTACGGGTTATGAGGGCCTCGATGAAGGCGTTTACTTTGGCCGGAAGAGAAGACAGCTTCGCGGTCCTTATCGAGGAGTGCACCGCGCCCCGTCCGATCTCCTGATACGGGGTTATGTAAGAGTCCACCATCAGTTTTGACAGTTCGCCCGCGTCCATGCCGGGGTCCGAAACAAAAGGGCCGAGCAGCTTCTCATAGGTATGCCCCTCGACAGGCTCCGTTTCCTCTGAAGCCACTATATAATCCGCGGCGTCCTTCAGCTCGTAAGCCACTTCTATCGACTGCATGAGCGGGGCGTCCAGGGAAATTATGTCTATCTTCCCCGTTTTTTCGAAGGCCAGCCTGAGCTGGGAAAAGGTTATATGATGACCGGTCTCCTCGTCATAGGAAATGCCTTTATTCTTTTCGTGGGTGAGGTCCCTCATCCAGCCGGAGCCCCGGTCCGAAATTATCAAAACGTATTTTCTGGCCGGATAGTAGGTCTGCGCCCATTTCACGAATTCCACCAGATAGTTCCAGTCGCCCATATCAGATTTGGGAATGTCCATCGCCACGGGGGAAGTTATTCTGCCGGGATTATCGTCTTTCCGGACCAGATATCTCCTGGAACCTTTCCAGTCGCCGTCTTCGTAGGAAAAGCCGTCCATTCTTCCCAACTCGGCCACTACGTTTATGTCGTCGCCGGAGCCTATCGTTTCCATCTCGTTGACGTCCTGGAGGCCGTAGCTTTCCATATCGTTCTTGGCGTTTATAAAAACCATGACGGTCCAGTTCCTGGGACCCTCTTTCTCCCTTATCGGGGGAACGACTTCCGGAACGAACTGCGAATGCCGTATGGCGTCTATCATCGTCTCGAGGTCGCCCTTTTGGTCGAAGGTGAATTGTATGTCCGCCGAATAGGAGTAAACGGCGAGGAAAAGACACGCCAGGGATATTACCGCTGTTTTTCTCATCTATTTCTCTTCATAAGCGCCAGACAGCTCAATTTTACCTTAATACATGCCGGAGCGTAAGGGAGAAAATGCCCACGGGGAAGCGGGCCGAAATGCCCATTAGCCACAAAAAGCGGGAGGACCGGAAGATTGGAGGAATAGAGGATTAGTCGGCAAAACGACTGAAAACAATATCCTATTTCATGAGTGCCAAAGCGCGATATAAATAGGGCGCTGTCCCCGATTAATCCCCGATTAATCTTCGGGGCACTCGTTCGCCCATTGGAAAAGCCTCATGGTATTAGTATAATAATTTTCCGGCTCCGCGTCGATTTTATTTTACGGTTAGATCCGGAAACAACGCGGGTCGGGATTAAGATTTAAAAAACGCTTTTGCTTTTCCGTTTTTTTACGACCCGCCGTATTTGGAGGATTTATGACCGAAGAGAACCTTGAAAAACTGAATTTTATGACGCTTGAAAACGCTAAAAAAGCGCTGGAGAAAAACGGTTTTAAGGCCGAAATTTTCAAGACCAAGGAAGAAGCCGCAGACTACATCGCCGCTTTGGTCGGGGAAAACAAGAACGTCGGCTTCGGCGGCACAGTGACCGGAGCACAGATGAAACTGGCCGAAAAACTCGCCGAAAAGAACAACAAGATAATCGTTCATCTCCCTCAGATGAGCCCCGAACAAAAAAGGGAGACCTGGTTCAAGGCCATTTCGGCGGATTTTTATTTCGCCTCCCCCCAGGCCGTAACACTGGACGGCAAGCTGGTCTTCATAGACGGGACGGGGAACCGCTGCGCCGCCGTGACCTGGGGCCCAAGGCATATAATACTGCCCGCCGGAATAAACAAAATAGTAAAAGACCAGGAAGAAGGGCTCTGGCGGATGCGCAATATAGCCGCCATACCTAACAATCTCAGACTGAACAAGAAAAATCCCTGCGTGAAAACCGGGAAATGCGAGGACTGCGCCTCGCCGGAGCGTATCTGCAACCTCGTGACCATGCTCTGGAAAAAACCGAAAGTGACGGAATACACTGTGATTTTGGTGAACGAATCCCTGGGGTATTGAGAAGCAGGATAAGCAAGACAAGCGGGAAAGTTCAAAAGTCGAATAAAAAAGGGACGGAGCTTTCTCCGTCCCTTTACTTTAAACTTCGGGCCGCAATCGCCGTTCTCTAGTCTCTATTCTCTAGTCTCTACTGTTACGGCTGGGTCTTATTCATCAGGCTCTGCACGTCCCAGCTTAAATCCCACAGTTTCCAGGCCACGTTCCTGGCGTTCCTCGAGATGTCCCTGGCCTGCCACTGCGCGTCATAACCTATTATCTTCGGGTCTATCCTGGTTACCGTGGATTCCAGGTTCTGAGCCGCGTTCTCGATGTCGAACTGAAACCTGTTCAACAGGTCCCTGGCGTCCCATTCCATATCGCGGGCTATCCTGTTCAACTCCTTGTCTTTCCGGGCCGGCGTCAGAAGATTCTGCACGTCGTAGGCTATCCTCTGGGCGTCGTTCTGGTAGCCGGAGATCTTCATGGACATCCTTCTCAGGTCACTGCCGAAAAAAGCGTTGGAATGTCCCTGCGAAAGGTTCCTGGCGTCCCTTTCCAGGCTGTTGAGGTCGTTCCTCAGCCAGGTGGTGTCGTTCTCAAATCGCCAAAGTTCGTTCTTGACGTTCTGGAACTTGTAGATGAGGTCCTGCCCTACCGGGGCGGGTTCCTGTTTCGCCGGTTTGGCCGGCACGGGGACTTCGGGGGCTTCCACTTTGCTTACGTCTATATTGAAAGCTCCGCTCTTAAGGCTTTCAATGGAGAATTCACTGGCTCCGGCGATCATTCCCGAAAAAAGGACGACCGTCAGCGTTACTATCGATTTTTTCATTTATTTCCCTCCCAAAGGTTAAGGCTACACCTAATTTTACCATAAATGGCCCGATATGAAAGTGATAAAATACCTATCAGAACATAGGCCGAAAGACCCACCAGGGGTGAGGCATGTATTAATCAGGGACAGCGCCCTATTTTTAAAAGCAGATTCCTTCCTCCAATCTTCCAATCCTCTACTCTCCCGACAGCACCCACAGGCTTACCGGGCGCACGGCGGCCTTGCTTTTAAAAATCTCGTTTTTTCCGGGAAAACCGTTTTCATCGAATTCCAGCCGCCATTTGCCGGGGGGCAGCATAAAATTCCTTCTGACCTTTTCCGGATTTATCAGGACCAGTATCTCGCCCCAGGCGTCTCCGGCCTTCTTCCCGTCTATCAGGAAGGCTATGCCCGGCTTTTTAACCGCCAGGCCCAGGTTCTCGTAGAACTTGAGATTTTTATTCACTTCCTCCGCGGTACGCATCCTGAAAGCCGGATGAGACAGCCTGAGTTTTATCAGGTCCCTGTAAAACCGGTAGACGCCGGAATGTTCCTTTTTCCTGGTCCAGTCTATCTTGTTTATGCTGTCCGGAAGATTGTAGGAATTATCCTCGCCGTGCTTGGTGCGCAGGAACTCCTCGCCGCCCAGCATGAAGGGAATGCCCTGCGAGACGAAAACCACAGTCTGGGCCAGTTTGTCCATTTTTATCCTGTCCGCAACGTCTTCGGCGGGAACGGAAAGGCTTATCCTGTCCCAAAGAGTGTGATTATCGTGGGAAGAGACGTAGTTTATCGTTTCGAGAGGAGAAGCGGTGAAATTATTCAGGCTGCCCCTTATCCCTTCCATCACTTTCGCCCTTTTGGAGCCGTTCTGCACATAGCCCAGGTCTTTTATTTCGAAGACGCTGCCTTTAAGCGCGTCCCGCAGATCGTCGTTGAAAACCGCGAACTCTTTCCCTTTCTGAAAACCTTTGGAAACGCCCCTGACCGGGGTTTCCCCGGCGGCCCAGGGCTCGCCGTAAACGAGTATATCCGGCCTTACCTTGCGCAATTCCGAGACTATTCTCACCGCGGTCTCCTGGTCTATGAGGCCCATCAGGTCGAACCTGAAACCGTCCACTTTATACTCGCGTACCCAGTATAGGAGGCTGTCGAGTATGAACTTGGCGGCCATGGGGGCTTCGGTTTTGAACTCGTTGCCGCAGCCGGAACCGTTATAGTAGGTCCCGTCGTCTCTGGTCCTGTAGTAATAGTCGAAGGCCAGGGCGTTGAAATTATAGACCTTATTCCTGGTCTCGGCGGTATGGTTATAAACGACGTCCATCACCACCCTTATCCCGTTCTCGTGCAGGGCTGAGATCATCCTCTTCAGTTCGGCTATCCGGGCCCCGCCTTTCCTGTCCACGGCGTACCAGCCTTCCGGGGTGTTGAAGCGCACGGGCATATAGCCCCAGTCGTACTTGTCGAATTCCTCGTCGTTCTCGAAATCCTGAAAAGGGAGCAGGTGAAGCGTGTTTACGCCCAGTTCTTTCAGATGGCTTATGCCGGTCTTGATTTCCGGGTAGCGGGGATGCCGGGTGCTTTCTTCGGCCAGACCGAGGTATTTGCCCTTGTTTTCCACGCCGGAAAATTCGTCCGCGGTAAAATCCCTCACGCTCATCTCGTAGATTACCGTATCCCTTATTTCCAGCGGCGGCGGGTCGGCCACCCTCGTACTATCCCTGAATATCAGGGCGCATTTCCCATTGGAAACCGCGCATTCGGCGTAAGGGTCGAGGCCGTAAAGTTTTTTATCGGAGTAGACTGCCTCGTATCTGTAGCATTGGCCCGACAGGTCGCCTGACTCTTCGTGTTCCCAGATGCCGTTACCGGCTTTTCTCATGGGCGAGGAACGCTCTTTTTCGGCTTCCGGATCTTTCCGGAGAAGGAGATTTATCTTAACGGCATTGGGCGAAAAGGCCCTGAAAACGGTCTTCGCTTTCTCGAAAAAGACGCCCATGCGCAGGTCGGTCCGGAAATTATCGGAATACGCCTCTTCGCCCAGCTTAAGGACCGCCGGCTCGAAGCTTTTCGACCTGAGAACGAATTTCCCGGCGTTGATGCGGTCGTAATCGAGGGGCAGGCCCGGGAAAGAAAAACAAACCGTCCCGGCGTAAGCGGCCCCGTCCTTGAGGGCGAAGCCTTCCGGCTCGTAACGGACGCCTTCCGCTTCCAGGTAGAACCCCTCCGCCTTAAGATAATCCGCGCCGACTTTCCTGTTAAAAACGACCCTCGCCGTTTTCCCCGCGTCCAGAAAAACGCCCGTCACGGCGGTAGAGATCTCGACCTTCTCCCCTCCCGTTTCTTTTTCACCTTCCTTCAGAAAAAGCTCCTTTTCTCCCTTGTATTCGAATATCCTGTCGAAACTTTCCTTACCTTCCCAGTTCTTGTACTTGGGCAGCAGGCCTATCTTTTTTTCTATAAGACCGTTCTCGCCCATATTGAGGTCGAAGTAGATCCCGAAAGCGTCGCGCCCGGCTTGGGCAAGCTCGAAACCGGCTTTCCTGTCAGTTTCGTTCCAGACCCAGAGGGTCCAGCCCTCGTAATTATTATTCACCCTATTATAATGCACCCTTAAAATGGGCTGACTGAAAGCGTTCATATTCATAAGAACTCCGATAAGTAAAAATATTATTTTCTTCACTCTGGTCACCCGCTTGCGAATCGGAAAATTCGCCAATCATATCACGTTCCCGCCTCCCGGATTTACTGAAGAAATTACGCCTTTCGGCGAAGCGGGCGGCGGGGTCATACTTAAAGTATACAAAAAAAAGGCTGAAGGCTTAAGACGGAAGGCTTAGGAAAAATGATAAAATTTAAACATGCCCAGGAAATCTCTTCTCGCGGCCGCTTCGCTTATACTCTTACTGTCCACTTTCTCCCATGCCGGTAAACCGGGCAAAAAAAACCAAAAAAAACATTTAAAAATTTCGACCGAAACCGTAAAAGCCCAGAAACCGCGCGTTCCGAAACGGGCGGGGCCTGCGAAAAATTACTGGGACGTAAACCTTTCCACCGCGGAAATAGCCGCCATAAAACAGGAAATAGATTCCCTGCCGAAAATACGGGGCATACACATAACCGCCTGGATAGCCGGCGATGAAAAACTCAGAAAAAAACTTCTCGAAAAAGTCTCCGCTTCGGTCATAAACTCCGTGGTCGTCGCCGTGAAGGAAATGAACGGCAAGGTGTACCTCCCGGGAGTGGAAAAAGCTTACAAATGGGGCTCCCATGAGAACGCCATCCCGGACCCGGAAAAAATGATGAAAGATTTCAAAAAGCTGAAACTTTATACCATGGCGAGGGTGGTCTGCTTCCATGACAGCGTCGTTCCGGCGAAAAACACGGCTCTCGCGGTAAAGAACCCGGAAGGTTCTCCCTGGAAATCCCGCAAAGGCGACACCTGGGTGGACCCTTACAGCAGGGAAGTCTGGGACTACCTGCTGGACGTGGCGGAAAGGGCGGCGGAACTCGGTTTCGACGAGATACAGTTCGATTATATAAGGTATCCCACCGAAGGCGACACGAAACTCTGCCGCTTCTCCCAGGTCCACAACAAGGAGAACGCCACGAAAAACATAGCCGCTTTCCTCAAATACGCCAGGAAAAGGCTTTCCAAATACGGGGTAAAGCTCTCGGCCGACGTCTTCGGTCTGACCACGGGTTCGGATATGGGCATAGGACAGGACCTGAACCTGATAGCGGAGAACGTGGATTACGTCTATCCCATGATGTACCCCTCTCATTACTACAACAGGGAATACGACCTAGCCAATCCGGATTCCCAGCCCTATAAACTCATAGATCGGGGGCTTAAGCACGCCCTCGGGAACACCGGGCGCAATTACGCCAAAATAAGGCCCTACCTGCAGGATTTTTCTCTTAAGTGGAAATACGGACCTAACGAATTGAGGGCCCAGATAATAGCCGCGAAAGGAAATATGCTGGACAGCTGGATTTTGTGGAACCCTTCAGGCAAATATTCCTGGGAAGCCCTCACCCCCCAGATGTACCGCGCCTTCGTGGACCCCGAGTGGAAATAGGGTGGCAATCAGCAATTAGTAATTAGTAATTAGTAATTAGCAACCAGGAATTGGCAACTGGCAGACAGTCTTAAAAATCCGCGACAAATAACCGCAAATACAAATTACAAATTAACCTGAATCCTTCAGTTGCTAAAGGAGAATTCCTTTACCCTGATTACTGATTACTATTTACCAATTACTTCTTTATTATCCTCCGATATTCTTTTTCAACGCCGAAGAACTGGGCGACGAGATTCCCCATATCGGTGAGCCCCGGAGTTCTGTTGACCTTCAAACCCCCGATTTTTTTGTCGAAACCTTTTCTGTAAGCCAGGAAAGGGAGCGGCTCGTTATTGTGGTAACCGTAATCCTCCCTGTGCTCCATGCCGTGGTCGGCCGTGATTATCAGCAGATCGCCTTTATCCATCCTGTCCGTAATTAAAGGAAGAGTCCTGTCTATTTCCTCCACGGCTTTCACCGCGCCGGCCACGTCCCTGGTATGGCCGTAAAGACTGTCGGTATCCACGAGGTTCGTGAAAATGAAAGTTCCTTTGGGCCTGTAAACCGCTTTCTTGGCGTTTATGGCGTTAAGCGTGCCCTGTATGGTGAAAGGATTGGTGTCCTTGCCTTTGGGATGCGCGAATTTAAGCTTGAGGGAAGGGTCTATGAACGCCTTGCCGGTAAGTTTTATTTTGTCGTTATAATGAGTGTTCACCAGGTCGCTGGTCTTGCCCACCGCCACGGTCCAGACGTCGTTCTCGTTCAATATGTCGACCAGAGTTTTCTGGCCTATGGGAAGAACCGCGTCGTGCCTGTTCGAGGTCCTTACTATCTCGCCGTTACGCCTGACATAGCTCCTGGCTATGCACCTGGTTATGGGCAGGCCCATTTCCATGCCTATCTTGAAGGCCGCGTCGGCGATGGCATGCTGCTGCCTGACCGGAATTATGTCCTCATTCATGGCTATCTGTATCAAAGGGTCGCATTTGCTGGCGTAGACTATAAGTTCCCCGGTTTTCTCGTGACGGGCGGCGTTCAGCTCTATCGCCTCTACCCCGCCGGCCATCCTGTTGAAAAAAGTTTTTCTGCCGGCCGCTTTTTCTATTTTTTCGAGATACGCCCTGGGGAAACCGTCGTTGAAAAGGTCGTAGGTGCGATGGTCCACCACCCCCATCATTTCCCTGTGGCCTATCAGGCTGTCGGCGGTCGCCGAGACCTGTTTTACGGCGGCGCAATAAGATTTGCCGGCGTATTTCCCGGTAAAGAAGCCCTTGTAGGCCGGGTCCACAATCTCCGCGAGGCCAA
Source organism: Elusimicrobia bacterium CG08_land_8_20_14_0_20_51_18 (assembly GCA_002774685.1). Lineage (GTDB taxonomy): Bacteria > Elusimicrobiota > Elusimicrobia > Elusimicrobiales > UBA9959 > 0-14-0-20-51-18. The sequence continues at coordinate 9,695 of PEXN01000115.1, read as the reverse complement.
GAGCGACCATATTCGGCATTTTCACTTTTTTGTCGTATTTGCTTAAAAGATATTCCAGCGTGGAGACCCCCACCGCGTCTATGACCAGGAAAACCGCCGCCTTATTGTTTTTCATATCGTTCCTCCCAAAATTTATACAATATATTATACGGATTTTTTACGGAAGTTTAAATCCGGGGTTCCTTTTATCCAGGAAATGTCAAGCCCGTTTCTGAGTGACATCGGGCGCCAGGGTTAAAATTTGAAGGAACCCTCCTCAGGAGGGCACGGGCCCATTGTTTGAAACCCAAAAACATTGTTTTTTGGGTTGAGTTGGGACGTGCTGAGAATTTTAGCCCTCCTCAGCTATAATTCATGAGCGCCCGTCAGGAACGAAGGAGCGGGCTTGATATTTCTTACAGTTTAAGGATAATATGAAAAAAATAATTTTCTCGATTATAGCCCTGTTCATTTCCGATCTGTCCGCGGCCGGCGCCGGAGGCGCTGTTCCGGCCGATATCGTAAATCACAAAATGGAAATAGAAATAATCCCGGCGGAGGGTCTTCTCAAAGTTTCCGACACTCTTACCCTCCCCCCGGGAACCGAGAATTCGGCGTTCTACCTGAACAAACATCTTAAACTGGAAGAGACGTCCGGCGCGGAAATTTCCCTCGTAACGGGAGAGCGGATAAAAAGCTACGACACCAACCTCTCTTCCAAAAGCGGGGTAAACGTCTATGAAATAAGGAACGCTAAAAAAAACGAGCCGGTAAAACTGAGATATTCGGGAAAGATAAACGAACCGCTCGCCGAAATAACCCAGGAATATTCCCGCAGTTTCAGGGAAACCACGGGGATAATTTCCGAAGAAGGCTGCTACCTCTCCGGTTCGACCTACTTCTATCCCGAATTTGAAGAGCTGAAGAACACCCTTGAAGCCTCGGTAACCCTGCCCGCCGGCTACAAGGCGGTAACCTACGGCGAAAAAACGAAAGAAACTCTTTTCCCGGTAAACGTTTCCTTCTGGAAAGAAACTAAGCCCCAGGACGACCTCACCCTGGTCTGCGGAAAATTCGCCGAATATTCCGCGAAAGACGGCGAAAAAACCTATTACGTTTTTCTTCAGAAAGCGGACGAAAAACTGGCCGCGCAGTACCTGGACGCCTCTAAAAAATACGTGAATTTTTACTCGGAACTGATAGCCCCCTACCCCTATAAAAAATTCGCCCTCGTCGAAAATTTCTGGGACACCGGCTACGGTATGCCCTCCTTCACGCTCCTCGGCCCCAAAGTCATACGCCTGCCCTTCATAATCTCCTCCTCCTATCCGCACGAGATACTGCACAACTGGTGGGGCAACGGGGTTTTCGTGGATTACAAGAGCGGCAACTGGTGCGAGGGTCTCACGGTGTACCTCGCCGATTACCTGATAAAGGAGAACAGGGGCAAGGGCCGCGAATACAGGATGACCACGCTTCAGAAATACCGGGATTACGTGGAACGGGATAAAGATTTTCCCCTGACGGATTTCACCAGCCGGCAATCCTCGGCGCAGGAAGCGGTGGGCTACGGGAAATCCATGATGTTCTACCATATGCTCAGGCTGAAACTGGGCGACAAAACGTTCCTGAGAGGCTTAAGGGATTTTTACAAAAAAAACGAATTCAAAAACGCTTCTTTCGAGGACCTCAGGAACTCTCTTGAAAACGTCTCGGGAAAGAACCTTAAATCTTTTTTCGAACAGTGGATAAACAGGCCGGGCGCGCCGGGCATCAAGGCCAAAGACGTAAGACTGGAAAAGGAAAACGGGATATACAAAATAACTTTCAACCTTTACCAGAATCAGGAAAACCTCTACCGGGACCTGCAAGTACCGGTTTACATCGGTTTCAAAGAAATGGTTTTAAGGGCGAATTTCTTTTTGAGCGAAAAGGAGAAGAATTACCTGCTTACCTTCGAGAAAGAGCCGCTCAACCTGGAAATAGACCCGGATTTCGACCTGTTCAGGAAACTTTCCCCTAAAGAAACGCCCGTCTCCCTCTCGAAACTGCTGGGCGCGGAAAAGCCGCTCATAATTCTGCCGGCCGACGCCTCCGCGGAAAACAAAAAGCATTACTCCGCTTTCGCCGAACTCTGGAACAAGGACCCGGAGAACAGGCCGGAAATAAAAAAAGATTCGGAAATAAAAAAACTGCCGGGCGGCAGGTCGGTGTGGATAATAGGCGGGGAGAACAAATTCCGCGCCCTGCTGAACGAAAACCTGAAAGGCTTTTCCGCCTCCGTAAACGACAAATATTTTTCGACCGGAAGATTGAACGTGGAAACGGCCTCTAAAACCCTGGTCCTGGCGGCCTATAATCCGCAGGACGAAAACGAAGCCCTCGGCTTCGTAATTTCGGACTCTCCGGAGAAATTGGGCCTTCTCTCCTCCAAGCTTCCCCATTACGGCAAATACTCGTGGCTCGTTTTCGACGAAAATATGACCCTGTCGAAAAACGGCGTATGGGAAACCGGAAATTCCCCTTTAAAATTCTCCTTCTCTTCCGAAAAGCCGGTGACGAAAGCCGAACCGGCTCCCTTGGGCGAACTGCCTTCCGTTTTTTCCAAAAAAGAGCTCTCCGAAAATATAAAGGCGCTGGCCTCCGGCAAGGGAAGATTCCCTGGAACGGCGGGCTTTTCCAAAGCTCAAAAGCGCATACTCTCCAAATTAAAGGAATACAGCCTGAAACCTTTTTCGGCCGGTTTCGCGCAGAGCTTCTCCTTTAATTCCGCCGGCAAAAAAATAAAAACCGAAAACCTGCTCGCCGCTGTCGAGGGCAAAAAAAAGAAGGACGAATTTCTGGTGCTTTCCGCCCATTACGACCATCTTAAAGCGGAAGGAGATCTCTCCTGCCCCGGGGCGAACGATAACGCTTCCGGCGTTTCTCTGCTTCTCGAACTGGCCCGCTATTATGAAAAAAATCCCGCCGACAGGACCATAATATTCGCTTTTTTCAGCGCCGAGGAAGAAGGCCGGCTCGGCTCCAAATATTTCACGGAAAACCTGGAGCCCGGGCTCCTCTCCAAAATAAACGCCAATCTCAATTTCGACAATATAGGCGCCCTTGGGAAAAGAAAACTTCTCGTCCTGAATTCCGACTCCTCCGACAAATGGGTACACATACTCAGAGGCGCGGGTTTCGTCACCCAGCTCGATTATGAGACGGTAAAGGAACCGCTCGATTCCAGCGACCAGGCTAGCTTTATAGAAAAAGGGATTCCCGCCATACAGCTTTTCGACGGCGGCGGACCAGACTACCACAAACCTTTGGACACCGCCGACAAGATAGACTTCGCGGGAATAGTGAAATTCGGCGAATTCTCAAAGGAAATAATAGATTACCTGGCCGGCGATTCCGATTTCCCGTCCAGGCCCGGCAAAACCGGTTCCAATCCCGCATCGGAACAGGGGACGAGGAAAGTTTCTACCGGCCTTATGCCGGATTTCTCGTTCCAGGGCAAAGGCGTGATGGCCCAGGAAATAGCGGCAAATTCCCCCTTCGCCAAAGCCGGCCTTAAACCCGGTGACATAATCGTGAAAATAAACGGGGAAAACGTCGACGGCCTCAAAGCTTATTCGGAAAAATTAAAGAATTTTAAACCCGGAGACAAAATGAGGGTGACCTACGTTTCGGCCGGAACCGAAAAGACCGCCGAAATAATCCTGGAAGAAAAGAAATGAAGCGTTCTTGAACGCTCCTGAAATATTTGTTACATTATTTTTAACGATGCAGCCGGGGGGATCGATGATTTTTAAAAAGACAATTCTCGCTATTTTTCTTTGGACTTTCTTACTCCCTTTACAAACACTTGGCGCCGGCAGCGAAATATCCAAAAAGCTGGATACTGTCGCCGAAACGCTGGTCTCGACCTATGAAAAGAAATCGACGGAAAGCGAAAAAGTCTCTCTGGCGGTGCTTCCTTTCCACGCCGGCAGTGAACTTGCCAAAAGACGCGCGGGGATCGCCATAGCCGAACTTCTGACCCACAGTTTTCGCAGTTACGAAAGATTCAAGATAGTGGAGAGGATAGAGTTCGAAAAAATAATGAACGAATTGCACCTGAACGCCTCCGGCGTGGCCGAGGCCGAAGAAGCTTTAAAAGTGGGTAAGCTTAGCGGCGCGAAGCTCCAAGTATTAGGCAGTATTGAGAAAATAGGCAGCAAATACCATATAAACGCCAGGATGGTGGAAACGGAATCCGGCGAGGTTTTCGCCACAGCCTATGAAACCCTGCCTGCTGATTTATTTGAGGAACAGGCAAAAACCTATCTTGTTCCGGTGCCTGAAACACAGGCGATAGGAATATATTTTCTTTACACCAGAAGACATCTTTCCCCCGCTTCTGAACCTTTTTCTTACTCCACCGGATGGGAAAACATAACGATATCACCAAACTCAGCGGCATTAAATCAAATGGGATTGGGATTTAGATATTTCCCATACAAAAACTTTGTTATTGATGTATCAGGATTCTTTTCCGGAAAAATGAAGGAAGGAGCAGTAAAAATAAATAGTTCTAGGGGGTATACTCATTCTGAAAGTTTTTTTACAAAAGCTTACCGTCTTTTATTGAACTATGATTTAACTTCAAACAAACATTTTCACATATACGCCGGACCAGGCATAATATGGTATGATACGGGCCCCGACAGCAGAGGAGATTATTCTTCCCCCCTTGTAAACTTCAGATTTGAATACAGGCCACAAGATAGGATAGCTCTGTCTTTGGGCGGCAGTTATGAACTGAACAAGGCAGGTTGGAAGATAAACTGGTATGACTCGCCTCCCATCGACACTCACGAACCCAGCCAGTTTTCCATCGAATCCTCAATAGGATTTTATTTTTAAAGATTAGGTATTTCCCGCTGACTGTCTATTACCGCGCTCAGGAAGGACGATTCCGGCTGGGCGCCCGTCAGATGAACTTTGTCGTTCACCACTATCTTGGGTACGCCGGAAACTTCGTATTTCTGCGACAATTTAGGAAACTCGTTGGACTCTATCATTTCGCCTGTGATGTTTTCGCTGGCCATAGCGAACTTATGCGCCATTACCACGGCGGCCGGGCAGTAAGGGCAGGTGGTAGTCACGAAAACCTTTATATTCACCTTGTTTTTCACTTCTTTAAGCTTTCCCAGGGTTTCCGGCTGAAGGTCTACGGCTTCCGCCGCCGAACCCTTTATGGCTTCCATCAGCGAAACGAATTCATAGCCGGCGGGCAGGCCGTAAAAAACCGCTCTCTTCCCAGATTTCGGACCTTCGACGAAGAGCGCCGGGACCTGGGCCGGGGAATATTCCGCCGCCTTGGCCTCGTCAACGTATTTATTATAAATTTCCAGTTTTATTTTCCCGCTCAGGGCCGAAAGCTCCTTTAAAAGCTCCTCGACCTGGGGACAGGTCTGGCAGGTCAGGTTCTCCTTGAAGAAAACAAGCTTTACCTCTCCCGGCAAAGCGTCCAGTATTTTCCTTATTTCCCCCGCGGTTTCGTTGTCCATTAAAGCCATTTCAGCCTCCTCACAGCTCTATCTTCCTCTTACATATTAGATGCCTTAAGGGATGAAAAAGTTTCAGGGCGTTCAGGCCAGATTCCGGACGGTAGAGTCGAATATCCGGTCCGGCTTGGACTTGAAAGAGTATTTTTCGCCTTTATATTCGAAGGCCAGCTCTTTGGAATGGAGCATAAGGCGGGGATATTTTTTCTGCTCTTTCAGGTCGCCGTACATAGGGTCGCCGACTATGGGATGGCCGATGGAGTAAAGATGCACCCTTATCTGATGCCTTCTGCCGGTTATGAGGGCCACGTCCAGCAAAGTGAATTTCGGGAACTTTTCCGCTATATTGTACAGGGTCAGCGAATCCTTCCCGTCGAAATCCACCGCCACCCTTCCCGAGGAAAATTCCCTGAGCCTTTTATTTATCTCGCCTTTATTCTCGGCCACCTTTCCCCAGACGAAAGCCAGGTATTTTTTCTCCACCTTGTGTTTCTCGAAAAGCTGGCAAAGCCCGCTGTGCGCTTCCGGTTTTTTGGCGAAAACCACCAGCCCGCTGGCCTCTTTGTCCAGGCGGTGTACTATATAAATTTCCCCGTACTTTTTCTTGAGCAGGGAATAGGCGCTTTCTTCGGCCGCCAGAGAGCCCCTGGCCGGGATGGTCAGCTGGCCGTGCGGTTTATTGAGCACGATAAAATCTTCATTTTCGAATATTGTTTCCATAATCAGAGAAGATCGGATGACTGGAAGACAATTTATCGTAAATCGTAAAGGGTAAAGAGTAAAGGGTAATATTTAAATTCCTTGCAAACTCTTCACGTTTTCCGCTTTACGTTTCACGGCTTTTTGCCAATCCTCCAATCTTCTAATCCTCTAATTTTCCCTCCTTGGCGTGGTCTTTCTTGTAAAAATGTCCGGCCAGGATGGAGGTTATCCCCCCGCCCAGCAGGTAAATCGCGGCGAAAAAGATGGCTATAACAAGCCCGTGCTTGTCCGAAACGTATCCGACTATCAGCGGAGAAACCGCGTCGCCGAAAGCGTGAATTATAAAAATATCCAGCGCGAAAGCCATAGACCTGATATTTACCGGGGTTACCTCCACAATGGCCGCGTGATAAGGCCCGGAATGCATGAAAATAAAAAATTCGCAGACGAAGACGTAAGCCAGAGAGGCGTTCAGCGTCGAAGCGTCGAGAGACAATACCGCGAAAGGCACGCTGAGGAAAAAGGACATATAGCCGACTATAAAATAGCTTCTTTTATTGTATTTCCTGAACCAGTCCGCCAGGAAGCCGCCCGCGACGTTCCCCAGGATACCGGCGGCCACGGTAATAAGCCCGAATTTGAAGCCGGCTTCCGCCACGGTAAGGTCCCAGTTGCGCACGTAGTAAGTGGGCATCCAGGCCGCCAGGCCGCCTACCGAGAAAGTTCCGATGGCCTTGGAAAAAGCTATGAGCAGGTAAGTCCTGTTCTTAAAAAGTTTTTTGTATTCGGAAAAGGAGGCCGGCGTCCGGTTCTCCCTCTGGGGAGTTTCCTTCAGCGAAAGAGCTATGAAGCCGAGGAGTATTCCCGGGACGGCGACTATATAAAACGCCTCCCTCCAGCCGTATTTATGGCCGAAATAACCCCCGAGAAGATAGCCTATGGCGCTCCCGACGGGTATGGCAAGCGCGTAGAGCGACATTATCCTGGCCCGCAGTTCGGGTCTGAACCATTCGGCCAGGTATGAAGGGCAGACGGAGCCGTAACCGGCTTCCCCCACCCCGACCAGGCCTCTGGAAAAACCGAGCTGGCCGAAAGTCCTGGAAAGCCCGCTGGTAATGGTGGCGAAACTCCAGAAGATAACGCTGCCGCCTATTATGAAGGGCCTTTTGACCTTGTCGCCTATAAAACCCATGATGGGAGAGATTACCGTATAAATCACCATGAAGGCCGAGGCGAGCAGACCGAGCTGGGTATCGGAAAGATTAAGGTCCGTTTTTATAAGCGGGAAAACGGCATAAAGGACCTGCCTGTCTATGTAATTGAACAAACTGATGCAGAATATCAGGAAAAGCACCTTTTTCGAATAATTCATCCACTAAATGATAGCAAATAAGGAAAAGAGCGGAGAAAAAACGAGTCATTCATAAACAGTGTGGAATAATAAGTTAATGCTCATGCGAGCAAGCCGGCTGAAGGAGCGAACATCGTGTTCACTGAGAGTCACGTAAATAATGTTCCATCTGGCTGGGATAATTTCGGAGCGAAACGAGGAACGAGGAGCGCGCATAGTGGTGCTATGTAAAAGACGAGTGACGAAGTTGCAGCCCGAAAGCGCCCTGCCCTTTTCCCCTACGGGAAAAGGGAGGCCTGCCTTCGAGCGACTGCTTCGTTGCTTCTCGCTCACAGACCGACCGGTATGCTCGTTCGTCGCGCCTCGCATTCATCTCAAACCCAGGCCTCCAAATAGGGCATTATTTGCGCGACTCTCAGTAAGGCCGAAGACTTGAGGGAATCTCTCCGGGACGCCGAACCTGTCTGATCCGCGATGCCTCTGGTCAGCGCGGGAGTTGGTGAAGGCGCCGAAAGTCTGAAGGCCTTGTCAGCTTACAATCTGAAACACGGAAGAGAGCGAATCGGCCGGCTTGCGAAAAAATACTTATTTCATAATCACAAATCCGAGTTCACAGCAAAAATTATCCACAATAATTACGAAAGAACCGAAAAAACGTTCGACCGGGAGGTTTAAAATAAGGTAAAAAATAGTAATATATATTTATAAAGTTTTTTAAAATATAATGGAGGAAAATATGCCGGTAAAAACAATGAAAAAAGCGAAAGCCAGCCTCGAATATTCCAGGAAAAACGGGTACCAGACGATAGACGCGAAAGAAACCGCGCAGATGCAGGAGATCTCGAAACTTTACATGGATTTTCTCAAGAACGGGAAAACCGAAAGAGAATTCCACGACCTCGCCGTCGTCCTTCTCGAGCAGAACGGCTATAAAAATATAGAGGATTTCAAAAAGAACGGGCTCAGGCTAAAGGCCGGCGACAGGGTTTATTCCTCCTGCTACGGCAAAACCCTGCTCGCTTTCATCATGGGCAAAAAAAACCTCGAGAACGGCATGCATATAGTCGGGGCGCATATAGACTCGCCCAGGATAGACGTAAAGCAGAATCCCCTTTACGAAAACTCGGAAATAGCCTATCTCGACACACATTACTACGGCGGCATAAAAAAATACCAGTGGCTCACCATCCCCCTGGCCATACACGGAGTGGTGATAAAGAAGAACGGCCAGGTCGTCAAGATAACCATCGGCGAGAATGAAACCGACCCGGTATTCTGCATTTCGGACCTCCTCCCGCATCTCGCCCAGGACCAGATGAAAAAAACCCTGGCCGAAGGCGTGGACGGCGAGAACCTGGACCTCATAGTCGGCTCCTTCCCCCTCAATTCCAAGGACAAGAAAGAGAAAGTGAAAGCCAATATCCTCAAGATCCTGAACGAAAAATATTCCATAACCGAAGAGGATTTTCTTTCGGCCGAGCTCGAAATAGTGCCGGCGGCGGCGCCCCGCGAAATGGGCCTGGACAGGTCCATGATACTCGCCTACGGCCACGACGACAAGGTCTGCGGCTACACCTCGCTGAAGGCGATAATCGACGTCAAGGAAATCCCCGAATACACTTCCTGCCTCATACTCGCGGACAAGGAAGAGATTGGCTCCTACGGCGCGACCGGCATGGGCTCGAACTTTTTCCAGAACGCCTGCGCCGAACTGCTGAACCTCGCCTCCGCTCCCTATAACGAGCTGATACTCAAGAGGATGCTGACCAATTCCTGGATGCTGTCGGCCGACGTAAATTCCCTCTTCGACCCGCTCTTCCCCGCCGTCTCGGAAAAGAAAAACACGGCCTTCCTGAACTACGGGATCTGCGTGACCAAATATACCGGCGCCAGAGGCAAATCCGGCTCTTCCGACGCGAACGCCGAATTCATGGCCCATATAAGAAGGGTCTTCGACTCCAATAAGGTGGTCTGGCAGACCGGCGAGCTCGGCAAGGTGGACCAGGGCGGAGGCGGCACCATCGCCCATTATATGGCCAGGTACGGCATGCAGGTCGTAGACTGCGGAGTGGGCCTGCTTTCCATGCACGCCCCGATGGAAGTCGCGGGAAAGATGGACGTCTATATGG
>PEXN01000026.1 GCA_002774685.1 Elusimicrobia bacterium CG08_land_8_20_14_0_20_51_18 | reverse complement strand
ACCCTCAAGCTTTAGCCTGAATCCTGCAGTTGAAAATAATTTCCATTGACAAACCAAGGGAACGAAATTATGCAGGATTCCCCACTTTCAGCGGGTTGGGGATTGGGCGCTATGCGTCCCAATCTCCAAGGGTGAACCCAGCGCGTCCCACTCCACATAGCCCATGTAGACGGGACAGCCCCTCTTTATGGGGCGAGGCGCTCCCGAACTCTGTGAGGGGAAAGTTTTAACTGAAACTTTCGGGTTAGACCACTTTACGATTCACAACTTATTCTTTACCCTGCAAGGAGAACCTATGCCCGCGAAAACGGCGAAAAAAGAAGCTTTCAAATACGAGAAGATGTTCCAGCTCTCCCCGGACAAAACCGAATACAGGCTCTTGTCCAAAAAATTCCTGAAAACGGTCAAAGGCCCGGGAAACGCAAAGATCCTCAAGATAGAGCCCGAAGCTCTCTCCCTCATAGCCAGGGAAGCCTTCAGGGACATCTCCTTTCTTTTGAGAACGAAACACCAGGAACAGGTCGCGGCTATCTTCAAGGACCCGGAAGCCACAGAAAACGACAAGTTCATGGCCTACTGCCTGCTTGAAAACTCGGTGATCTCAGCCGACTTCGAACTCCCCTTCTGCCAGGATACCGGCACCGCGATAGTTATGGGCAAGAAAGGACAGCGCGTCTGGACCGATTGCGACGACGAAAAGGAACTGGCCAGGGGTATCTTCGAAACTTACACCAAAGAAAACCTGAGGTACTCTCAGACCCTTCCTCTTTCCATGTACCAGGAAAAGAACTCCGGGAACAATCTCCCCCCGCAGATAGAGCTCTACGCCGCCGAAGGCGGGGAATACGACTTCCTCTTCATAGCCAAAGGCGGCGGTTCCGCCAATAAAACCTTCTTCTACCAGGAAACCAAGGCCCTTCTCAATCCTGCCTCGCTGAAAAAATTCATGGTGGAAAAAATGAAAACGCTCGGGACCGCGGCCTGCCCCCCTTACCATATAGCTTTCGTGATAGGAGGGACCTCGGCGGAATTCTGCCTTAAAACCGTAAAACTGGCTTCGGTAGGCTATCTGGACGGCTTGCCGGAATCGGGGAACGAGCAGGGCAGGGCTTTCAGGGACAGGGAACTCGAAAAAGAACTGCTCCAGGAAGCCTGTAACATAGGCTTCGGAGCGCAGTTCGGAGGAAAATATTTCGCGCACGATATCCGGGTCATAAGGCTTTCCAGGCACGGCGCCAGCTGTCCGGTAGGCCTCGGGGTTTCCTGTTCGGCCGACAGACAAGCCAAGGGAAAGATAAATTCCCAGGGGATATGGCTGGAAAAATTTGAGACAGACCCCGGACGCCTGATACCGGCGGATATAAGAAAAAAATATTCCTCCTGCTCCGGCTGCATAAGCGTGGATTTGAACAGGGACATGAAGGAGGTACTCGCGGACCTCTCGAAATATCCGGTGGGTACCAGGCTTTATTTAAACGGCAGGATAATAGTCGCCAGGGACATAGCTCACGCCAAATTCAAGGAACTTCTTGACGCCGGCAAACCCCTTCCGGAATACCTTCTCAAGCATCCGGTTTATTACGCCGGTCCCGCGAAAACCCCGAAAGGCAAACCCAGCGGCTCCTTTGGTCCCACGACGGCTGGAAGGATGGACTTCTACGTGGAACTCCTGCAGGGCAAAGGCGCCTCGATGATAATGATAGCCAAGGGGAACAGGTCGGACCAGGTTACGGCGGCCTGCAAAAAATACGGCGGGTTTTATCTCGGCTCGCCCGGCGGTCCGGCCGCGCTTCTGGCAAAAAACAATATAAAAAAAGTGGAAGTTCTGGATTACCCGGAACTGGGCATGGAAGCGGTATGGAGCATAGAGGCGGAGAATTTCCCGGCTTTCATGCTGGTGGACGACAAGGGCAACGATTTTTTCACAAAAGCAGGATAAAGATTTAAAAAAGGGACATTGAAAAGTTGACAGGTTGATAAGTTAAAACTCGTTACCTGTTCACTTATCAACTTGCCGACTAAATTTTTCAGGTTAGTTATCCGTTTCGAAAGACACGGGAACCGGAATCCCTTCCGTTCCCTCGAAATACTTACTATCCACGGATTTAAAAACCTCAGACCCGGTCACGGGGCCGTTTTCAAGGCTGAAGCTCATGTTGGCGTAAGGCTTGGCGCTGTTCTCGTTAGCCGCAGTGGCGAAAAACTGTTCCGAAGGGGTAAGAGGCCAGCCGGCGCCGGTTTCCTGGTCGTCGGGAGTCGGGTTGAGACCTATTTTCTCGTATACGTATTCCACGAAACCTACGCAGTCGAACTCCACCGGGCCTTTCTGGGAAGTGTGGGTGAAGCTGTAAACTTTTTTAGGCGCCATGCTCAAGGCGAGTTCGGCTATCTTTTTCCTCTGCTCCCTGCTGGGCCGCTCTTTGGTGGTCCTGTTGCCGTAATACGGGTACGAAAAATTATGCGTGAAATGCTTCCAGGAGACCTTCCTTATCCCGCCCGGTTTGAAATAATCGGGTACGCAATCCACTATAACCGCTTTGACCTTCGAACCCTCTTTCTCGAAGCCGGCAAAAACGGACACGTGCCCCAGAGGCAGTTCGCCTATGGCGCTATACGGCATTCCGAACCAGCCTCCGGTATAAAGCATATCCCCGGTCTCCAGGGCGCCTGAACCTAAAGGCAGAAAGGCGAGAAAAGACAGCGTAAGTATTATTTTCGAAAATTTCATTATTTCCCCCTTTTTTCCACTTTTTCAAGTATCTCCGCGGCCGCAGACCTTACGCCGTCGGTTTCATTTTCGTTCTCGGCCAGTTTTTGGAGGTAGGGAACGACTTTCTTCGTTTTCAGTTTGCCCATCGAAAAAATTATGTTTATCCTTAAAACTTCGTCGGAAGAGTTGTAAAAACTCTGAAGCTTGTCCATGACCTTGGGAGCGCCTATCTCGCCCATAGCCCAGATGGAATTTATGGCCGCTATTTTCTTTTTCAGGTCTTTTTCCGCCAGGCCTTTATCGGCCCCGTAAAGGAAACCCTCGACATTGTCTGAAAGCGCGTCCAAAGCGTGTTCGTTCTTGTTTTCACCGCTGTATTGGGCCACGCAGATGCTCAAATCGCTTTCCGCCCCTTTTAAGAGCCCTGCCAGCGCCTTCTGGGCCCTTTCATCGCCGGTCCGGCTTATTACATCGGCCAGGGCGCACCTGTGAACCGTGGAATTGTTCTTGTTAAAGGCTTCGCCCAAAGCCAGGCTCAGGGCTTTCGGGTCTTTTCTAACCTCTTGAAGAAGTTCCGCTTTCGCGGCTTCATTATCGGATGAATTTCTGAGCTTGTTTAAGGCGTCTTCCGCCGTTCCGGCGGCAAGGCTTGAGGATACCAGAGAAACCAGCAGCGCTATCCTGAAAGTTATTTTCATCAATTCCTCCTGCATACATATATTGTAACGGGCGCAGGCGTTCTTAAAAAGGGATAAACGGGCAGTATGGGCCTATTATATATCCTACAGGGTCCTAGGCCCTTCGTATAGGTCCTTAGGGAGGGAAAGGAGAGTCGTTCGTAAATAATGTGGAAGAGTAGGCTAATGCTCATGCGAGCAAGCCGGCAGAATGAGCGAACCTCGGGTTTAGCGGCAAAGGGGCATAGGCGCAGAGGCACAAAGGGAAATCTGACATTCCCTATAACACTTTGTCACTTTGGCGCTTTGTGCCTTTGCCACTCGCTATAGAACACCTGAAAATCGGCATTCACGGCAAAAACTATCCACAATAACTACGAAAGAACCGTAAATAATGATTTCAGTTCTTTTCTGGACGGACTATGAACGTGACGACCATGGCGCCGGAAAGAGCCAGGAAAAGACCGAAGAGCTGATAGGCCTGTATTTTCTCCATACCTAAAAAGAAGGAGATAAGAGTGGTAAAAACGGGATAGGACAGAATTATAGCCGTGGATTTGGCCAGGTCCAGATTCAGTATGGCTCTGTACCAGAGAACGTTGTTCAAAGCCGTAAGGACCACGCCCCAGATAAGAAGGATAAGAAAAACCTCCGGCGAAAACCCGGGCCTGAAACCGGTAAAAAAGGCGTAAAAAAAGAAAATGAAAAACATGGAAGACGCGGCGAAAAAAGTCCTGGCAGAAGCCACGAAAACGTGCGAGACGTGATCTTTCAGCTTTTTGCTGAAAAGATGCGAAACCTGGTAGGAAATGGGCATCAAAAGGACTATAAGGTCGCCGGTAAACCTGAGCGTGAACCTTTCTTTGAGGACTATCATGACGGTTCCCGCCAAAACCAGCGCCGTGCCTAAAAGCTGTTTCCGGGTTATCTTTTCCTTGAGGAAAATACCGGACAATATCATGGAATAAACCACTTCGGCCTGGCTGAGAATGGCGGCGTTCGAGGGGGTGGTATATTCGAGGGCCGAAACCAGGAGTATTATCGGCAGAGCGCTCCCGAAAAAGCCTATCATAAAAAGCGGGAACAAATATTCCCTGCGGAAAAAAAGACCGAAATAGGCGCGTTTCAAAACGAAAGGAAGAAGGGTAAGGAAGCCGACGAGAGATCCCGCGAAGGCGAAGAAAAAAGGATTTATTTTCCCCGCCACCCAGAAAGCGACTATAGGGAGAAAGGAGTTGACGAAAACATCCAGCCACAGGGCCGCCAGAGGCGAAAGAGCCGTCACGGCCGCCCCGGCTTCACGGTTATCACCGGTATTTCCGCCCCGGCCAGGAATCTCATGGGCGGCCCCCAGGTGCCGGCACCGGAAGTGACGTAAAGGTAAGAATCGTTTTCCCGGTAAAGCCCGTAAAAATATTTATACGCCAGCCTGACCAGTAAGTGAAAAGGGAAAATTTGCCCCTTATGGACATGGGCCGAAAGCATGAGGAACTCGCCTTTTTCCGAAAGTTCCCGGAAGTAGAAAGGCTGGTGGGAGAGTATAACGTTGGGAAGCTCCGGGGAATAATTCCTTTCCACCATTCCCAAAAATTCTTCCCTGGAAATGTTTTCCGTTCTCAGGTCCCCGAACCCTATCAGATTGATCCCCCCGAGTTCCAGGGCCGAATTAAAAAGCAGTCTTATCCCCATCTTCCCGTAAACTTCCCTCGATTTTTCCACGCCGTAATAATATTCATGATTCCCCATGCAGCCCGCCAGGGGCGTCTTAAAACTTTTCAGATAAGCGTATTCTTTTTCCGACATTTCGAAACCCGGGTCCAGAATATCCCCGGCAAAAAGTATCAGGTCCGGATTTTCGGCCCCGGCTTTTTCCATTATTTTCAAAAAGTTTTTTTTCTTGAACCGGTAATCGATGTGAATATCGGCAAGCAGTATTATTTTCAGCTCCTTTTTGATTTTAGCGGAAAAAACCTCCACTTTTCTTAACTGCGGAACCCTGACGCCGTTATAGACGGCTTTAGAAGAGGTTATCGCGGCCGCCAAAAGAAAAAAAATCGGAAAAAATTTAATTCCGAAGCGCCACCCCGACAGAGTCAAAAGGTCGCAAAGCAGGAAAAAAAAGGTAAAAATCAGCATGCAGCCCATCCAGACATACCCGGCCAGGGAAAGATAATAAATAATATCCCCCCCCATGCTCCTTCTCAAAAAAAGAACGGCTGCCGAAAAAAAGGCCATTAAAAGAAAAGAGTATCTCAGATGTTTTAATACCGGGAAATTCCTCTGCATGAACCAGGCGGCGTAATAATGCATGAGGACGTAAGCCGTGCCGAAAATAAGAATAAAAACGGCGAAAGCGTAATTCCTCACAGATATCCCCCGGCTTCGGGGCCGCAGTTTAAAAGCAGGTCCAGGGCGGAAAGATTTTCCGCGAAAGCCCCGTAAAGCTGGGGATATTCCTTTACCTTAAACTCCTGCCATTCTATTTTCAGGCCGTTTTTTTCAAAGAGCCCCTCGTCCAGATAGCTTTTCGCTCCGGCGCCGGAAAGGTAGGAGTCCGCCTTCACCGCCAGGCAGATGTCAACGAGTCTCTGCGTGGAATGCGTTCCTACCTTCAATTCCGAGGAAAAGAGACGGGTGGTTTTTATACCCAGATGTTTAACGAAAAAATCCACCGTTTTCAGGGCTATACCGGAAAGCCGCTCATATTCTCCCGAATAAATCTCTTCGAGCTCGCCGATGTATTCCTTGAAATGCGGCGCGCGCGCGTAATTGAGCTTTATGGTCTTAAGCTGGCTTTCCCGCCATTTGAGCTCGTTGTCGACCATAACCTCGCTTATTTTCTGCTCGAACCTGCCCTTGGTGACGACGGGTAAAGTCAGATATTGCGGTCCCGAAGCGGTTTTTATCCTGTTCCGGTTCTGGAACTCCCTTTTTTCATACTGCACGTCGTCCAGCAGAACGAAAACGTCCGCGGCCCTCATTTTCGAAAAGAACCTGAGGCCCGGCATGAACTGTATCTGGTGTATGGCGGTTTTCATGGGGACAGTATACTCTTTTACGCTTTACTTTTTCCGCTTTACGTTTTACGGTTTTTACTTTCCAACTTATCAACCTGTCAACTTTTCAACTTTCCATCTTTACGCTTCTTTTTTCCTGGCGAAGACCATAATAGATGATGATATAAAAATTTTAAAGCTTCTCAAAAATTCCCTCGAACCCGTCGGCATACGTTTTCCAGGAATAATTATCCTCCGCGTATCTGCGGCATCTTTCTCTCTCCCTTTTATTGATTTCAGGATGGGTTTTAATGAATTCCTCTATGCCTTCGGCGATATCCTCCGCTTTCCCGGACTTAAAAATGACATTCCCGGGGCACACTCCCGCCACCTCAGGATTGGCCCCGACCGGAGTAGCCAATACGGGACAGCCGCAAGCCATGGCCTCCAGGGTCACAAGCCCGAAGCCTTCCAGTTCCCTGGTGGGGAGGATAAACGCGTCGGAAGCCCCGTAATAGAGGCGCAGTTCCCCGTCGGGGATATATCCCGGGAAGCTTACCATGTCCGCTATGTTAAGCTTCCCCGCCGTTTCCTTCAACTCGGTTTCAAGACTACCCACGCCGCCTATAATGAAACTCAGTTTTTCATGTCCCCTGTCCGAAAGGATTTTAACCGCCCCAAGCAGATTTTCCAGGCCCATTCTCGGTTCCAGGTTTCTCAGCGTAAAAAACATTTTCCCGCCGCCTGCCGCTTTCAGGCCTTCCGGGAGAGCCTCCCCTTCCGCCGGCGGGGTGAATCTTTTCAGGTTGACTCCGAGCGGCAGTATGTCCGCTTCCAGGCTGTGAAGCCGCAATAGCTCTTTTCTCATAAAATCGCTCGCTACGGTTACTTTGTCCGAATTTTTAAGAACGAATTTTTCCAGTTCCCTTCTGAGCTGAACCCCGAAAAAAATCCTCGGCAAAGACAATTTCTTTTTTTTCGCCCTTATGGCATACTCCACCGGCCAGGGGGACTGGAAAGTGTAGATCCTGGGCGTTTTTACCCGCTTGAGGATAAGATAAAGCAGGACCAAAAAGGAAGAATACGGGTCCTGAAAATTCACGGCGGACAGTTCTTCCGGCCCGATGACCCTTAAAAATCTGAAAACCGACAAAACCCTGTTTTTATGGCGATAAATCTTTATTCCCGAGCGCTCCTCTGAATCCTGTTCTTCAGCCGTCCCGCGTATAAGGAAACTTACATCATACCCCCTGGAACCGAGTTCCAGAGCTATCTCCCAGGCGGACCTGGCTCCGCCGCCTCTCACCCGCTCGAAGAAGTTATCCGCGCAGATCAGTATCCTCTTATTCGCCATGGGCCGCCGCCTTTTTCAGAACCGCCAGAACGCCTTCGCAAAACTTTTCCGCGGGATATTCGGCGGCTTTGGCCCGGCCGAGCGCGGACAGTTCCGAAAGCCTTTCCCGGTTTTCGAGAAGACCTCTTAT
>PEXN01000030.1 GCA_002774685.1 Elusimicrobia bacterium CG08_land_8_20_14_0_20_51_18 | reverse complement strand
CTAGACTCTCCCGACCACCTCAGCTTAATAAAGGCCTTTCTGAAAAGGCCCGCAGGTATCAGGAACCATAACAATTCCAGATGGCTATCGAAAGCCTGCGCTATTCTCACATCGGGAGCCGGAAGTTTTTCCGGCCGAGGCTCCCAGCGGCTTTGAGGCAGACGTACGCCGAGAGCTTTTTCGGCTTCCAGAGACAGCCTGGCGGAAAAATCGCCGGCCGTCGCGGCGAAAGGACCGGACGAGTCGCGCGCCAGCCGTTCCAGGCGGTTTTTTTCCGCTTCATAAACGGTTACGGTTTTGTCGGCGAAGAATCGCTCAAGCGCCCCGGAATAGGCGCGGGTCATTTCCAGAAGGTTCATGCGCCTGTATAAGAGCTTATCCCGCAACTCCGTCTTCAGCTCTTTTTCCAGGGCCGGGGCGTGCGCCAGAATCATCTTTTCAATTTCCTGCCTGCAATGCTCCGAGGTCCGCGCAAATATCGCCTTAAAATCGTTTCTTAGCGTGTCAAGCCTGGCTTTTTGCCCGCCGGCAAGGACCAGCAATTTCTTCCGTTCTTCGGCGTTCTTTTTCGCCGCCGCCTTCGCGGCCAGAAGATATTCCCGGCATTGACTTTCAAGCGAGCCGAGTTTATGAGCGATTATTTTATCGCGCTCCGCGCCGATATTCGCCGCGAACGGAATAAGCGCCTTGTCCCTGAACTCTTCGCGCAAAGCCGCGAATCCCTCTTTTATCGAAAAAGGAAACACCGGGATGTCCCGTCCGGAACGGTCCTTAAGTTTTGCGCGCATAAAATTCAGGACCTGCGACATTTCTTCCGGGCTGAGCCTGTCGGCTTTTGTAAGCAGAATTATCGTCCCCGGGCTATGGCTGCGCGTTTTTTCTATAAGCTCGATATCCTGTTCCGAAAGCGGGGAGTCCGCGCTTATCGTAACCAGGGTGAGGCCGGCGTTGGGCAGCCAGTTCAGAGAAGTCTCGGTATTATGCCGGAGCGCGCTGTCCAGCCCCGGCGTGTCCACGAACCGAACGCCCTTATAAACCGAAAACGAAGGCAGACCGACAGCCGCCAAGACCGCGCCCCGGCGGTTTTTCGGATTTAATTCTTCGTTAACATAAGCCGCGATATCGCCGGGAAGGATGGAGAGGGTTTCGCCGGAGGCCAGCTTTACAAACGCGGTTTCCTCCGGGCTCCAGTAGAGTTCCGTCACCACCGCCGTCACCGGGACGACGCCGGTGGGAAGGATGTCCCGGCCCGCCAGCGAATTAAGGAAGGAACTTTTACCGGCCTTGAACTTGCCGATAACCGCTACGTTTACCGCCGCGTTTTCGGAGAGCAGGCTTTTACAGGCCGATATCCGGCTGTTCAGAGTTTTTATGCCGAAACTCTCGCCGATGGCCTTTATGACTGAAAGTCTGCTCTCCGAATTACGCATAATTCCGCCGTTCTAACGCACAAAGGCTCCGTGCCCGGCGTAAACAGCCGCCTTGCCCAGGTCTTCCTCTATGCGCATAAGCTGGTTGTATTTTTCGACCCGCTCGCCGCGGCACGGCGCGCCGGTCTTGAGATGGCCGGTCCCCATAGCCACGGTAAAATCGGCTATAAAGCTGTCCACCGTTTCGCCGCTTCTGTGGGAGACCATCGCGCCCCAACCGGCTTTCCGCGCCAGTTCGATGGCGGCAATAGTTTCCGTAACGGTGCCTATCTGGTTCAGTTTTATCAGCACGGCGTTGGCGGCGTTCTCCTTTATGCCTTTGGCTATGCGCTCGACGTTGGTAACGAACAAATCGTCGCCTACAAGCTCCAGCCTGCCGCCGAGCGTTTTATTCAGCAGTTTCCAACCTTCCCAATCGTCTTCGGCAAGGCCGTCTTCCAGCACTATTATCGGGTATTTCTCCGCCCAGCCCGCGTATATTTTCACCATCTCGGCGGAATCGACCTTGCGCTTCTCGGTGCGGAGATTATATTTGCCGTCCTCATAAAAACCGCTGGAGGCGGGATCCATCGCTATGGCTATATCCTGGCCGGGTTTGTAGCCCGCTTTGGCCATTGCTTTTACTATAAATTCCAGCGCCTGTTCGTTCGCTTTCAGCGCCGGCGCGAAGCCTCCCTCGTCGCCCACGCCCACGGAGAAACCCGCGTCCTTCAGCACGCTCTTTAGCGCGTGATATGTTTCAGCTCCCCAGCGCAGAGCTTCTTTGAATGTTTTCGCCCCGACAGGCGCTATCATGAATTCCTGCAAGTCAGGCCCCTGCCAGTTGGCGTGAACGCCGCCGTTCAGGATATTGAACATCGGCACCGGCAATATGCGCGCTCCGGCGCCGCCGAGGTAACGGTAAAGGGGGAGCCCCGCGTAATCCGCCGTGGCCCTGGCCGCGGCCATGCTAACGCCCAATATAGCGTTAGCCCCAAGGCGGCTTTTGTCCGGCGTTCCGTCAAGCTGTATCAGGATTTTGTCTATAAGCGCCTGGTTGTCCGCGTCAAGCCCGGCCAGCGCCCCGGCTATATGCTTGTTTACGTTCTTAACGGCATTCTCCACGCCCTTGCCGCCATAGCGGACGTCTTTATCTCTTAATTCCAGCGCCTCGTGCGCGCCGGTGGAAGCGCCGGAAGGCACTCCGGCTCTGCCGAACGCCCCGGATTCCAGCGCGACATCCACCTCCACGGTCGGATTCCCGCGCGAATCAAGAATTTCCCTGGCTTTGACCTCTTTTATTTTTGACATGATTCCTCCCTGTAATGGTTACAAAAAAACGAACATCGTTCAGACTGTACAACGCCATCCGCCATATTCAAATCCGTCGACACTTTCGGTCTTTCCGTTTACTTCCCGGTCTTCATACAATTTTAGCTTTTTTAATAGCTCACATACAGCCTTCCCGCGCCTTCCGGGCTCAATGTGGAAATAATCCTGTTTCATGGCTTTGGACGGAACGGATAGGGGCTGGTGCGAAGCGCTGAAGGAAGGTAAATCCTGCTTTATGGCCTTGGACGGCGAAGAGCGGGAACGCCGCGAAAGAGAGCGCTATCCCTGGAAACATCTGTTCCGGCGGCGCTGAGCCGAACAATAAAACGTTCCCGAAGTTGCGCCTTCCCGCCGTACCCTGACTAAATCCCGTTATTTTTCCTTTGCCTTTTGCCGGGCGCTTTTGTCCGCCCAAGCCGCCAGTATAGCTTCTACCGCTCCCGGGACGCCGACCTCCGCCGTATTTATCACTATGTCGAAACACAGCGGATCCAGAAATTCGGAGTGAAAATATTTACGCACATAGGCGCGTCGCTCCGAGTCGACCTGCAAAATCCTGCGTTTTGCGTCTTCAGGGGAAAGCTTATATTTGCGCTCGGTATTGGCTATACGCGCCTCCAGAGGCGCGGCCAGCAATACTCGCAGGCACTTGTCATGAGGGATAAGGAAACTGGCTCCGCGGCCCAAAATGACGGCATTGCCGTTATGGGCGAACGCCAAAAGGACTTTGGACAGGTACCGGAAGAATTCTTCGAGGTTAGGGGTCGCCACCGCCGCTATAACCTCGTCATACCAGGAAAGCGTTTTCTCATCCAGCGTCCCCAGCAAGGCGGCGTTCAGGTTGGAGGTTTCGGCCACTTTTTCCATTATTTCCTTGTCTAAGAGGTCGAACATCTTCCGTTCGGCTATTACCCGGGCTATTTCCCGGCTGAAACAACCCGGCAGGCGGGAGATGGCTACGGGAAGCTCGGCTACATGCTCCGCTTCCAGCTCCTCTTCCCGTTTTTCCCTCAACATTTGCCATTTGAAAACCTGCGCTTCTATTATCTTCTCGATAGATCTGCGCTGTTCCGGCATACTATCCTCCTTTCCTCAACGCTTATGCGTTCTCTTCTCCCGTTTCGGCGGCGTAAGTGGTGGCGTTTTTCTGGGTTTTACCGCGCTTAACGTCCTTGTAATAGGCGTAGGTCAGCGGCGGGCCGTCTTTCAGGGTTTCCGCCGCCGTCACCGCGCCGATAAAAATCGTGTGGGTGTCCATATCTACCTTTTTTCCCACCCGGACCGTGAAAATAGCGAGCGAGTTTTCCGCGACGGCCGGACAGCCGCCCAGCGTTTTAAAAACTATTTTTTCGCATTTACGGCCGTCATGCCCGGACTTGAAACCGAAAATGCCGATAAACGGCATGGGAGTGTCCCGGTCCAGGACAGAAACGGAAAACAACCCGCTTTTTTCCACGAAAGAATGGGTCAAAGTGTTCTTATTCAGGCTGACGGCTATCCCCGGCGGCGCGGCGGCGACCTGGAATACGGTATTTACCAGCTGGCCGTTATTCCTCTCCCCGTCGAAGGAGGAAACTATATAAAGGCCGTAACTAAGCTTTGAAACGGCGCTTTGAACCGCCTGTAAGGAAATTTTCTTTTCTTCGCTCATTATAAGCTCCCGGTTTACGGAGGGGCGCATCTTTACGACCGCCGCCTACATAAGCTATATTATAAAAACGAAGGGGGATTGTCCACCGCGTTCGGTTTTGATACCATTGAATCATGCTAAAACGACTGTCCTATCTTTCCTACGCGGCGGGCTACCTGTTCGAGACTAAAATCCTGCGAAAGGAGATCCCGTTCATAGGCGGGCTGGTGATAAACGAAAAATGCAATCTTCATTGCAGGCACTGCAATGTCGCGAACAGGGCCATACCGGACCTGTCCTATGAAGATATAAAACGAGGTCTGAAAGATTTTTATGACAGGGGCATACGTTCCGTTTTTATAGAAGGAGGGGAACCGGTTTTATGGAAAGACGGGGCTTACGGCCTGGAAGACGTGATAAAGCTGGCCAGGGAAACCGGCTTCCAGCTGGTAAGCGTCTATACCAACGGGACCTTCCCGATAAATTTCTCCACGGACTCGGTTTTCGTCAGCCTGGACGGCCTTAAAGCGACCACGAACGAACTGCGCGGCAGCGGCGAGAATATCTACGACAAAATACTGGAAAACATAAAAAACTCCGCGCATCCCAACATAATAATCAATTACACGATAAACTCGAAGAACGAAGGCGAAATAGAGGCTTTCTGCGCCGAAATGGCTCCGATTAAACGGGTCCGCGGGGTATTCTTTTATTTCCACACGCCTTACGCCGGCATAGACGAGCTTTTTATGGACCTGGAAAAGAAAAGAGAGATAATAAAAAGGATTTTGGCCCTGAAGAAAAAAGGGCGTAAAATTTTCAATTCGGCCGCCTGCCTGGAAGAAATTTACAGGGACGACTGGGAACGGCCCTCAAAGATCTGTTGCGTTTACGCGGGCAATAAGACTTACGAATGCTGCCGGGCACTGGGCAACGAAGAGGCTTGCGGGAACTGCGGCTATCTGGGCTATCCGGAAATAATACATATTCTTAAGCTCAGGCCGTCCTCCATCGTCTCGGCCTTTAATTACCTGCCGAGGCGCGCGTGATAACCGCCCCCTCCAGGCTGATTAGAAGATTTTTCGTCGGGAAGGGCCAGGAATTTATTTTTAACCGCGAAAAACCCGGGCTGGGGGAAATTAAAAAAACGGACTTTTATCTCCACATACCTTTTTGCAGAAATATGTGCCCGTACTGCCCCTATAACCGGGTGGAATACGACAAGGACCTGGTCCGGCCCTATCTCCTGGCGGTTCTGAAAGAGATCTCCCTTTACAGGGAAAAGCTGGGAAAAACGGAGATTTCCTCCGTCTACATAGGCGGCGGCACGCCCACGAATCTCGTAGACGAAGTCGGGATAATCCTCGACGCCCTGCGGGAAAATTTTTCGCTTACCGGCGAGGTCTGCATGGAAACGAGCCCCGCGGACCTGGATGGGGAAAAGATAAAAAAATTACGCGGAATGGGCGTGGACCTTTTAAGCGTCGGCGTACAAAGCTTCGAGGACAGGCATCTGAAAACTCTCGGACGGAAATATGACGCCGGAAAGGGGGAAGAGGCGCTCAAGAGCGCTCTCGCCGCCGGATTCAAGGGCGTGAACGCCGATTTAATGTTCGTACTTCCGGGGCAAAACGAGAAGAACGCGCTGGCGGACCTGGACAGGGCCATGGAGCTGGGGGTGAACCAGATAACGGCTTATCCGCTCTTTACCTTCCCTTACACTTCCGTCGGCCGCCATTTAAACCTTAGCGGGATAAAAATGCCCGATTTCTTTAAAAGGCGGAAGATGTACCGTAAAATATATGAACGCTGCGCCGAAAAGGGCTATGAGCAGGTTTCGGTCTGGGGGTTTAAAAAGGGGGAAATGCCCAGGTATTCTTCGGTCACCAGGAATAATTATATAGGGCTCGGCGCGGGGGCCTGCTCCATGCTGCCCGGCGCTTTTTACCTGAACACTTTTTCAGTAAAAGCCTACATAGCCTCCCTTCTTAACGATAAACTGCCCATCGCCCTTAATATGCATATCTCGCCGGAACTGAACAGGTATTACTGGCTTTACTGGAGATTTTACGACGCCAGAATAAACAAGGCCGCTCTTAAAAAAACCTTCGGGAAAAAAGACTTTAAAATAAACCTGCTTTTTTTCTTTCTGAAAACCTTCGGCTTCTGCCGGGAAAAGGACGGGGAATTCCTGCTTACCGAAAGAGGCTCCTTCTATATCCATTTACTGCAGAATTATTTTATCCTGAACTACATAAACAAGGTCTGGACCGCGGCGAAGGCCGAGCCCTGGCCGGAAAAAATAGAAATATAAAAAACAAAAAATAATTTGATAGCATATATTCCGAAGACGGTAATCCTGGAGAATAAAAATGGAACCCACGCTGGAAACTCAGACCAGGCCTTACGATTTGCAGGCCCTCGAAGAGACCAAAAGTTTTTTCCAGAAGGTTTACGGCTGGATGTTCCTGGGGCTTATAGTTTCCGGCTCCACGGCCTATTATGCGGCTAATGACCCGGCCATTTACAAATATATACTCCTGAACAAGCTGATCTTTTACTCCCTTCTCGGCCTGCAGCTCCTCATGGTCTCGGGGCTCATAGTCTTCATAAAAAAGCTCTCCTCCACGGCGGCCGGTTTTCTGTTCTTTCTTTACTGCTTTACCACCGGCCTGACCTTTTCCATTATCTTCCTGGTTTTCACCATACAATCCATAGGCCGGATCTTCTTCATAAGCGCCGGGATGTTCGGGGTAATGAGCGCCTACGGCTACTTTACCAAAACCGACCTGACCTCGATAGGCCAGGTGCTGGTCATGGGCCTCTTCGGCCTGGTCATAGCAAGCCTGGCCAACTTTTTCATGAAAAGCTCCAGGATGGATTATATCCTGTCCTGGGCGGGAGTGGTCATCTTCACCGGCCTTACCGCCTATGACACCCAGAAAACAAGGAACGCCAATATAATAGGCAACGCCGGCACCGAGGAAGACACGAAAGAATCCATAACGGGGGCGCTTACCCTTTACCTGGATTTCGTAAACCTCTTTTTGAAACTCCTGCGCCTCTTCGGCAAAAGGAGAAGGTAATGCGTTCTAAACCGGTTAAAACTCTTTTTTTTATCCCGGTTTGCCTGGCCCTGCTCGTTTACGCTTACGCGGAGACAAAAAACGGAAAAGAAACGACAAACTCCCTTAAAAAATTCAAATTTTATTCCATAAGCGCTCTGAAGGCCAAAAAGCCCGCTTCCGGTTTTTTCAACACGGAAGGCTACGTGGTAAAGATCTACACCTGCCCGCCCTGTCCTGAAGGCGCCATGTGCAAACCCTGCATGAGGAACAATATCCTGATCTCTGAAAACGCCAATCTTCAGGAATCCTATATGCTTGCCAAAAAGGATATGATACTGTTCACGGATAAGGCCAAAGATTTCAGGCTTGGTGAGAAGTACAGGTTCTCCATAAAGGTCATGGATTATTCCACCACAGGCGACTCTATTAACGACGTGGAACTTATAGGCTGGGAACAGCCCGCGGTAAAAAAGAAAAAAACGCCTGAAAAGACGAAATAAGGATAAAAATGACCTTCAAAAATAAATTTCTTTTCTCGGCTCTCCTGGCATTGTTCCCGGCGGCCGGTTTTCCCGAAAGCCTGGAACCGGAGAAGACCTATGCCGTGATAACCGGCGTTTTGAGCTGGGAAGACGCGGCCTCGCTGGAATCCTATCCGGTAGAGAACAGGAAAGACGCCGAACTCCACAAAACTCTCCTCGACGCCGGTGTCCCGGCAGACCACATGATACTCCTTCTGGACAAGCAGGCGACCAGGGCCAATATCCTTAAAGCGATAGAAGAAACCGGCAAAAAGGCCGGGAAAGGCTCTCTCTTTATCTTTTATTACGCCGGCCACGGCCTGAACGAACCAGGGGAAGGCCGCTTTTTCGCCAATTACGACATAAACACTTCCAGCGCCGCCCTTACCGGCCTTTCCGAGAACGACCTTTTTTCCGCCTTTGAAAACTTAAGGGGGAAAAAGCTTCTTCTGACCGCGGACTGCTGTTATTCGGGCTTTCTCGGCGAGCTGGCCGAAAAACTCGGCAAAAAAGGAGTCTTCGCCGCTTCCGCCACTTCAGCTTCCAAATCCAACACCTCCACCGGCAACTGGACCTTCTCGCAGACCTTGCTTTCGGCGTTGCGCGGAGAGCCCCTGGCCGACAGAAACGGAGACGGATTGATAACTTTGGCGGAGCTGGCTCAAGAAAACTCCGACGCGATGAGATACGCGGAAAAACAGATGTCCGGAACCTATATCCCGAAAAAACTAAAAGATTTCGTTTTATCCGGAGTTTCAGAAAAGCGGGGGCCCAAGGATTGCGGTGAATTCGAGACCGGAGAATACGTACTGGACAAGGACTCGGCGATTGCGAGAATAAAAAACTGCTCCGGCGGGAACGCAGAACTGCAATATCTTACTTACAGCGGAAAAAACCTTAAAAAAGCCGGAACCGGAGAACTTAAAAAAATACTCTTCAGGACCTGGCCGGCCGGTTCCGCCGTAAAAGTAGAATGGGAAGGTAAGTTCTACGACGCGAAAATACTCAAAGAAGAGAACGGCTTCCATTACATAACCTATCCGGGCTGGGATTCCTCCTGGGATGAATGGGTGATGGACGACAGGATAGTCCGGGAAAGCTCCGGGACCGCGGTTTCAATAGGCGTGCCGGCCGAAAAGCTGGAAGGGGAAGGCCTGTACAATTTTTACAGGGTAAGCCCGGACCTTTACAGGGGCGCCCAGCCGGAAGAGGCTACCGGCTTCTCTTCCCTTAAAAAACTGGGAATAAAGACAGTAATAAACCTCAGGGACGATCACAAAGATGAAGACTCCGCAAAAAAAGCCGGACTGAATTACCTCCGCATCAGATTTAACTCCTTTAAAAAGCCGAAAGACGAACAGGTCCTGCAATTCCTTAAAGCGGTTTCAGACTCTAAAAACGCGCCCTTTTTCGTCCATTGCCGGCGCGGCGCCGACAGGACGGGGATTATGGTCGCGATATACAGAATAGCCGCGCAGGGCTGGAGTAAAGATGAAGCCATAAGGGAAATGACGGACGGCGGCTTTAAATTCAATAAAACATTTTATGGAAGCTATATAAAGTACGTAAAAAAACTCGACGTGGAAAGGTTGAAGAAAAAGATATCGGCGGGAAACGACGCCCCTGACAATTGATAGGCCCTTTATTATTTAATAAAATATTTTTGGAGATGGAGTTCTCCCTATAACCGCCCCCGGCTGATAACTCCTACAAAGGAGAACTTTCATGGAACACATTTACTTCATAGCCGCTTTGTGGCTGGGCCTCGCTGTAATCTCCGCCGTAATAGCCTATCACCTGAAAATCTCCATAGCCCTGGTGGAAATCTGCGTGGGCGTAACAACCGGCGCCCTGGCGGGGAAATATCTGCCGCCTGATTATCTGGGAGCCAATTCCGAATGGCTTAAATTCATAGCCGGGAGCGGGGCTATTCTCCTCACCTTCCTGGCGGGAGCCGAACTGGACCCGGAATCCATAAAAATAAAATGGAAAGAAGTTCTTATCGTGGGGTTCATAGGCTTTCTCGCTCCTTTTGTCGGAGGGTCGCTTACGGCGTATTACTTGTTGAACTGGTCCTGCCAGTCGAGTATTCTGGCCGGCATAGCGCTCTCCACCACCTCCATGGCCGTGGTTTACGCGGTGATGATAGAAAACCGGACTCAATTCCGGAGAATTCGGGAAGGGCGTACTCGGCTCCTGTTTCGTTAACGACCTCGGCACGGTGATAGCCCTCGGAATCCTTTTCGCGCCTTTCACTTACAAAACCGTAGTTTTCATCCTGGCTTCGGCCGCGGCGCTGGCGCTTTTCCCTTATATCACAAACAGGCTGACCTCGCTTTACGGGAACAGGACCGCCGCCATAAGGGTCAAGTGGATAACTTTTTTCCTGTTCGCCCTCGGGGCTCTGGCCTTATGGTCGGGCAGCGAAGCCGTACTGCCGGCTTATATCGCCGGAATGGTTCTCGCGAGATTCGCTTCTAAA
Source organism: Elusimicrobia bacterium CG08_land_8_20_14_0_20_51_18 (assembly GCA_002774685.1). Lineage (GTDB taxonomy): Bacteria > Elusimicrobiota > Elusimicrobia > Elusimicrobiales > UBA9959 > 0-14-0-20-51-18. The sequence continues at coordinate 13,725 of PEXN01000030.1, read as the reverse complement.
AACTCTCAGTGGCTCAGGAGGATGAGAACTCTTACCGTCGGATTTCTAACGCCTTTTTATTTTTTGAGGGCGGGGACGCTCGTTTCCATACCGGCCCCTGCCGCGGCGCCTCTGGTATTGGCTCTGCTGCTGGGCGCCAAGGTCGTCAGCAAGATCTTCGGTCTTTACCCCGTCATCTCGGTTTTCAGGAAGAAAAAAGACGAAAGATGGTATTACACGCTCCTGATGTCCACCGGCCTGACTTTCGGGACCATCTCGGCCCTGTATGGATATTCTCACGGGATAGTAGACGCTAACCAGTACTCCCTGCTGGTAATGGCGGTCATAGCCAGCGCCGTAATACCTGCGGCGATAGCCAATTTCTTTTTCCTGCCGAAAGAACTCCTGCCGAAAAAAGTTCATTTAACCGAATTGAAAAAAGAAATGGCGGAAGAATATTTTTTTTGAAGAGGGGTGGAAACGGGGCGGACAGCCGGCGAAAACAAAAAAATAGGGACAAAAAGCGAAAACCGCTCGCTGTGGCTGAAAAGCCTAAATTAAAAACGCGGCTCACTTCATATTCTTGAGCTTGTAGCAGGCGGGCGCCGATTTATAGGCGAGGTTGCCGTAAGGCGGCATACCGTTGCGCTTGACAGGGTCTTTTATCTCCCATTGCAGGAAACGTCCGTCTTTAAGGATAAGGACGAGCTTGAATTTTTTCCCGCCGAAAAATTTTTCCCAGGTTTTCTTGTGCACTCTCCAGACGCAGAACTCGCCGAAATCGATCCTTTCAAATTCCAGTTTTTCATTGCAGATCAGATCCGTGCACATAGCCAGATTGACTATCTTATTCCTTATGATCTTATATTTCCCGGTACCCTTCCCGTCCTCGTCCAGTATCTCCTTAGTTTTGCAAGCTCCCATAGGAGGAATAAAAGCCGCCCCGTCGCCCCAGGATTCGGACGGATACTTCCAGAGGGCGTCCGAGCCTATGTCCGAGCCGTCGCAGGACTTGTAAATGCTCATAGGACCCACGTGTTCCTGCCCGGGCCTGAGGGTATCCTGTTCCTGCGTGGCGTTGAAGACCGGAAGGTTCCCGCCGTATTGAACGGCCGGGACGGAGGAGATGTCTATCTGCTGGGCGGAACCGGTTGACCAGAAAAAAATGGAAAACAGAAAAAAAACGCCGGTATAATTGAGGCAACGTTTCATAAACTCTCCTCTCGTAAAACCTTATTTCATTATTTTGAAGACTTCCGACATAAGAAGAAGGCTGGCCGAATTGGAAGCGACCTTGGGAGGAATGGAAATTTTTATCCGGCCCTTGTACTCCCGCAAATTGTTGCGAAAAGAAAGAACTGCCTCTTTTTCCGCCTCTTTTATTTTCTGAAAATCTATAAGAACTTTTACCTTATTCCTGCGCATATAGTCTCTGAAATCCTGCGCTATGTTTTCCGCCTTCTGACTGTCCAGCACGCCCTCGAAACTCACGCGCACGTATTTCTTTTCCCTGTACTCCTGCACCAGCACATTGAATTTTTCCGGTATGCGGTATTTTTCCAGCCTTTCCTTGAACCATTCGCCGCTGAACCTCTCCGGCGGGAAGCGCCAGGCGCGCCTGATGAGCTCGGGATTCTGGAAAAGATTAAAACGGAGCTTGAAGGAAGTCCAGAGCGCGGCGACTACGGCCAGGCAGGAAAGCACTCTCTCCAAAAATGACGGGGCGCCCATGACGGAATAAAGCCTTTTCTTCGTTTCCCTGACCAGCAGTCTCGCCTTAAGGGAAGGGCCGAACAGTTCGCCGGGAAGGAAAACGGAATAGGCGTTTTTGAGCTCCCGGGCGTATCTCTCGGCCTTCAGCCGCAAAAAAGGATTGGAGGAATCCTTGTGCTTCAGGTAGCCGGTGAGCATCGTGTCCACTATCCTGTAGATGGAAGGGCCCAACTCCCTGAAATCGGTCTTATAACAGTAGCTCTGGGCGCGCTCTATCTCGGAAGCGCTCATCTTGGGATGTTTTAAAAGGGACCTGAAGCCGCTGGCGAATTTCCAGTAAAGATTAGGGGTCTTTTCGTATTCCTCTCGCAGTATTCCGTGCGCCTTGACCCTTTCGTAAAGGGGGGTGCCGGGATTGGGATTGTAGATCATGAACTGGCAGAGGTCCGGCTTCATGGCCAAAAGACGCCTTAACTCGGCTTTTATGGTCGGTGTATCCTGGTAGTCGAAACCGACTATCATCGAGGCCAGGATCATTATGCCGTTCTGCTTGAGCCCGGAAAAAATTTCCTCGGCGGATTTCCCGGCCCTCTTGTCGTAGCCGCTTCTTTCGCCCTCATAACCTATCCAGACCCCGTCTATACCCATTTCCAGCAATTCTTCCGGCTCATACAGGCTCAGGGCCTTTATGCTGGCGAAAACGAAGATGGAAAGGGGCTTCCCGCCCTCTTTCACGCATTGCCTGAATTCCCGGGCCCTTTTCTGGTCCAGGAGGAACTCCTCGTCCAGTATGGTGAACTGGGCGTCGGGGTTTATCGCCAGGTGTTTTTTTACGACCTCGTAAACGTCGCGGCCGCTCGTTAAAAGCTTTATATGCTGTCTTTTGAAAAAGTGCGAAGTGGAACAGAAATCGCAGCCGTTGGGACAGCCGAGACCGGCGAAGATCATGCCGGTATAGGAAACGGTCTTCGAAAAGACCCGGAGACGGCTTTCTATGACGGGATGCTTATAGGTCTTCAGGAGGGGCTGGCCGAGTATTTCCCTGACGAAAGGCACGCCGTCGCCGCGGCAGATATAATCTCCGTAGGGCTTAAGGGCGTCGTCGGGAAGCACGGTGCCGAAACCGCCCAGTATTATTTTGCTTTTAGGGGAATATTTCCTCACCAGGGCCGAGACCTCTTTCATGCGGTGATAGGTCACCATTATGAACGAAATGCCTACGTAGTCATAGCCGTTTTTGAGTTCTTTTATCAGTTCTTTTTTGGAGGGGTAATGCAGAACCGTGGTCGGATTTTCCAGATTCTCGGCTATATAATCGAGGGAAAACTGCCTGTGTACCGCCCTGGGGCTGAACATCCCCTGCGCTCTGGTAACCTGGGCGTGTAAAAGTTCGTAACCTACGCTTTCCGCGTCGCCGTAAGCCGGGCCTATGGGACGCATTATACTGGTAAAAAGTACTTTCGTGACTTTGTCAGTTGTTTCCGTAATTTTATCCTCGCGCTTTCCACGCGGCGCCGACTGAAAAGAAAGGTTTATGAAGCCTGAACACATTCTACCATTTTTTGGAACGCCCGGCCCCGTTTGACCGGTACCGGGAATTATTCCTATAATTTCACTATGGAAACCAAGATACTGCTGTTTACCGCCGCTTCGATAGCTTTTTTTCACACGCTTACGGGTCCCGACCATTATATCCCCTTCATAGCCATGGCCAAAGCCCGGAACTGGTCGGCTTTAAAGACCGCGGTCATAACCGTCCTTTGCGGCATGGGGCACGTACTCAGTTCCGTTCTGCTCGGCTTTTTGGGCATATACCTCGGCGCGGAAATAACCCGGCTTACGAACATAGAATCTTTCAGGGGCGGCATAGCGGGCTGGCTGCTGATAATTTTCGGTTCCTTCTATTTTATCTGGGGGATTAAAAAAGCCTACGCGGAGAGGACGCACCTGCACGAGCACGCTCATGAAGACGGAACGGTCCACGCGCACGGGCATTCGCATCTAAGCGGTCACGTTCATTCCCACGGGACCGGAAAGGCGAACATAACGCCCTGGGTGCTTTTCACTATCTTCGTCTTCGGCCCCTGCGAGCCGCTCATCCCGCTCGTCATGTATCCGGCGGCCAGCCGCAACATCCCGGCGCTTTTACTGGTGACCGGCGTCTTTACCCTTATAACCATTTCCACCATGCTGGTTATGGTCTTCGTTTCGCTCTGGGGCATAAAACTCGTTTCCTTTTCGAAAGCGGAAAGATATTCCCACGCCATGGCGGGCTTCGCCGTCCTGACCTGCGGCTTTGCCGTCCGTTTTCTGGGCCTGTAAGAACTCCGTTTTCAGGCGAATAAACGCGGCAAATTTAATATAATTAATTAAAACCGGTTTTCAAGGAGAACTTTTATGCCTTTTTTTTCGCTTTTAGCAAAACTGCCCTGGCAGCTCCTCCTCTCTAAAGCCCCGGACATAATAAAAACCGTAAACACTCTCCGGGGAAAACCCGAGGAGAAGACCTTCGAAGAAACCCTCCAGTACGATTTTTTCGCGCTTGAAAAACTCGTGGTGGAACACGCCAAGATCTCCGTAAACTCGGCCAGGCAGATCGCCGAGCTCAGGGTCGAGGTCGAAGCGCTCAGGAAAAAACTCTCTCTTCTGGTCTCCCTCACCGCGGCGCTCGCGGTTACGGTGCTGATACTCATAGTCGTCAATATAACTCTCGCCGGGTAAATTTCGCGTTTAAGGAGGACATATGCCAAAAACGGCCATTTTGCTGGGCAGCGACAGCGATCTGCCCCTCATGAAAGATTGTTTCAAAACCCTGGAAAGCCTGGGGATAGACTTCCAGGTGGAACTCCTTTCCGCCCACAGGATGCCCGAATACGTTTCGGCTTTCGCCCTCGAAGCCGAAAAAAAAGGCTTCGAGCTCATTATAGCCGGCGCCGGCCTCGCGGCCCATCTGCCCGGGGTGGTGGCCGCCTACACCGTACTACCCGTGATAGGGGTCCCTCTTAAATCCAAATCCCTCGACGGGCTGGACGCCCTGCTCTCCATAGTCCAGATGCCTCCCGGCATTCCCGTAGCCACGGTCGGCATAAACAATTCGAAGAACGCCGCCCTTCTGGCCGCCGCCATACTGTCTCTCAAACATCCCGAGCTCCGCGAAAAACTGCGAAGATCGCGCGAAAGCAACAAAAAAGCCCTGCTCTCCAGGAACGAACAACTGAAAAAGAGCGGCTGGGAGAAATATCTCAGGAAAAACTGGCGGAAGACATAGGGAAGAGATTAAGAGATTAAAAAATTAGGGAATTAAGAAATTGAGAAGAAAAAAGTTTATAAATTGAAAAGTTGATAAGTTAAACTCTGGCTTGCAACTTGTAACTTGAGACTTGTCACTTGAAAGAGGCAGAAGGCGAAAGACGGAAGGCGCAGGCATGAAAAAACCTAAAACGAAAAAAATATTAAAAGCGACGGCCAAAAACATAAGGCTCGCGGCGAAACTCCTTAAAGACGGGGGCGTAGTGGCTTTTCCGACCGAAACGGTATACGGCCTGGGCGCTTCCGTTTTCGACGGGAAAGCCGCGGCCAGGATCTTCGAGATAAAAAAAAGACCTCGCTTCGACCCTCTCATCGTGCACATCTGCGAAAAAAAACAGCTCCGCCTGCTGGCCCAAACCGTGCCGCCGGCCGCGGAAAAACTTATAAGGGAATTCTGGCCGGGCCCGCTTACGCTGGTGCTTACCAAAAAAGCGGCGGTGCCGGACATAGTTACCGCGGGGCTGAACACCGTGGCGGTAAGAATGCCGGAAAATAAAATCGCCCTAAAACTGATAAAAGCCTCCGGGACCCCGCTGGCCGCTCCGAGCGCGAATCTCTTCTCCAGGCTCAGCCCCACCAGAGCCGGACACGTTTACAGCCAGCTTAAGGAAGGCCCGGACCTGATACTGGACGGGGGGAAAACCCGCATAGGACTGGAATCCACCATCCTGAAATACGAAAGAGGAACCTTCCGGCTTTTAAGGGCGGGGGGACTGGAAACGGAGAAGATAGAAAAAATTTCCGGCCGCAAACTGCTCAGAGGGAAAAAACGGGGCGTTGAAGCGCCAGGGCAGTCGAAAAAGCATTATTCCCCGAAAGCGGAACTTCTGATAGTTACGGGCCCCGGGAAAGCCGTAAGAAAGGGGAAAACCGCCTACCTGGCTTTCAGCGCGAGGCCCGGGAAAAAATTCGATTACACCCGGGTCCTCTCCCCTTCCGGGGACCTGAGGGAAGCGGCAGCCAATCTTTTCGATTTCCTGCACGGCGCCGAGGCTCGCGGCATAAAAACGGTATACGCCGAAAAACCGCCTCTCGAAGGACTGGGGCTGGCGATAATGGACAGGCTAAAGAGGGCTTCACATGATAAAAAATAAAGCGGCCATAAAAGTCATAGAAGATCTGATAAAAGCCGATCCGCAAAGGGTAGCCGGCGTTTTCGAAAACCTGGAAGTCAAGGAAGCCGTAAACCTTTTCAAAAACCTTTCCGTGGAAAACCAGGTCAAATGCCTTAAACATCTCAATTCCAGGTCAGCCGGGAAGATCCTCCAGAAATTGCCGCCGGAAACCGCGAAAGAAATACTTTCCAGGACCGAGAAATACAAAATAGTTTCGATAATAAAGACCATGAGCGAGAACCGGGTGAAGGCCATACTCCAGAATATGGACGAAAGCGCCAAAACCTCCCTTTATTATCTCTTCGACTATCCCAAAAACAGCGCCGGCCGGCTGATGTACCCGGATTTCATCTCCCTGAAGAAAACCCTGGACGTAAGCGAAGCCGTCGCCAAGCTCAGACTGCTGGCCAGATTCAACGAGCTGAAAAGCTATATTTACGTAGTGGACGACCAGAACAACCTTTCCGGAGTTCTGAATATGCGCGACCTGGTCATCTCCGACGAACGTGTAAAGCTGGAAGACATAATGATAAAAAAAGTGATGAAGGTCTCCCCCTACGCGCACAAGGACGATCTCGTGAAGATCTTTTCCTCCAAAAACTTCATTTCCCTTCCGGTGGTGGACGCGAGCGGAAAGATTTTGGGGATAATAGAGTCGAAGGACGTGATGGAATCCGCCAGGGAGGAAAGCATAGAGGACATGCAGCTTCTTCTCGGCTCCAATCCCGACGAAAAGATAGACTCTCCCCTGGGCTTCAAGATAAAGAACAGGCTCAAATGGCTCATAATAAATCTCTTCACCGTCTTCATGTCGGCGGGGGTCGTGGCTTTCTTCGAAAGCACCATAGCCATGATAACCGCGCTCGCGGTAATACTGCCCATGATACCGGGCCAGGGGGCGGCGGCGGGGGCGCAGACTCTTTCCGTGGTCATCCGCTCCATAGTCATGGGGGAAATAGACCTTAAAAACGTCAGGAAAATAATTTATACCGAAATAACGATAGGTCTGGTGAACGGGCTGGTTTCCGGCCTCATCACCGGCGTCGTTTTCTGGCTCTGGAAAGACACCTTTCTGCTGGGCTTCGTGGTTTTCGCCGCCATGACGCTCAACATGATAATAGCCGGGATAGCCGGCGCGCTTATTCCGATACTCATGAGAAGGATGAATCTGGACCCCGCTCATTCTTCGATAGTGATACTGACCACCGTCACGGACGTAGCCGGGCTCTTTATTCTGCTTATGCTCGGCAAACTGCTGCTGTTATAAAAACAGGCATAAGGCATAAGACTTAAGGCTTAAATTATGGAAAATGAAAAAGAAAGATCATTCTACCGCCTTCCGCCTATGGCCTTCAGCCTTTTTTTAAGGAGATAACCATGGACAACTTTTCGTTTTATAATCCTACAAGGATAATTTTCGGAGCAGGCTCGGTGCCCAGGGCCGGGAAAGAGGCTAAAAAAATCGGGGGGAAAGCCCTGCTGGTCTACGGCAAGAACAGCATAAAAACCAACGGCGTCTACGCCCAACTGACGGAAAGCCTGAAAAAGAACGGAGTGGAATGGCTGGAACATCCCGGCGTAAAACCGAATCCGGCCCTTTCCCACGTAAGGGAAGGCGTAAAAAAAGCCAAAGAGAACGGCTGCGGATTCATCATAGCGGCCGGCGGCGGCAGCGTCATAGACGAAAGCAAGGCCATAGCGGCCGGCGCCAATTACGAAGGCGACGTATGGGATTTCTTTTGCGGCAAAGCCAGGATAAGCTCGGCCCTGCCCCTTATAACCGTACTCACCATACCGGCCACGGGCTCCGAAATGAATTCCGGATTCGTCGTGACCAACGAGGAAACGAAACAGAAATACAGCTCGGGCTCGCCTTTTTCCTTTCCCAAAGTTTCCATACTGGACCCGGAAACCACCTATTCTCTCCCGAAAGAACAGACCGCCTACGGGGCTTCCGACGCCGTCTGCCATCTAATAGAGGCCTATTTCTCCACAAAGGACAGCGACAATCTCGTAACGGATAATTTCGTCCACGGGATAGTCAAATCGGTGATGAAAAGCACCGAAAGGATAATGAAGGACCCCCGCGACTACAACGCCCGCGCCGCCATGATGTGGTCGGCGACGCTCGCCCTCAACGGCCTGCAATCCCTCGGCTATAAGAAGGCGGAATTCACCAACCACGCGATAGAGCATTCCCTGAGCGCCATTTACGACATGCCGCACGGGCTGGGCCTGGCCGTAATAATGCCCGCCTACTTCAGGCACTATGTGAAGAAGAACGGTCCGGAAAGGCTTTACGGGTTCGGAAGGGAGATTTTCGGGATTACTCAAAGCGACCCTTTAAAAGGAGCTGAAGAAACCGTGAAGGCCCTGGAAAACTGGCTTAAAGGCCTGGGACTTAAAATAAAGCTTTCGGAAAACGGGGTGCCGGAAAAAGATTTCGCGGATATAGCCGCGAACGCCATGGGACTCGTAAATCTCTGGGGAATGACGATAACGGAAAAGGAAGTCCTGGAAATACTCAAATTAGCTAAATAAAAAAAGGGGCAGAGGAACATAATGTCAAAGAGACAAAGTGTCGGTTAACCTTGATAGAAATTACCTTATTTCACTTTGCGCCTCTGCGCCTTTGACACTTTTTTCTCACTTCTCCAACTTGTACTTCACGAATTTCTCGTACATCTTCACGGCGCGGTCCGCGCTTCTGAAAACGACCATGCCGCTTTCCACCGCCAAAGCGCAGTAAGGTTCGTAAAGCGAACCGCTGCCCACGCAGAAAACCACCGGTTTCCGTAGTTCCTTCATCGCGGCGGCCGTTTTCATTATGAAAGATTTCTGCAGGTCGTCGGGCCAGTTCTCTCCTTTGGGCAGGGTGTTCATGGCCGCCGTAAGCGGTATCATCGCGACCACGGCCCCGGAGAACTCGTCGGCTTCGAGCGCCTTTAAAATTATCTTTTCTATGGCCGCATCGGTGGCCATAGGCGTGACGTCCATCGGGTTTTTTACGTCCACTATGGCGTCCAGCCTGTGCTCCTTAAGCGTTTTTTCTAGTTCTTCCGTCAGTTTCTTTCCCGCGGGCGCCGCTTTAAGCAGGTCGAGGCTGTCCGCCATACCGGCGGATTCGAAACCGGCGTTGCTGATGAAAAAAGTGTCCCCGTTCTTCACCTTGTAATCGGCGAAATAAGAGAACATAAAGGACAGGTCGCAGAACTCGTCGAAATCTTCGCAGACCAAAGCGCCGGCCTTTTCCAGCAGAAGTTTCGTGACCAGGTAATTCCCGGCTATCGAAGCCGTGTGGCCCATTACGGCTTTCTGGCCGGTTTCGGTCCTGCCCGCCTTGTAAACTATCACGTCCTTGCCCTTGGCCTTCGCTTTCTCTATGGCCTTCACGAGGTTCAGGCCGTCCATATACTTAAAGCCCTCTATGTAGACGAGGATGACCTTCAAATCCTCCTCGATAAGCCTTTCCACGTAATCCACCACCGTGATATCCTGCTGATTGCCCACGGTAACGCTGTAAGCGGGCTTCAATTGGGGCATTTTGCTGAGAGTGGAGATAACGAAGGCGCCGCTCTGGCTGACGAAGGCGGTTTTCGCCATATTCGGGTTTTCGCCGAGAGGATATTCCATCTTGTATTCCGGGATGAAAAGGGTGTTGACCCTGGATTCGTTAAGGACTATGCCCAGCGAATTGCCGCCGCTAAGCGCGAAATCCGGATTTTTGACCTTGGCCGCCGCTATATTCTTCACGACGGAAGCGGCGAGGTCCTCGCTGCCCGCCTTTTCGCCCATGCCGCCGCTTATCAGAACTATGCCGTTGACTTTCCCGGAATCGGAAGCGTCCTTTATTATCCCAGGCACCTGGTCCGAGGGAACGGCTACCACGTACATATCGAGTTCCTCCGGCAGTTCGAAAGCGCTTTTATAGCATTTTACCCCGTCTATCTCGCCGACGCCGTCCTTTATCAGAAAAATTTTCTCTTTTTTGAAACCGGCCTTGAGCACGTTATTGAGTATTATCCTGGCCATATTCATTTTCTTTTCGCTCACGCCCACTATGCCCACGGTTTGGGGTTTGAGTATGCCGGAGACGCCTTTTTTGGACGGCCTTATCCTCTCTTTCTTTTCGGCTTTCCTGAACCTCAGCACCCCGTCAAGCGCGAAAAATCTGCCCTTATAAACGCAAAGCGGGTTCACCTCTATTTCTTCTATGGCGTAAGGCGAATGACCGCCGTCCCTAAACTCCTTTACGAGGTAGGAGAAAGCCTCCAGCCATTTCAGTATCTCTCCGTTCTCCGCCAGTTTTTTCGAGCCCCTGACATTCCCGGCGCAGTAAGCCCAGATCCAGCAGCCGCCCAAAAACTCGTCCCAGGACTTCCCGTTGACGGCGAGTTCGGCCGGCATCACGGAAGGGGCGATACCGGTTTTAAGGGATTTTATAAGGGATTCCGCGTTCGTCCCGCCGGGGCCCAGCGTTATCACCGGACCGAAAGCGTCGTCGCTCCTGGCCCCCAACAGAAGTTCCTCGCCCAGCGAAAAGGGGGAATGTTCCAAAAACCGGCAGGCCAGAATCCCGTCCAGGTCCTTAAAACTCTTCAGGAAGGCTTTAAGCGTATTTTCGAGCTCGCCCTTTTCCCTGGCAACTATTTTCACCCCGCCGGATTCGGTCTTGTGCAGGGTCTTGTGCGAGACTATCTTAAGCGCGACTTTTTCGGAAGGGAGGGAAGAAACTATCTTTTCGGCGAAAACGGCCGGGTTCAGCGAAGAGAGCCCGGAATAAAGGTATTCCGGCACGTTCAGGCCCAGCTCTTTGAAAATCCCGTAAACTTCGACCTCGGTCAGCGCTTTTCTGCCGCCGGCGTCGGCCTTGGCGAACACATCCTCGATTTTTTTCAAACTCATAAAAGCTCCTTGGCAAAATAAGATGTATGGAGGCGTAGAGGCATAGATGTGTGGAAAAAAACTACGCTGCAAAACCACGCCTCTAAATTGCTATACATCCACGCATCTAGCCGTTACTTCCCGCCTATTTCTACCACTTTTATTTTGTTCTTATAAAAATTGACGGCTTTGCGGCTTATCAGGCCCGCGCCGAGCGTTCCGCAGTCGGAACAGGAAGCGGCGCAGGAGAGCTTAAGTGTTTCCAGTATTCCCTTGCCGCGGCAAACGCTGAAAATGAAACCGGCCATGAAAGAATCCCCGGCGCCGACCGGGCTTTTAAGCTCCTTTATCTCCGGCGGGACTATCTTGAAAACTTTCCCGAGGCAGCAGCAGTAAAAAGGCTTGTTCCTGTTGGTCACGACTATGGTTTTCAGGCCGAATTTCTCGTGCCTGGAGTAAAATTCCGCGACGTTCTTTTCGGAAAATTTCTTCCCGAAAAACTCCTCGAACTCGTAATGGTTTATCTTTACCGCGTCGGCGCCCGCGAGCACAGCCTCGCGCAGGGCGAGGCAGGTGGTATCCACGAAGACCATGACGCCGTTCTTTTTCGCCAGCCGGACCATTTTGGAGTAAAAACCTTTTCCGAGGCCGGGGGAAGTTCTGCCGGAAATGGAAATTATTTTAAATTTTTTAACGTCCTTTTCGAATCTTTTCAAAAACTCTTTCTGGCCGGCCGCCGGCACGGACGGGCCGTCCTCGTTAAAATCCGTCGAAACGCCCCCGTTCTCCACTATGGAATAACAGATCCTGGACTCCCCGTTCTTATGCCGCACCAGGGAGGTTTTAAAACCCGCCTTTACAAGCGTCTTTTCTATCCACCTGCCGTTGAAACCGGAAACGAAACCCCTGATTTCTGGCTCTATGCCCAGAGTTTTAAGCGCCCTGGCCACGTTTATGCCCTTTCCGCCGGGGAAAGTAAGGGCTTCCGGATACCTGTAAATGTTCCCTTTTTCAAGTACGCCTACGTTGGCGGTTTTGTCTATGGCGATATTGAGATTGATTACCATTACCATGGAATACAATTTATCATTTTTTAATAAAATAGGCAAAAATATAAAAAAATCGCTGCTGTTGACAAATTGGAATCTGCTTTGTATACTGTTTAAAGAACTACGGGGATTATGCTTCATGTGAAAAAATAAAAAGTATTTTGCATCGGCAGGAGTTCCGTTGAGAAACTGTCAGACTAACAGCTTGTCAGCTTTGCTTCTAAGTAGACGATCCAGTCTTTCGCCTGAAAAATATCATATTACATCTGGAGGATTAAAATGCCTGTTAAAAAGGTAGGTTCCGTATTTGCTTTGTTTTTGTTTTTTACGGGTTTAGCCGGGGCCGTCCCCGCGGGTTTCAATATCCAGGGCAGGTTGACGGATATGAACGGGGTCAACCGGGACGGTACTTACCAGATGACGTTTTCTGTTTTTCCCGTCGAAACAGAGGGAACTGCTCTTTGGGAGCAGGATTTTTCCCTATCCGTCAAAAACGGCAATTTCCAGGTAATACTTCAGGGCCTGGACAAAAACAATAAATTGCTTGAGGATAAGGTTAAAAATCTGGAAAGGGCTTACGTGGAGATTACCGTTTCCGGCGAGGCACCCCATGGTTCCGCGCCAGCTGCTTCTCCGCTCGCCATTCGCCTCTTCGGACAAAATGGTAGGCGCTGTAATGTTCTTTGCCGGCAATATTTGCCCCAATGGTTGGTTGAGGGTTGATGGTTCGACCCTGCCGACAACTGGAACTTATTCCGAACTCTTCAGTTATATTGGGTATACTTATGGCGGCAGCGGGGATAATTTTGTTTTGCCTAATATGTCTGATGGGTCTTTTGTCCGGGCAACAGGCGGGAATGCGGCTAATATCGGAATAAAACAAATGGATGCTTTTCAGGGACATCAACATAGAATGTCCACATATCAGCATACAGGTAAAGGATTTAACTTGGCATCCGGCAATTATCCGCAAGGTCCAGATGTCAAATACACTGACATGACAATAACAGACAGCGTATATGGCAATGTGAGGGTTGCTTCAGAAACACGGCCGCAAAATTACGCTATGATTCCGTGTATAAAGTTTTAATTTAGAGGTTGTTCTAAAGTTAAAAGGAAACTTGGAGGAAAGTATGACCAAAAGGAAAATAAAAATTCTCATGACACTGTTGTGTTTTTTTGCATGTAACATCCTTGTCTATGGCGACCCAATAGTGTTTTATCCAATAATGTTTTGGGAAGAGGGATGGAGCAAAGGGGTTATCCTTGTTAAATCCAGGGAAATGTTGGTAATTGACTCAAAGGGCAATAAAGAAAGGAAAGTGGTGGCAAAGGAAAATGTGTTTAATGTTTACATCTCAATGGATGGGGAAAAAATGGCGTATACAGGTCAAACGGAAATATGGCTTGTAAAACTTAAAACGGGAGAAGCTTCTCTGATAGCTTCCGGATATTGTGATTTTTTCAAATGGAGTCCTGATAGTTCGGGTTTTATATTTTCTTTGGGGGAATATAAGGAGGGAGCGGCCCCTCCTGTTTCCAATGTGAAATTTTTCTGGTCGGACGGGGACGGGAAAAATATAAAGCAGATATATCCCTGAATTTAAGAAGTGAATTTTTGGAGGAAATATGAATAAGGCTATGGTTATAGTCGCTACACTGCTTTTTTGCGTGAA
>PEXN01000158.1 GCA_002774685.1 Elusimicrobia bacterium CG08_land_8_20_14_0_20_51_18 | reverse complement strand
AAATACTTTTCCACTATCTTCGAGAACCAACTCTGGTCGGGGACCAGCTCCGAGCCGGTTTTCACTTCTACGGACTGATTAAGGACGTCCTTTTTGAAAACCTCGTCGAGAAGCGGCACGCTTTCCGGGTCTATTATGTTCAGGTTCACCTCGGAGTCGTACCTTTCGCCCCTGGGATGCAGGTTGTAGGAGCCTATAGAGCAGTAAATCCCGTCCACGGTCATGAATTTGGAATGGAGGGTTTCCCCTTTTTTGAGATAGATCCTGGCGCCGGCCTTGTAAAGCGGATACAGGCCTTTCATTGAAATGTCGCTTACGGATTTGGCTTCCGGGTCTATGCTGTCCTTTGAATTCGTGAAAATGTTCACTTCCACTCCCCTGGCCCTGGCGTCAAGAAGAGCCTGGGTAAGAGCCGGTATCGGAACGAAATAGGCGTTCTCTATATTTATGTTTTTGGAGGCTCCGTACATGGCCTTTATCATGCCGGTAAGTATGGAGGTGCCCTCGGCCGAAGGGGGGTTGCTGAAAGAATGGGAAATCTTCGCTTTCCCCTCGGCGGGATTTATTTTTTCCGGTATGACGAGGGGCGTCGCCTTAGCCTTCTGCGAAGAGATGGCGTCGTTCCAGAACTGCGCGAAAAGCTTCAGCGAATCGTTAACGGCGGGGCCGCTGTAGAGAACGTCCGTGTCGCGCCACTTAAGCCCCTTGGGATCTTTATGCGAATAAGGGTCTCCGAAATTCATGCCGCCGGTTATGGCGTACCTCTCGTCCGCTATTATCATCTTCACGTGCCAGATATCCGCGGCCCGGCCCTTCTCCCTGTATCTGAGCACCTCTATGCCGGCTTCTTCCAGTTTCTTTATTATGGAAATCCCGTGGCTGCTTACAATCTTCCCGTCCGTTATAACGCGCACATCCAGGCCCTGCTTTTTCTTTTCGAGCAGCAGGTTGAGAGCCTCCACCCCGGTAATGTCGTCGTAAAAAGCCCAGGTGGTGACATAGACGCTTTTTTGGGCGTTCTTTATCAGATGGTCCTTGTACTTGAACGACTCCGCTCCGTCCACGAGAAATTTCACGCTGTTCCCGTCGTTGAATTTCGAACCGGTGACTTTTTCGAATTCCGCAACGAAGCCCTCTTCGTTAAAAAGGGAGCTTTCTCCGTATTTTCTCGGAGCGTAGGCGCTGTTCGTGACTTTTTTAAGTATGTTCCTGGAAATATCCTCGAAAGAGGGCGCTCCGGACGAAAAAAACCCCGAATCGGAAATTTGGGCGCTTATCGAGTTCCAAAGAGTGGCCGCGTAGCCCCAATAAACGCCGGCGGTTTCCGAAAAGGACAGGTCGGGTTTGGAGGCAGGCTGCCGGGTGAGCTGAGGCTCGGGCACCGGAAAAGAATTTTTCAAAGGATAGCCCGACAGGGAATAGCCGACGCCGGATTTGGTTAAATTTCCGAAAGAAGCGCCGCTTACGGGGAAATCCTCGTAAACGCTGGTCCCCATGGCTTCGGCGGTTTTTCTTATTTTCGTCTCTATGTCGGGGTCGGATGAAACCTCTGAAAAAGCCGGAATGGAAATAAAAAACAAAGCCGTTACAACCGCGGGGAACAGGCTCCTTTTGTCCATAATCAGATTATAGCGGGTTAAAGGGGTTCCGGTAAGCGGCTAAATTCCCAAAAAAGCGGCGTTTTTGGGCCTATACGCTTATAGGTCCGTTAATTGTGTTATATAGGTCCTGTGGCCCCAACAAGTTGCAAGCGGCAAGTCACAGGTCACAGGTACTAAAACGAGCTAAACTTAAAAACGACACTTTAACGCTTTTTTTGCTGTTACTTGTGTCTTGTGACTTGGAACCTGTGACACCTGAATTCCTCACAAATGAGGAATTCAGGTCAGTCCAGGTCCATGGGGTTAATCGGCTTGGAATCGTCGCCGGACTCCTTGACCCTCTTTTTCTCTTCCTCGAACTTCTTGTCCAGCTCTTTCCTGCGGTCCTTGAGCCCGTCTTTGGCGCCGTCGAAATAATTGTCCAGCTTGCTTTTTTCCTGCTTCATCTTGTCCATCATGTCCTTGAGAGGGTCGGCGCTGCCTTTTATGTCCGGCTTGTCCCAATGCCGCAGGACCTTGCCGGTCCTTTTCTCCACTTCTATCCTGGCCCCGCATTTGGGACAGTCTATCAGAAAAGTTTCTTCCATAAATTCCTCCAAAAATAGCGCACAGTAATCAGTAACCAGTAAATAGCAAAAAGGAGGTTCCCTTTCTGCGGTTACCAATTACCAGTTACTGATTACTAATTACCAGCTACTACTTGGCTCCCCAGATCTTGTGCAGTTGCGGCAGGAGGCTGACGTCGCCAAGCCTGAGCGCGGCCGCCTCGTAAAATTTTTTATAGGGCCCGAAAACGGGAGCGCCCCTTTTTATCTTCAGGAACCCGGAACTTTCCGGCTGTATGAACAGCGGGATATCCCGGGATATCCCGGCGATTATTTTCACCGCCCGCTCGAACTCCCCCAGCGGAGCGCGGGGCGAAACCACTATTTTGACATAGGCTTTATCGGCCGCCAGCTTGAGAAATTTCCGGTGTTCCAGCCACAAGGCCTTACCGCAGAAAAAAGGCAGTTTCATATCCATGGACACCACGCCGATACCGGAGATCACCTTTTTAAGTTCCCCGGGAAGCGAGCCGTTGGTTTCGAGAAAAAAGGAAAAACCCGGGCCGAGCCCGGGAATAACCGCTTTAATGAAATCCGCGTAAAGCAGTGGCTCTCCGCCGGTAAAGGAGACGAACCGGGTTCCCTCCTCCTTCGAAAGTTTTTTTATCTTTTCAACCGCGCTTAGCGGAGTCAGGCTGGCCGCCTTTTGAACGGAAGCGGGTTCGTCGCAATAGGAACAATCCAGATTGCAGCCGGAAAATCTGACGAATATCTGCTTTCTACCGGCAAAAAGGCCTTCCCCCTGCCAGGAGGAGAAAATTTCATAAACCGGCGCCATCAGTTTACTCTTTTCTTTTGAAAGACGTGTTTTCATAATAAATTTAGAAGGGTTAGAAGCATTAGACGAGATAGAAGGCTTAGAGGCAAATATGGGATTCCCTTATTCCCTGCGCCTTCCAATGCTTCCATTCCTCTAATCCTCCAATCCTCTATCTTAATGCCGGGTCGGGAACTCCCGCTTCCTCGAAGCCCTTCGCCCTGAGCTTGCAGGAATCGCATTTCCCGCAGGGTTTATCGCCGCCGGCGTAGCAGGACCAGGTATGTTCGAGCGGAGCGCCCAGCTTTAAAGCCAGTCTTATTATGCGGGATTTGCTCATCTTCATTATAGGGGTCAAAAGCCTTATCTTTTTCCCGGCCGAAGGGGTTTGGGTCCCCAGATTGACCGCTTTTTCAAGAGCTTCGTAGAAAGCGGGACGGCAGTCGGGATACCCCGAATAATCGACCGCGTTAGGCCCGAGTATGACGGCCTCCGCGCCCATCGAATCGGCGAAAGAAACGCCTATGGAAACGAAAACAAGGTTCCTTCCCGGCACATAAGTGGACGGAACGTTCCCGGAAACTATCTCCGGATACGCCAGGTCGGGAAGCTTCTTTTTTTCATCCACCAGCGAACTGGACTTAAGCCAGGGGAAATCCAGTTTTATCCCGTATAAAGGCGTTTTCAGGAGCCGCGCTATTTTACGGGCCGCCCCGTTTTCCCTGTCATGCCTCTGACCGTAATTGAAACTGAGCGCCCGGCAGTCGTAACCTTTACCAAGCGCCCAGGCCAGGCAGGTAGTGGAATCCAGGCCCCCGGAGAAAAGGACTACCGCTTTTTTCTTCTTCATAAAGCGTTCTCCACTGAAGCGTACACCCCGCGTATTACGGCCCTCGGAACAGCCCCTATATTCCCGATCTTCATTATCAGCTCCAGGTCGTCCTTCGCCGTTTCCGGCTTTACGCCCATGAGCTCCAATATGCGGGGAGTATCGTGTATTTTAAGCATGAAGTCTTCAGGCTTACCCCAGCCGGTAACCCAGCCACCCGAACACCCCGCAAAGCGGGGTAATAATTTTATGCCTGCCCCCGGCAGGCGTTCAGGTGGCTGGGTAAGGACCGAATAAAAAGCCTCGCAGGCTATGAAATCCTCCACATGCTTCCGGTCGTAGAAAACGCAAGCCGGGACCAGCAGGATCTCCTCCTCCCTTTTTTTAAGATATTCGACGACGTAATTCAGATTATGGAAACCTCCTATCACTATCTCCCCGGCGTTGACGGAATTCATGACGGCTTTGGCCCCGGAGCAGGTCACCACCACGGCCGTTTTGGCGGGATCGGAGGCGGTCATGACTTTATAGGGGGAATTGTCGAATTGCCCGGAAACGGGCAGGGCCATTTCGGAAAAGAGCTCCGCGTTTTTAAGCGTCCTGTAGCGGGCCGCGGCCAGGTCGGGATTTGAAAAAATTTCAATATTTTTTTTGCCGCTTTCAAGAAGGCAGGCCACGGTGCAGGAAAACCGGAAAAGGTCCACCACCAGGTTTATCCCGCGGGATTTGCGCGCTTCGTCGGCGTCGCAGGCTATTCTTATCTTTCTATTTTCCGTTTTTTTATTCCCCTATTCCCTATCCTCTATTCTCTATTCTCTTTTTGGGATTCCACGTATTTTATCGCGAGGGAAGACAGGCAGCATTCCGCCCTTTCCCCGTAGACTATATTCTTGTCGTAATAATCCACGGAATAAATTACGGCATCGGCTCCCATCGCGGCCGCCTCTTTCCTGGCCTTGGAGAGGCTGGCGGCCACAGCTTTCCCGGAAAAAACGAAACGCCCGCTATGAAGGATCGCTATGCCGCCGAAAGGCTTTTTCACCTGGTCCCGGCCGGAGAAAACTTCCACTTCCGCGGTCTTTTTGGCGGGGAACCACGGGCCGGTCTGTATGACGTCTATTTTGGCGGAATGGCAGGAGGAGAGGGGGAACAAAGGAGCAAAGGCGCAGAGGCACAAAGGCACAAAGCGAAAAAGAAAAAACATCCGGTGTTTTTTCCCTTTCCCGAAAGCGGATGTGTTCCGGTTTTCTTTTTCAAAAAACATTCTCTTCACGCTCTCATTCTCTGCGCCTATAAAACTTTGTCCCTTTCGCGCCAAGAGTATCCCGCGGCCGGGTCCAGGGCTCTAACCCCTAATCTCTATTCTCTGCCCTTACGGCATTTCTATGCCCAGCTCCTTGCATATTTTTTTAACGGCGAAACCGGCTATTTCGTTATGTCTTGTGACCGGAATTTCCTTATTGGTCTTGGGATTTAAAAAAACCGAATATTTACCGCCCTCTCTGACCAGGACGCAGCCTTCCTTGGTCAAATGCCTTATCAAATCTTTTCTTTTCATAAAAACCTCCGTTAACAAGAGAGATTAGAGAACAGGGATTAGAATTAAGAAAACAAGAAACTTCCTTTTTTATCCCTTATCCCTGTTACGTTTTATCCCTAACCTCTATCTCTAATTCCTGTTTATCTGGCTCAAAAATTTCCAGGAAACAGAGTTCTTCTCCAAAAAAACCTGTATAAAAGTTATGACTCCCTCTTCATTCTCAAAAACCATTATGTTTTTAGCGCCTTCGTTAAAACTTCCCCTGAGGGAACCGTACACGTAGGGGATGGCCGCCGCGTCCTCTTTTTCGACCGCGTTTTTTTCTTCCTTAAAATACGCGGACCTGTAGGCGTCGGGCTCGGAGGTGTCCACCATAACCTCGGAATACTCCTCTTCTTCCGCCGGCTCCCTGGCGGTCTTAACGCTCTTTTTCTCCTGGGACTTTCCCTCTTTGGCGGAGGGCTTCGCCGGAACAGACACGGTGGCAGTGGAAAGCTCCACCCCGGCAGCGGTTTTTTTCTGATCGGGTTTAACCTCGGTCTTCTTCGCGTATTTCTGCGCGTAAGAAAAAACGCCCAGGCTAAGGCTCAAAAACAAAAATATCGAAATTTTTTTCATTACTCCTCCCGCTAATCGCGCCCTTAAACCCTCAACCCCTTAAACCCTTCTAGTTTTAAAACCTCTTAACATCTATTTTACTTATTTTTAAGCCCAAAAGTTCCCGGCCCAGTTTCCTGAATTTGCCGGGCGCGTCGCTTACGATAAAGGCCGCTCCGCCCTTCCCTTTCTTATTGAGCATGCCGGTTTTGGAAAGCATGGAAGCCACTTCTTCCGCTGTAGCCCTGGCTGAGTCTATTATTTTCAAGCCGGGAAGCTCCCGTCTTATGAGTTTTTTTAAAAGCGGGTAATGGGTGCAGCCGAGGATTATGGTGTCGTATTTTTTGCCTTTGAACCCGCTCAGATATTCCCTCACGATTAGCCTGGAAGGATGCCTGGAACACCAGCCCTCTTCCACCAGCGGCACGAAAAGAGGACAGGCTTTTTCAAAAACCTCGCTGCCCGGAGCGGCTTTTTTTATGGTTTTTTTATAGGAATGGCTCGAGATC
>PEXN01000141.1 GCA_002774685.1 Elusimicrobia bacterium CG08_land_8_20_14_0_20_51_18 | reverse complement strand
GGTCTTCCTTCATAAATAAATTATACATAATCAAGTTTTGTATAATTATCTGGTAATCCTAAGGGTCAGATATGAAAATTTTGGGAATTTCCGCCTTTTATCACGATTCCGCGGCCGTTTTGATCGAGAACGGAGAGATCATCGCCGCGGCCCAGGAAGAGCGTTTTACCAGGAAAAAACACGACAAAAGCTTCCCGGTTAACGCCGTGAAATTCTGCCTTTCGGAAAAAGGGATTTCTTCGGAACTCGACGCGGTGGTCTTTTACGAGAAACCCCTTCTTAAGTTCGAGCGCCTGCTCGAGACCTATTACTCCTTCGCCCCCAGAGGCTTCGGCTCCTTTTTTACGGCGATCCCCGTCTGGATAAAGGAAAAGCTGTTTTTGAAGGAAGTTATAAGGGAGGAACTGGGAAAACTGGGCGTTCCTAAAGGGATAAAACTCCTTTTCCCCGAACATCATCTCTCTCACGCCGCCTCCGCTTTTTTTCCTTCGCCTTTTCCGGAAGCCGCCGTTCTCACCGTGGACGGGGTGGGAGAATGGACCACTTCCGCCATAGGGCTGGGAAGCGGGAATTCGATAAAGCTCCTTAAGGAAATTAAATTCCCGCATTCCGTCGGCCTGCTTTATTCCGCCTTTACCTATTACCTCGGTTTCAGGGTCAATTCCGGCGAGTACAAGCTCATGGGCCTGGCTCCCTACGGCGTTCCCGGCTCGGATAGCGTTAAAAATTACGTAAAACTTATAAAAGAAAATATGGCGGATATAAAGGAAGATGGTTCCATTTTTCTTAACCAAAAATATTTCGATTACTGCGCCGGACTCACGATGTCCCGGGATGAAAGATGGGAGAAGCTTTTCGGTTTCGAACGCAGGGAGCCGGAGAGCGAGATCTCCCGGGAACATTGCGACCTGGCCCTGGCCATACAGGAAGTTACCGAGGAGATACTGCTGAAAATGGCGAAAACGGCCAAAGAACTTACCGGCTCGGAAAACCTCTGCCTCGCCGGGGGCGTGGCGCTTAACTGCGTGGCCAACGGCAAGCTCCTGCGTTCCGGGCTCTTTAAAAATATCTGGGTACAGCCGGCTTCCGGCGACGCGGGCGGGGCGCTTGGCGCGGCGCTCGCGGCCTGGCATCTCTATTTCGGCGGGAAAAGACCGGAAAAGAACGGAGATTCCATGAAAGGGTCTTACCTGGGGCCGGAGTTCGGCTTCAGGGAAATACGGCAGGCGGTCGTCAAGTATAAGGCGAAGTACGATATAATGCCGGACGAGGACGCTCTCTGCGCCAGGGCGGCCGGGGCGCTTGCCGGGGGAAAGGTGGTGGGCTGGTTCCAGGGTAAGATGGAGTGGGGCCCCAGGGCGCTGGGCAACAGGTCCATTTTAGGCGACGCCCGTAACGAAGAGATGCAGAAAAAGCTCAACCTCCAGATAAAATACAGGGAAAGCTTCAGGCCCCTGGCGCCTTCGGTGCTTTGGGAGGATTGCCGCGAGTTTTTCGACATGGACGTCGCGTCCCCGTATATGCTGCTGGTCGCGGACGTAAGCGGGAAAAGGACCCTCAAGCCGCCGGAGAATTATCACGCCCTGCCCATAAGGGAAAAGCTTTATTTCAGGCGCTCGGATGTCCCGGCAGTCACGCATCTGGATTATTCGGCCAGACCTCAGACCGTGCACAGGGAAACCAATCCGAAATACCACAGGCTCATAACCAAATTCCGGGAGTTGACGGGCTGCGGGTTGATAGTGAACACGAGTTTCAACGTCAGGGGCGAGCCGATAGTCTGCACCCCCGAAGACGCTTACAAATGTTTCATGCGGACCGGGATGGACTCTTTGGTCATGGGCGACTGTTTTTTCGAAAAGAAAGAACAGCCGGAATGGCCGGAAAAGGAAGGCTGGAAGCGGGATTTGGTCCTAGATTAGACGGAGTTACTCAGTTGATGAAATTTTTTAATCGGTTGAAAAAAGAATATAATAGTCGTTTATGAGGGGAATATGGAGATAATAAGGGACCTTTTCCGGCTGATGAAAGAAAGGAAGAAATGGTGGCTTTTGCCGGTCATCGTCGTTTTGCTCCTTATAGGTTTCCTGATATTTTTTTCCGGCGGTTCCGCCGTGGCCCCCTTTATCTATACGGTTTTTTAACTATGAAATGGGAAGAAACTCTTAAAACTCTGGTCGCGCTGGCGTTTTTTTCGCTGGCGCTCTTTTTTATTTTTGACAGTATCCGGTTCGCCTGGCTGGCCGGAACTTTCCTGGCGCTGGGTCTTTTCGAGAATCCCCTGGCGCGGCTGATAAGCGGCCTTTGGCTGGGCTTTTCCCGTATTCTGGGCCGGATCTCTTCTTTTTTCCTTTTATTCGCGGTTTTCTACCTGGTGCTTACCCCCGTGGCTTTGCTGTGGCGGCTTTTCAATAAAGACGGCGCCGCCCGTTTCTTCCTGAACTCGCGAAAAAGCCTTTTCGAAGAGTCCGGCCGGGAGCTCTCCGATAATTATTTCGAAAAGACCTGGTGATAAAGGGAGAGACTAGAGACTAGAGAATAGAGCAAAACAAGCAAGACCAGCGAGAAAGCGGGAAAGTTAAGAATAGGCAAAAGGCATAACAGAATGGAGAATAGAAGATAGAGAGGGGCGGGATTTTATATAATTTATAATTAGAACGGAGACCTTATGAAAGATAAAGTGCAGAAAGTCATAGACAAAATAAAACCCATGCTGGAAGCCGACGGCGGCTCAATCGAGCTCGTGGATGTGGATGAGGCGAAAGGCATAGTGAAAGTCAGGCTGGTCGGCGCCTGCGGCTCCTGTCCCTTTTCGCTTATGACGCTGAAAAACGTGGTTGAAAGAAGCATAAAGGAAGCGATCCCTGAAGTAAAAGAAGTGGTCGCGGCTTAACCGCTTCGCCCCGCTATAAATGCCACTGGTCAACCTACATACCCATTCCAGTTATTCGGACGGAACGCTGAGCCCCGCCGAACTGCTTAAACAGGCCCTCAAAAGCCGGATCTCCTATTTTTCCCTGACCGACCACGACACGATAAACGGCTGGAACGAGATAAAGGAAGAAATAGGCCGGCACAAGATAAGGTACGATTACGGGATAGAACTGAGTACCAGGAACAGCGACTATCTGCATATTTTGGGCTACAGCATAGACCCGGAAAACGCCGCTTTTCTCTCGAAGCTGGCCGATTACAGGGAACGCCGGGTGGAAAGGATAAAGAGGATTTTTCTCAAGTTGAACGCGCTTGGGGTCAAAAGCGGGATAGAAGAGATGCTGCTTAACGATAAAACTACTTTCGGCCGGCCCCACGTGGCCATGCTTCTCAAGAAAAAAGGCTATGTGAGAAGCATCAAGGAAGCCTTCCAGAAATATATTTCTAGGGGCGGCCCCGCCTACGAGCCCCCTATGGGACCGGACGTTAAAGAGGCGATAGAAGATATAAAGTCCTGCGGCGGGATAGCGGTGCTGGCGCATCCCGGGGTGGTGGACAAAACCGTGGATTTTTCGGAACTGAAAGATTACGGGCTGGACGGCCTGGAGGTTTTTTACCCGGCGCATACCGCTTCGAGGACGGCCGAATATCTGAGAACCGCCGAGAAATATTCTTTTCTGGTCACCGCCGGCAGCGATTTTCACGGCCCCGGCACGGAGAGGGACAAAATGTTCGGCTTCGAGTATAAGCCGGAGTATTTCTCCTGGATGAACGATCGTTTCAAGGGAGAATTATGATAGTTATAGCGCACAGGGGCGCCTCCGGCTACGCGCCGGAAAACACGCTCGAAGCCTTTAAGAAAGCCCTGGAGATGGGTTCCACCGCCTTCGAATTCGATGTGCACCGGTCGGCCGACGGGGAACTGGTGGTTCATCACGATTACGATTTTAAAAAAACCGGCGGAGTGGACAAAAAAATAAGGGAACTTTCCCTGGCGGAAATAAAAAAGATAAACGTGGGGAAACATTTCGGTTCCGCCCCGGCCCGCGTTCCCTCGCTGGCGGAGGTTCTCTCCCTGCTGAAGGAGAAGGCGGACTTTATAAACCTGGAGATAAAAAACGACGGGAACGTCTATCCGGGGATAGAAGAGGACGTCCTGAAGAGCTTAAGGGGCGGGGAGGCGTTCCCGCAAAAGTTCCTCCTGTCCAGTTTCTATTTTCCTTCCGTCAAAAGACTTCGCGAGCTTTCATCGGAGGCCAGGCTCGGTTTTCTGGGCCACAACCTGTCCACCGTGCTTCTGCTTCCCGCCCTGAGGAAAGCTAAGAACCTGGGCTGTGAGAATTTTCACCTGAGTTCCAGGATAGCCTGTTACCTTAACCTCAAGGTCCTGATAAAAAGCGGTTTTAAGGTCTGCGTTTACACCGTGAACGAAAAAAAACTCGCCCTGAAACTGCGCGGCTGGGGAGTCTACGGCGTC
>PEXN01000023.1 GCA_002774685.1 Elusimicrobia bacterium CG08_land_8_20_14_0_20_51_18 | reverse complement strand
ATTCTCTGGCCGAACTCTGGAAAAATCTGCCCGCTCTTCCGGCCGCCAGAAAGTATCTGGCCGGGGGCACGGACCTGGTTGTAGCCGACACCTGCGGCGGGGAAAACTCCGAATGCTGGGTGGATATAAGCGACGTAAAAGAACTGCGCGTCGTGAAAGAAACCCGGGATTCGGTCTTTATAGGCGCCGGACTTAAGATCTCGGAACTCGCTGAAAATCGGGCCGTGAAAAAATGGATACCGTCGCTGGCCGCCTGCGCCCCGTATTACGCCAGCCCCACGATAAGGAACACGGCCACATTGGGCGGCAATCTGGCCAACGCCTCTCCCTGCGCGGACGGGGTTTGCGCTCTCGCCGCCGCCGGAGCTTTCGTCTTGCTGAATTTCCGGGGTAAGAGAAGGAAATTTCCGGTCCTGGCCATACTCAACGGCCCCAAAAAAATAGATTTAAAAAAAGACGAACTTATAGAAGGTTTCCTGGTGCCCAAATGGAAGCACCGGGCGGTTTTCCTGAAAATGATGCCGAGGAAACTTTTCGGCATAGCCAAAGCGAGCCTCTGCCTCTGTTATTCCGGAGAAGAAGGAGTTCTTAAGGAACTGGATATGGCTCTAGCTTCCGTGGGGCCGGTGATAATACGTCCCCTGAAGACCATCTCCCTGCTCAAAGGGAAAAAGCTGGAAGCGGACCTGGTTAAGAAAGCCGTGGAACTTGTAAAAACAGAAATAAGTCCTATCACGGACCTTCGTTCCGAGGCCGATTACAGAAAAGAGATAGTTTCTGTTTTCCTGGAAAGGGCCCTCAAGGAAGTAAAGAGTAAATAGTAAATGGTAAAGAGCAAAGAGTAAAGAAAGTTCGCAAGTTTAAACGTTTCAATATTTCAGCTTTCTAACCCTTCACGCTTCACTCTTTACAGTTTACGATATTTGTCGGAGGTTTAATGAAAAAAATAATTTTAAGTTTACTGGTTTTAGCGTTCCCGACCCTTTATGCGCAGACCGCGGCGGACGGAGATCCCCTGCTCCAGGCCATGAGCGAAGAGCTGTCCAGGTCCTATGAAAAGCTCAGGAACGCGGAAAAATCCCCGCTTTATTTCCTCCAGTACGAAGCCTGGGACGAAAAAGATTACCAGCTTGGTTCCAATCTCGGAGTCTTAAGCAGCGAAGGAGAGAGCGCTCAGAAAACTCTTACGGTCGACGTAAGGGTGGGGAGCCGGGAACTGGACAATACGCACGAGGTAAAGGGCAAAGAAAGCAATAACTGGGAGGCCAATTCAAAAGACCTGGGGACTACCCGGCTTCCCGTCGGGGACAAGGACGCCATAAAGGTGAAAATATGGGAATTGACCGACAGGACCTATAAGGACGCGCTTAATAAATATCTGAAGGTGGAGATGAACAAGCAGGTCACCGCCGGAGAACAGGATAAGTCCGGAGATTTTTCCGCCGACAAGACCACGGCCGTTTTTTACGAAAAGGTCCCCGCCAAGCCGCTGGACAGGGAAAAGATTAGAGCCATGCTTAACAGTCTTTCCCTTAAATTCAAGGAATACGATTTCATCATCAATTCCGGATTGAATTTCCATTACACCAACCAGAACAGGTATATAGCCAATTCGGAAGGGGCCAGAATAGTCACCGGAAACAATTACATAACGCTTTCCTACAGCCTTTCAGCCAGGACCGCGGACGGGATGGATCTGAGCAGGTATAAAAACTACAATTTCGACGATATGAAGGACCTTCCCGGGGAGGAAGCCGTGGCCGCTGATATAGCCGGATCCGTCTCGGAACTGAAAGACCTCATAAAGGCCCCCCTGCAGGAGCCTTTTACGGGTCCCGCCATTTTGGAGAATCGGGCCGCCGCGGTTTTCTGGCACGAGATTTTCGGCCACAGGATGGAAGGCCACAGGCAGAAAAGCGAAAGCGAAGGCCAGACTTTCGCCAAAAAAATAGGCGAAAACATAATGCCCGATTTCCTGACCGTTTATGACGATCCGAATATCCGCGAATTCGGGGGACAGAGCCTGAGAGGCTGTTATAAGTACGACGACGAGGGGGTAAAAGCCGGGAAAGCGGGCCTGGTGGAAAACGGGGTGCTTAAGGGTTTTCTTATGCAGAGGGTTCCGATCGACAAATTTCCTTCTTCGAACGGCCACGGCCGCCGCAGCGAGGGGAATATGACGGTGGCGCGGCAGGGAAATTTAATGGTGGAATCCTCGAAAAAGATTCCTTATGAAAAACTGAGAGAAATGCTCATAGAAGAGGTGAAGAAATCCGGTAAGCCTTACGGCCTGATAATAAAGGATATAGCCGGCGGTTTTACGATAACCCAGAGATCCCTTCCCCAGAGCTATACCATCCTCATAAAATACGCCGTGAGGGTTTACCCTGACGGCAGACCCGACGAGCCGATAAGGGGATTGAATATGATAGGGACGCCGCTGGCCACTTTCCCGAAAATAATCTACACGGGCGACGACGACGGCGTTTTTAACGGTACCTGCGGCGCGGAATCGGGCTGGGTGCCTGTCTCGGCCGTTTCGCCAAGCCTGCTTTTCAGCGAAATAGAGACTGAAAAGGTGAGGAAATCGAATGAAATGCCGCCGGCGCTGAAACCGCCGTATTTCGACAGGTAAGGAGAGGGCGGCAGGCATAAGGCGGAAGGCGTTGGAGTAAAGCATAAAGAACCGGAGGAACAAGTGAAAAACAAGTTAAAATTTTTTATTGCGATTTTATTCGTGACTTTTTTCGCGGGCGGGGCGTTTTCGCGGGAAGACCAGGTTTTGAAGGCCATGAAAGACGAACTGGGCAGGACCGTGTCCAAGCTGAAGCTCGAAAACCTCAGCAAGCCTTATTTCGTTTCCTACTACGTCGGAGACTCTTCGGGTTATTACGCGGGCGCCTCTTTCGGAGACCTGGTAAGCGAAAATTCTTCGGTTTACAGGAGCGGTAAAGCGGAAGTGCGGATAGGCGAAAAAAAATTCGACAGTTCCAATTTTATCTCGAATTTCAGGGATTACAGGCCCCTGAACAGGTCCCTCCCCATATCCGACGATTATGATTCCGTCAGGAAATCCCTGTGGCTGATGAGCGACGAGGCCTATAAAATCGCCTTGGAAAGATATTCCCAGAAGGACGCCTACAGGAAGAAGAAGGATATAAAGGAGATTTACGGGGATGTGACGGAAGAGGCGCCCGTGGAATATCTGGAGAGTTCCGGGAAATTCGGAAAAATCGAGCCGGAAAAATACAGGGAGTGGATAAAAAAACTTTCTTCCATTTTCAAAAAATACCCCAACATACAGGATTCGGACGTTTTTCTCAACTATTCCCTGATAACCAAGAGGTTCGTGAATTCCGAGAACACCTCTTACAGGACCTTTTCTTCCGAGCTTTCCGTTTCGGTCTTCCTTTCCATGCAGAACGATGAGGGTTTCAGGATAAACGACAGCAAAATATTCCTCCACAACAACCCGGCCGGCCTGGACCTGGATCGGATGGAAAAAGAGGTGGACGAATACGCCAGGAGCATGAACGAAGCCTATAACTCCGAGAAGGTGGATTATTACGTCGGGCCCGCCCTTTTTGAAGGCCAGGCTGCGGGGGAATTCTTTAACCAGCTTTTCGTAAGGAACATTTCCTTCAATCCCAAGCCCTGGGCGGACAAGGACGAATGGCTCAAATATTATTACGAGATCCCCAAGCTGAACGAAAGGATAGGGAAAAGGATCTTCCCGGCTTTCATTTCCGCTTACGACGACCCCTCTGAGACCTCCTTCGGAGAGGACCTGATAGGCAATTACAAGGTGGACAGCGAGGGCGTGAAGCCCGGCAGGCTGGAACTGGTCAAAAAGGGCAAACTGGAGCATATCTACGCTTCGAGGGTGCCGGACAAGAGTATCAGAAAATCCAACGGCCACGGCCGCGGGACCGTAAATTCTTTCGTTACCGCTTCGGCCGGAAACGTCTTTATAAACTCGGAAAAAGCCCTGCCTTACAAGGAACTCCTGGGAAAAATAACCGCCATGGGAAAAGAGCAGGAGCTGGAATACGTGGTGGTGGTGAAAAAGATCGCTTCCTATAAAGACAGCGAGAAACTTATCGGGGACCCCGTGCTCGCCTACAAACTGAACCTTAAAACCATGAAAAGAACGCCGATAAATATTTCCGAATTCGACGGCATGGGCCTGAGGGCTTTAAGGGATATCGCGGCCACGGGCGATGAAAAAATGGTCTATAATTTTTACCAAAGCGACCCCTATTCTTATACCGGAGGCCAGTATTCCACGTCCATAATCTGTCCGTCCTCCATCCTGATCCAGGAAATAGAGCTGAAAAAAACCGACAAAAAAACCGACAAAAAACCGTATCTGCCGAATCCATACTTTAGCATGAGAGATTGAGATATTAAGAAATTAAGATATTAAGGTGTTAAGATTTAAGGCATTAAGAGATTGGGAACGTCTCCGTTTCTCTCCTGTCCACCTTCCCTATAAATTTATATAATGTTTTTTATCAATCCCGGAGTGACGGAGGTGTTCGTGAACAATATAAAAAACGTAATTTTTCCGGAAACTTTGAAAGACGCCGTTTCCGCTCTTAAGAAGAAAAAGTCTTTTTTCATGTCTTCGAGCACTTTTTCCTTTAAATCCGTGCCGGAGGGGACTGAAAATATAGTCCTGGCCAAGAAACTGCCGCTCAGGTACGTAAAAAAAGATCCGAAAAATCTGCTCATAGGCGCCCTGACCACTTTCGACGATTTGGAGAATAATCCGCTCTGCAGGAGCCTTTTTTCCGGCATACTTTCCTTTTCCGCCTCCAGGTGCTCCAGCCAGCTTATAAGGAACATGGCCACCGTCGGAGGCAACATCGCCCATCCCAACGCTTTCAACCTGCTGCCGGTCGTCCTTACCGCCCTCGGAGCGAGCGTGAAAGTAGCCCTCAGAACCGGCTCCAAAACAGTGCCCGTAAGGGATTTTTACTCGAGCAAATTTAAATGCGGCACGGAAGCCATAATAACCGAGATCCAGGCGCCTCTTTCCCTGGCCAAAGACGATTTTTATTTTGAAAAAGTCTCGAAGATAAGATCTTCCTGGGATTCCTATATAACCGTGGCTTTCAGGTCCAGGCTCAGGAACGGAAGGCTCGAGGACCTGAAGCTCGCTTTCGGCGCCATTACCGCCTTCCCCTACGTGAACGAGGCGCTGGAAAAAGAGCTGTTGGGCGCGGAACTGACTCCCGCGCTTATAAAAAGCGTTTCCGCTAAATACGGGGAAGCCGTGCTGGCTTTTCACCCCGCTTCGAGGATAAACGCCTATCGCGCCGAGCTCGCCGCGAACCTTACGGCTTTTTACCTGAAGGGATTAACGGAAAAGGTTTAATGGGTAATAGCAAAACAAGCAAGACCAGCGAGAAAGTTAAGAGAATAGAAAATAGAAATTTAGCGATTAACGGAGAAATAATATGAAAAACGAAAAACTTTCGCTCGACAAAAACGGCAGATTTGAAATAAGCCTCAAGGTCAACGGGAAGCCGCTTTCCATGGAAGTAAAACCTTCCGAGTCTCTCCTGGAGGCTTTGAGAAAATACGGGTATAAGGGAACTAAAAAGGGCTGCGATACCGGGGATTGCGGCTCCTGCGCCATTCTGATGGACGGCAGTTCCAGAGTTTCCTGCGTAATGCCCGCTTTCCTGGCCCACGGTTCAGAAATAACGACGATAGAGGGCCTGGGCACGGTGCAGAATCCGCACGCGATACAGGCGGCTTTCGTGGAGGCCGGCGCGGTGCAATGCGGGTTCTGCATTCCCGGCATGATAGTTTCCGCCAAGCATCTTCTCGACAGGAACAAAACTCCCGGCGAAGGGGAAATAAAGCATCACCTGGACGGCAATCTCTGCCGCTGCACGGGTTACGTGAAGCAGATAGAAGCGGTAAAACTGGCCGCCAAAAAACTCAGGAAGTCTTCGAAATAAAGGAGAATTTATGCCGGAAGCCAAAACGAAAGAATTTAAAGTGGTCAATAAAAGGGTGGAGAAGATAGATTCCCTGGGCCTGGCCTGCGGCGAGCCGATGTTCACGGGCGACGTGGACATAAAAGGCGTCCTGTACGCCAAGCTTCTGTGGAGTCCGCACGCCCACGCCAGGATAAAAAATATAGACGTTTCGCAGGCTCTCAAGATCAAGGGGGTGAGGGCCGCGCTGACTTACAAGGACGTTCCCAGGGTCCCCCATACCACGGCAGGCCAGGGTTATCCGGAGCCTTCTCCCTACGATACTTATATTTTGGACAACAAAGTCAGATTCGTGGGAGACCGGGTAGCCGCCGTCGCGGCTGAAACGATCGAGGCCGCGGAAGAGGCGGTAAAAGCCGTAAAAGTGGATTACGAAATCCTTCCCGCCGTGCTCGACCAGCTCGAGGCCATGAAACCCGGAGCGCCCGTAATACACGACGAAAAGGATTCCAAGAATATTCCGGACGCCAAGCGCAATATCGCGGCGAAATTCGATTTCGAGGTCAAGAACGGAGAATGGTTCGCGGACGCCGACCACGTGGTAGAGAAAACTTACAGGATTCCGTATTTTCAGCATTGCGCCATAGAACCCCATACCACTATCTGCTATTTCGACCATCAGAACAGGCTCATCATAAGGACTTCCACTCAGGTCCCTTTCCATGTAAGAAGGATAGTGGCTCAGGCTTTAAACCTGTCCGTAAAGGATATAAGGGTGATAAAGCCGAGGATAGGCGGCGGCTTCGGTTCCAAGCAGGAAGTGCTCGAAGACGTAGTGGCGGCCCTGGCCCTGAAGACCAAGAGTCCCGTAAGACTGGAGTACAGCAGGAAAGAAGTCTTTATCTCTTCCAGAACCCGGCATCCGGCTTTTATGAAACTGAAAACGGGCGTAAAAAAAGACGGGACTATAACCGATATGAGCATGGAAATAATTCTGAATACCGGAGCTTACGGTTCCCACGCCCTTACTGTCATGATGTGTTCCGGCTCCCACACGATACCCATGTACCGGGTTAAGAACAATATAAAATTCTCGGGAAAAAGCGTTTACACCAATCTGCCGGTAGCCGGAGCCTACAGGGGCTACGGCGCCACCCAGGCTTTCTTCGGCCTCGAAGCGCAGATGGACCTGATGGCCGAAAAGATAGGCATGGACCCCGTCCTTTTCAGGAAAAAGAATTACATAAAGCTGGGCGAAGGCTCGCCGGTTTTCAAGGCCATGGGGGAAGGCCGCGAGGGAGTGGAGCAGGTTATAACCTCCATCGGGCTGGCGGAGGGGATGGAAAGAGGGCTCAAGGAGATAGGGTGGTACGAGAAAAAGAAAAGGTACGCCGCAGAAAATAAAAATTCCCATGTCAAGAAAGGTCTCGGTATGGCCTGCCTTATGCAGGGTTCCGGCATACCGGAAGTGGATATGGGCAGCGCCACGATAAAGATGAACGAAGACGGCTCTTTCAATCTGCTTATAGGCGCCACGGACCTGGGCACCGGCTCCGACACGATATTGGCCCAGATAGCGGCGGAGGTGCTGGAAGTTCCCAATACGGACGTTATAGTCTACTCTTCCGACACCGACCTTACTCCCTTCGACGTAGGAGCTTACGCCTCCAGTACCACCTTTATTTCCGGCGGAGCCGTCAAGAAGACCGCGGAAAAGGTAAGGGAAATGATCATCGAGGTCGCCGCCAAGATCCTGGACGAAAAAAAGGAAAATCTCTATCTCAAGGATAAGCAGGTTTTTTCAAAGGACGGGAAAAGGGTGACATTCCAGGAAGTGGCCAACACCTCCCTTTACTATTACAACCAGCATCAGATAATAGCCAGCGCCTCGCATTTCGCCCGCACCTCGCCGCCGCCCTTCTCGGCCCATTTCGCCGATATAGAGGTGGATACCCGTACCGGGGAAGTGAAGGTCGTCGACTATGTCTCCTGCGTGGATTGCGGCACCGCCATCAACCCGACCCTGGCGGAAGGCCAGAATGACGGAGCTGTGGTCAACGGGCTCAGTCATACCCTGGCCGAGGGGATAGAGTTTTCTCCCAACGGCACTCCCCTTAACGCCAATTTCCGCCGCTATAAGATTTTCACGTCCAGCGACATAGAGAAAGTCAGGACCATCCTTATCCCGACTTACGAGCCCAACGGGCCTTTCGGGGCCAAATCGGTTTCGGAAATAGGCATAAACGGGCCTCTCCCGGCCCTTTCCAACGCGATTTACGACGCCTGCGGAGTTCGTCTCTGCGAAGCGCCGTTCACGCCTTACAGGATACTTATGGCGCTGAAAAAAAAGCAAGAATAGCCGGAAGGCCTCGTCGGAGTACGCGGTTTTTTTAAAAGTTTAAATTCTATCATATGGAAATAATACTTGAAGCCGTTTTCGCCTCCTTCCTCGCCGGGATGGCCACTCTGATCGGGGCCTTGCCTGTTTTCTTTCTGAACAAAAAGATGAGTCACAAGTCCTATTCGGCCATGCTCGGGGTTTCCGGGGGCATAATGCTCGCGGCCACCATTTTCAGCCTCCTGCTTCCTTCCATAGAAAAAGGCGGCGTTTATCTCGCTTCTCTGGGGCTGATGACCGGAGTGGTCTTTATAGAGCTGCTGGCGCGGTTCATTCCCCACGAGCATTTTTTTAAAGGCAAAGAAGGCACGGACGTAAATCTTAAAAGGATAGCTCTTTTCGCCCTGGCGATAACCATACACAATTTCCCGGAGGGAATGAGCGTGGGAGTAGGCTGGGGGATGGAAGAACCCGGGAAATCTCTGGCCCTGGCGATAGGCATAGGCATACAAAACATCCCGGAAGGCGCCGCCATAGCCCTGCCCCTCCTTTCACTGGGCTATTCTCCCGGTTATTGCTTCTTTATAACTTTTTTAAGCGGCATCGTGGAGCCGATAGGCGGCCTTATCGGCATAAGCGCCGTCACGGTTTTCCGGGATTTTCTCCCCTTCGCCCTCTCTTTTTCCGCCGGCTGCATGCTTTACGTGATAAGCGGAGAAATGATCCCCGAGTCGCATGAAAAGGGCTACGGCAAGCTGGCCACCTGGTATCTGGTCGGCGGTTTTATCGTAATGATGCTGCTGGATAACCTTTTCGGCTGAGCGCCGGGAAAGCGGACCGGTAAAAGTTGAGAGGCGCGACTATGGGCGAACTTAAATACAAGGTTCTGGTGGCTGACGACGATGACATACTCCGTACTTTGGCCGCCGACATGCTTTGCGAAAAATACGAGGTGACGCAGGCCTGTGACGGCCTGGAAGCCTGGAACAAAGCCAGGGAAATTAAACCCGCGCTGGTGGTCACCGACCTGATGATGCCCGGAATGCACGGCTACGAATTATGCGAACTTCTTAAAGGGCCCGGGGGCGTGCCCGGCGTAAAGATAATAGTGACTTCCTCCAAATCTTTTTCCGTGGACAAACTCCAGGCGAAAAAAGCCGGCGCCGATCTTTACCTGGTCAAGCCCTTTCTCCCTTCCGAGCTTCTCTCAGCCGCGGAAAAACTTCTTTCCGGCGCGGAGGAGCGCGGGGAAGGCGGGAAAAAAAGTATTTTCGATAAAATTTCAGCCTCGGAAGCGTCTGTCAGTTCGCCTGCCGCGGCTTCAACCGGAGCGGGCGCTAAACCGGTTAAGGTCCGTTTTTGGGGCACCCGCGGCTCCTGTCCCTGCCCGGGTCCCGGTACCGTGCGTTACGGCGGGAATACGGCCTGCATAGAAGTGCGGGCGGGAGATACGCTTATAATACTCGAGTGCGGTACCGGGCTCAGGGGAATGGGGGCTTCTCTTGTGAAGGAGTTCGGTTCCAGACCCATGGAGGGACATATTTTCTTAAGCCATTCTCACTGGGACCATATACAGGGCTTTCCTTTTTTTGTTCCGCTTTACAACCCGAAGAATTCCTTTAAAATATACGGTCTTCACGCCGCTCACGGCAGTTTGAAGAATGTTTTCAGCGGTTCCATGGCCGAGGACTATTTCCCCGTGCTTCTGTCCGACATGGGGGGAAAACTGGATTTCGTCGAGATGGCGGGCCCGCAGGACGCGGGGGAAGCCAAAGTAAAATACCGCCATCTCAACCATCCGGGGCTTTGCATAGGATTCAGGATGGAAACGCATGGGAAAACCATAACTTATATAGCCGATCACGAGTGTTTCGCGAGGCTAAGCGGCGAAAACCAGGAGTCCATGCGTCAGGACGCGGAAATTCTGGATTTCGCCCGGGGAAGCGACCTTATCATTCGGGAAGCCCAGTACACGGAGGACGAATACTCCAAAAAGAAAGGCTGGGGGCACAGCACTTTCGACGACGTGGTTAAGTTCGGGATCGCCGCCGGAACCAGGAAACTCGTTCTTTTCCATCACGACCCGGAGCATACCGACGAAATAATGGATGAAAAAGTCGTCTATTGCAAAAAACTGGTGTCGCCGGCCGGCTCGGAGATGGAATGCGAGGCGGCCGCGGAGGGAATGGCGTTGGAATTGTAGCTCTTGTTAGATATTCCGGAGATACAAATATCTTTAATGAAAACGGAATAGTTGTTATAATATTCTTATAATGCTTTTACGCGTTACCGCTCTTGGTTTTTTTCTCGCCATTCTCGTTGCCGCTCCGGTTTTGGCCCGCCGATTCGACGTGAATTCCTACGTGAAGGAAGCGCTGGCCTCCTCCCACGAAGTCAGGGAAAAGGCGGAAAGCCTCGAGATCCAGAAAGACGAATACGTTTCCGCCCTGGCCGGGATGTATCTGCCGCATATTTATTATACCCTCAGCGATATCCCTTATTCCGAATCCAGGACGGCTTTCGCGGTAAAAAAAAAGGAGATGAGTTCGGACCTCTCCCTGACTTACAACCTTTTCAATAATTTTTCGGACAAGGTGAGCCTGGAGATCTCGAAAATAAACAGGACGAGGGCCGGAAGGGCGCTTTGGCTGAAAAAACAGGAGATCACCCTGAAAGCCGTGAAGAAATACTGCGAAGTCCTTAAGGCCAAAAGGCTGATGGGAGTGGTGAAAGCCAACGAGGCTTCTTACGCGGACGAATACCAGAAAGCCCTGCAGTATTACAAGGAAGGCTTTAAGAGCTATTCCGACCTGCTCAAATCCGACCTCAACCTGAAGACCGCTCAGCTCTCCGCTCTGTCCTCGGAGAATTATTACAGGAATTCCCTGATGGACCTTAATTACGCCGTTTACGCCGATCCACAGGAAGAGAATCTCCTGGCGGAGCTGGATTTCGACACGAGCCTCCGGATTCTGCCGGTAGAGGAATCGCTGGTGACGGCCATGGGGAGGAGGCAGGAAATACTCCTTTACGAGGAGAACATAAGGATAAGGGAACTGGAAAAAAAGAACAAGTTAAAAGGTTATTTACCCCAACTCTCCGCCGACCTGGCCTGGTCCCGCTCGGAGCTGTTCGGGCTCGGCGACGTAACGGGAAGGAGCGACGCCTATTATCTGAAATTTTCCCTGACCATGCCTTTAGGTTCCGACCTTTTCGACAGGAACAAGGATTACATGTCCTCCAAAATATATCTCGAGAGGGAAAAGAGGGCCTTGAGCGAGCTGCGCCTCTCCATAAAAAAGGAGATAATCTCCGTTTCCCTGGAATTTTTTTACGCCAAAAAGAAATACGAGGTTTCCAGCGTGAAGGCCGATATTTCCAGGAACAATCTGGAAATAATAAAACAGAAATATTCCGAGGGTAAGGCCTCCATTCTCGACCTTATAGAGGCGCAGAAGGACGACCTGTCCTCGCAGAGCGATCTGGCCGAATCTTATTACGACCTTTACATAAAAGCCGCCGACTACGGCGCGGCGGTGGGGAAACAGCTTTGGAGCGAGGAGAAAAAATGAAGAAAATCCTGGTCTATCTGGTTCTGGTCTCGGTTTTTTCGGCCGGCTCTTTTTACGGGTATAAAACTTACAGGAAATATTCCGTGGTCGAAGCAGACATAGAAAAAGTCGCGGCGGAAAAGGGCGATATGCAGATAAATTTCGAGGATATCGGCGATATCCATCCCAGGAATTCGGTGGAAGTGTTCTCCATGGTCAGCGGGCAGATAACGGATATCCTGGTGCAGGAAGGGGATATCGTGAAAAAGGGTCAGAAGGTCGCCGTGGTGCAGCCCGGTCAGAGCTCCGCCGACAAATTCATGCCCGTGGACGTCCTGAGCCCCATGGACGGGGCGGTTTTCAAATGCGACTCCACCGGCGGTTATTACGACGAGCCTAAGATGATGAAACCCGGGCAACGGGTTTCCGGGTCTAACGAATACAATCCCAGCTGTATAATGAAGCTCTCGGATTGTTCCCGGATGATAGTGAAGCTGGGGGTAAGCGAAGTGGACGTGATGAAACTGAAAAAAGGCCTGCCCGTAAAGATATACGTGGAAGCCCTTTCCAATATGGAAATTCCCGGCAAGGTAAGCCTTATTTCCGCTAACGCCCGGAACGAAAGAGGAGGCGTAAAAACCTTCCCAGTGGAAATAGACATAACCCGGCGGGTGGGAGCGTTGCCGGGCATGACGGCGCGCGTGCTGGCAGTCATGGAAACCAGAAAGAATATTTTAAAAATGCCTCTCTCCGCTCTCTTCGAGGATAAAGGCCGGTATTTCGTCTATCTTTACGATCCCAAAACCAACAAGGCTAAAAAAGTGGACGTTTTTTGCGGGATAAGAAACGAAATGGAAGTACAGATCCTCGGCGGTCTGAAGGAAGGCGACTCCGTCTACACCGACAAGCCCCTGAACGTGGAAGAAAATGATAAAGTGTCAAAACCTGTCAAAAACCTACCCTCTTAAGAAATCCGAGGGGTACAGGGCCCTTAAAGGGCTGGATCTGAAAATAGAAAAAGGGGAATTCGTGTCCATTTGCGGCCCCTCGGGCTGCGGCAAGTCCACTCTTCTGAATATCCTGGGTTTTCTGGATATCCCCACCGGCGGAAAATATTTATTTAAAAACACCGATGTGACCTCCTTTTCCGACAACCAGAGGTCGGTGTTGAGAAGACAGGCCGCCGGTTTCGTTTTCCAGTCTTTTAACCTGCTGCCCCGTCTTTCCGCGCAGGAGAACGTTAAGCTCCCCATGCTTTACCTGGGAAAAAATCAGAAAGAGGCTTCCGCGAAAGCCGCGGAACTGCTGGAAAAGGTGGGGCTGGCGGATAAAAGGGAAAATTCCATACTCGAGCTTTCCGGGGGGGAAAGACAGAGGGTCGGCATAGCCAGGGCTTTGGCGAATGAGCCGGAGATGCTCTTCGCGGACGAGCCTACCGGCAATCTGGACTCGGTAAATTCGGCGGAAATAATGAAAATGCTGGCGGAGCTGAACAAAAAAGGGGGAATGACGGTAATAATGGTCACCCACGATTCCAAGCTGGCTTCCCTCACGGACAGGATAGTGAAGATAAAGGACGGGGAGGTCGCAGTATGAGCCGGCCGCCTTCCTGCCCGTTAAAAACGGTCTTTATTTCTGTTTTTTTGCGGCGGCTTAATGCCGTTAAGGAGACGGCCGGATGAACCTCGCTGAGATAATAAGAACGGCCCTCCTGGAGATAAAGAACCATAAGATGCGTTCCTTCCTCAGTTTTTTCGCTATTTCCATCGGCGTCATTTCCATTATGTACACGCTTACCCTCATCTATTCGATGAATTACAGGCTCAAAAAAGCGGTGGAGGTGGCAGGGCCCGGAAGATTGAACATAGAACTGAAGAACAGGTGGGAAGCCCAGACCGACGTGGAAAGAAAACAGGCTAACGATACGCTTACTTACGAGGACGCTTTGTCCATAAGGAAAATTTTTCCGGAGCTTTATATGGTTTCGCCCTATTTCGATAAATGGGTGTCTTTCAGCGACGGGTATTTCAGGGAGCATATAGGGGTAAGAGGGATTACGACGGAATGGCGGAAAAGAGGCTGGGTGTACAAAATGAGAGGCCGCTTCATAAACCGGTACGATATAGAGAACAACCAGCGGGTCTGCGTGGTCATAGAAGACGGCGGCTGGCTTAAAAAACCGAAATGGCTCAAATTCTGGTCCTTTAAAGACCCTTTTCAGAACTATATCAAGCACAACGAGCTCCTGGGTAAGACGATAAAATTGGGCAGTTCCCTGTACAAGGTGGTCGGGATACTTAAAGAGCCGCCGGGCGAGAAAAATCCTAAAACTTTCATAGGCATAGGGATGTGGGAGCCCAAGATACTGGCGCCCATCTCCACCGCGCAGCGCTTTCTCGGCGGCTGGTCGCAGAGCGAAGGCGGTATAGACGGTATTAACGTGGATACCGGCAGGGAAGAGACGATAAGCAAATACCAGCGCCTGATAGAGCAGGTTATAAAAGCAAGGCACGGCCGTACCATGCTTTTCAGCATAAAGGATTACAGGGAAATAATAAAGGACCAGATGGCCGACAAGCACCGGGATATGATGACGGTGATGATAATAGGCATAATAGCCATTTTAGCCGGAGGAATAGGCATCATGAACGTCAGCCTGGCCACTATTTATTCCAGGATAAAGGAAATAGGGATAAGAAGGGCTATAGGGGCCACGCGCTGGGACATAATGAGGCAGTTCATGATAGAGGCCATGATGCTGGGGTTTTTCGGGGGTATCGCCGGGGTCATTGTGGGTTTCGCCGGAATAGAGTATCTGGCCATGAAAGGGGATACCGACATGATGATGCTCAGATGGTGGATGGCTCTGGCCGCGATCTGCGCGGCCGTATTGACCGGTTTTCTCGCCTCCATTTATCCAGCCCGTTCGGCCGCCCGTCTGGACCCCATTGACGCTCTCAGATACGAGTAGAAGACTGGAAGATTAGAGGATTAGAAGATTGGAGAATTGGCGAATAGGGAAATTCCTTAAAGGCCATGTTCTGCTTTGCGCCTTTATTCTTTTGTCCCTCTTTTATCACCGGGTATCCGGCCTGCTGCCAGGCCACTATGCCGCCGGCTATGTGGTGTATGTCGGTAAAACCCAGGCCTTTCATTATTTCTAGCGCCAGACCGCTTCTTTTGCCGGTCCTGCAGTAAATAAGGTATTTGCCTTTTTTGTCCAGTTTGGCCAGTTTTTCTTTGAAATCCGGCGCGTAATAATCCATATTAGAGGCCGCCTTTTCCAGGCGCCCAGCGGCGTATTCTGCGGGAGTCCTTACGTCTATTACGACCGGATCTTTTTCCTGTATGAAGTGGAAGGATTCCTCGGCGTTTATTTCCACGGGAGTGGTGCAGTCGCCGGGTTTTCCGGCGGAGAGTGTGGATTTTACCACTGAATAGAATATCTTTTCCGGTTTTATTTCCGGTTCTTCTATCTTTTCCGGCGTAAAACCGGAGAAATCGAAACAGCTGGAAGAGGCGGCCATGGCAAGGGTTATAACGGCTAAAATCAGGACGTATTTCATATGTTTCTCCTTAAACCTGAAAATTGCAATTTTCAGGTGTCACATCCCATCTCCCATAAGTCTTTAGGAAGGGATAGTCCCTTACGACGCTTTTAAAGGCAAAAGGGACAAGTCGCAGGTCACATGTCACATCCCATCTCCTATAAGTCTTAAGGACTGGATAGTCCCTCTCCTTATAAAAACCAAGGAAAAGGGACAAGTTAAAAAAATGACGCAAAAATCACGCTTTTTTGTGTTGTTACTTGTGACTTGTCTGCCTGCGCGCCGGCAGGCGGGCAACATGCAACATTGAACTTCTGAATTCCTCATCCCATTTCCTTAAACTCTTAAGGGAGGGATAGTCCCCGTGGGACAACTGAGGAATTCAGATTTCTTATATTCATATTTTATCAAAATAAGGCTTATGCCGGACATAGGCCCAAAAAACCGTTTTTTTTTCCCTTAAGCCTCAAGCCCGGGGCCGCGGAGATTGTTAGAATATGATTGATGAGTTCATACGATAACTTCAAAAAAGGCCTCCTGGCCCTGGTTTTAGCTTTTTCCTTTTTGCGGCCTCTCCCGGCTCAGCAATCGTCCCTGGAGAACCTGGACCTGCTCTCCCTGCAGGAGGAGATCGGCAAAGCCGGAGCGAATATACCGGCGGATACCCTGCCGGAAAACGCCTGCGGCGGCTACGCTTCATACGACTATTCGGGGCTTCCCCTTTACGCTTTTACCGAAGAAACGAAAGTTTCCGCTCTGATAAAGCGGGCCATAGGCGGAGTAAATCGCACTTTGGACGTCGCCCTGTACAATCTTCAGGCCCCGGAAGCCACTAAGGCTCTTCTCGCCGCCGGCCGCAGAGGGGTGCGCGTCAGGATCGTTTTGGATTACGGCCACGTCTATCCCAAGGCCAACCCGGAGATACAGCGCATCCTTGATTCGGGGATGGAAATAAGATTAATGAAAGGCCGCGGCGGTTCCGGCTCCATGCACAATAAATACGCTATTTTCGACGGCTCGGCCCTCGAAACCGGCTCCGCCAACTGGAGCCTTTTGGCCGAAGATTACAGTTTTGAAAACATGATGTTCGTCTTTTCGCCGGAAATAATTTCCGGCTACCAGAAGAATTTCGAATGGATGTGGTCCCAGGCCGGGAAACCTGGAACCCAGGGTTCCTGGCCGAAACCGGTTTCGCCTCCCAGAGACGAAACGCCGGGGGTGAATTTCAACGGGACGGCCCTGCCGGATTACGTTTTTTCTCCCAGGGGGGGAACCGCGGACGCCATAGTGCGCGCCGTGGACGCGGCTTCCTCGGAAATAGACGTGGCCATGTTCTCGTTTACCTCCAAACCGATAATGGACGCGCTTTACAGAGCCAGGGCCAGGGGCGTTAAAGTAAAGATCATGACCAATAAAAAATCCGCTTTTCCTTTCGAGGAGGAAGCGGGTAAAGCGGGCATAGAGCTGCGTTTTAAGCCGGGCAGGTCCGACTACGGGCTCATGCATAATAAATTCTGCGTTCTGGACGGCCGCCTCCTTATAAACGGCTCTTTCAACTGGTCCGATACGGCCGAAACCCTCAATACGGAAAACACGATTTTTACCACCGACCAGCGTTATGTTTCCGCTTATAAGGCCGAATTCAACAAGCTTTATAAGGGCGCGAAGGCCGCATTAGGGCTCGTGACAAAATAAGATAGCCATTTGGCTGAGCCGATTTTGGAGCGAGACGAGGAACGATGAGCGCGCATAGCGGGGCTATGTAAGCGATGAGTGACGAAGTCGCAGCCCGAAAGCGGGCAGCCCCCAGGGGGAGGCTCATCTTTGGCCGCCTGCTTCGTTGCTCCTCACTCACAGACCACCGGTATGCTTGTTCGTCGCGCCTCGCATTCATCTCAAATCTAAGCCTCCAAGTGACTATATTATTCTGTCACGAGCCCTTAGTCAAGTAACAGGGCTGTTGCAGGTTTCAGGTTGCAGGCAAGCCCGCAGTGAAACCCCCTCTCGTAAATAGTAAAGAGCAAAGGGAAAAATGTCAGGAAGGTTGGAAGTTTGGAGGTTTAGAAGTTTGGCTTTTTATAAGGAATAACTAACCCTCTAACCTTCAAACCCTCTAACCCTCAAGCTTTAGACCGTTTTCCGCTTTACGTTTTTTCTCCGCTTAGAATTTGTTCCACAGCATCTGGTTTGTCACTTCATGGTGGAACAGCACTTCCGAAGATTTTACTATCGCGCCCAGTTCCTTCGGACTGCGGTCGGCGGCGGCCTGCTTGTGCGAGACGTATTTATCGTGCTGTTCCGCTCCCATCAGTTTTTTCATGAACTCGCTTCCGCGGAATATCCTTATCGCGTCGTTGATGTTCCCCGGCAGGTAGCGCACCCGGTCCCTTTTCCTTTCGTCTTTGGCCAGCGGCTTGCCCTCTAAAGCTGTGCGCAGGGTCGCGTACATGGTCAGGTAGGGGTTGGCGTCCGGCCCGACGGAGCGGATCTCTATGCGCACCGAGTTCTCGTTCCCGGCCGGTATCCTTATCATCGCTCCCCTGTCCACCGAGGAGACCTTTATCTGGTTGGGGGCCTCGAAACGCGGGTCCAGACGGCGATAGGAGTTGACGCTCGAATTAAGTATCAGCGAGAGCTCCTGGGCGTGATTGAGCAGTTTGGAGATCGCGTCCCAGGCGGTCGCGGACAGCCCGTCCTCGCCTTTTTTGTCGTAGAAGGCGTTCTTCCCCCCTTTAAAAAAGGAGAGGTTCATGTGCATGCCGCTTCCATTCACGCCGGGAATGGGCTTGGGAAGGAAGGTGGCTGTCATTCCCATATTCGCCGCGACCTGCCGGCAGACCAGCTTGTAAAGCTGTACGAGGTCGCAGGCGCGGACCGGGGCGGCGTAAGAGAAGTTCAGCTCGAACTGGGAAGGCGCCACTTCAGGGTGGTCCTTCTCGTTCCTGAACCCCATGGCCCTCTGGGCTTCGGCGGAAGCGTCGATAAACATCTTCAGCCGGTCGAGAGGGAGGGAGTGAAAATAT
>PEXN01000080.1 GCA_002774685.1 Elusimicrobia bacterium CG08_land_8_20_14_0_20_51_18 | reverse complement strand
CCCGCTTTTCTCCTCCGCCTTTGCCGGAGCTTCGGTCTTGGGAGCTTTAACGTCGTCGGCCCTTATTATGGCCTCTTCCTGCTGGACCTTTTTGAGCTCTTCCGCGAGTTCTCTCGGGGTTTTTGCGAAAAACAGCTTTTTAAAGATCCATACCTTTACGCC
Source organism: Elusimicrobia bacterium CG08_land_8_20_14_0_20_51_18 (assembly GCA_002774685.1). Taxonomy (GTDB): domain Bacteria; phylum Elusimicrobiota; class Elusimicrobia; order Elusimicrobiales; family UBA9959; genus 0-14-0-20-51-18. Next base: position 6,607 of record PEXN01000080.1, on the reverse strand, counting down.
TATCTTGCCCATGACGGTATGGGCTTCGATAAAGCCGTAATCTATATCGGCGGAAAGGGTTCCGAGCGGCACCCTGCCCTTTCTGAACCATTCCCTTCTGGCTATCTCAGAGCCGCCGAGCCTTCCGGAAACCATGATCTTTACGCCGAGGGCTCCTGAAGAAAGCGTCTTTTCTATTGCTTTTTTGCAGGCCTTCTTGTAAGCCACCCTCTTCTCGAGCTGTATGGCCACGGACTGGGCGACGAGGTTCGAATCCATCTCGGGGATCTTTATCTCCGCGACGTTGACGAAAACCTTCCGGCCGGTCATCTTTTCCAGCTGATTCTTGAGGGCCTCTATATCCTGGCCTTTCCGGCCTATCACTATGCCGGGGCGGGCCGTATGTATGGTGACTTTAAGGTAGAAACCGAGCCTTTCGATAGTCACGGAGCTCACCGAGGCGAGCTGGAACTTCTCCCGGATTATATTCCTTATGTCGAAATCTTCCCTTATGAGTTCGGGCATGTCCTTGAAGTTAGCGAACCACCTGGACTGCCAGTTGTGGATATAGCCGAGTCTTACTGAATTAGGATTTATTTTTTGTCCCATAATTTACTCCCTGCCTGCGCCGAGGCTTCGGCAGGCGGGCCTTGAATCCGAAACCACGACCGTCAAATGGCACATGGCTCTCGTGAAAGGCATAGCTCTGCCCTGGGGGCCGGCGTTGAATCTTCTGAGGGATTTCATCGGGCCCTGGTCCGCGTAAACCTGCTTTATCCAGACGTTCTTAAGGTCTATCTTTCTGCCAAGCTTTATCGAAAGATTGGCGCCGGCGGATTTTATGGCTTTTTTAACCACCGTCTTGGAAGAGCTGTTCAGGGCGTTGAGCATATGCTCCGCCTCGAACAGGTTCTTGCCCCGGACCTGGTCTACAAGCCGCGAGATCTTGGTTCTCGCGTACCTCTGGTATTTCAGTTTGCAAATAGCTTCCATATTGCCTTCCTTAGGTGAGGTCGGTGGCTCCTTTGGTATGAGCCTGACCGTGACCTTTAAATACTCTCGTAAAAGAAAATTCGCCGAGTTTGTGGCCGACCATTCTTTCGCTTACGAAAACCGGGAGAAACCTCTTCCCGTTGTGAACCATGAAAGTCAATCCCACGAATTCGGGGATTATGGTGCAAGCCCTCGACCAGACCTTTATCGGTTTTTTGTCTCCGGATTTGGCCGCTTTCTGCACTTTTTCCAGTATCCTGGGGTCCACATAGGGACCTTTGCTAGATGACCTGCTCATTTAAAAACCTCCGTTATCCATGGACATTGGATTTTCTTCTGTCCTGTACTATCATCCAATTCCAAATTTTGCTTTTCGTCCTGGTCTTAAGACCCTTGGACGGCTGGTTCCACGGCGAGCGGGGAACGTTATTGCCCTTCGATCTGCCTCTGCCGCCGCCGAGGGGGTGGTCCACCGCGTTCATGGCGCCGCCTCTGACGGTGGGTCTTATGCCGCGATGTCTCGAACGGCCCGCTTTCCCAAGCGTTATAGTGTTATGCTCAGTATTGCCGATCTGGCCTATAGTGGCCATACAGTCCTTTAAAATCTTCCTTATTTCCCCGGAAGGCATCTTTATCAGCACATAATCGCCTTCCTTGGCCATAAGCTGGGCCTGCGCTCCCGCTGCTCTCGCGAGCTGGGCGCCTTTCCCGGGCACCATCTCTATGGCGTGCACGAAAGACCCCTCGGGGATGTTCGTAAGCGGCAGGGCGTTGCCCGGTTTTATCGGGGCGTCTTTTCCGCTCATCACCTCTGACCCTACTTCGAGACCGCCGGTGGCTATTATGTACCTCTTGTCCCCGTCCTTATAAACCAGAAGAGCTATTCTGGCGCTCCTGTTCGGGTCGTATTCTATCGCGGCTACCCTTGCCGGGACGCCGGCTTTGTCCCTCTTAAAGTCTATAATCCGGTACTTCTGTCTGTGGCCGCCGCCGTGATGCCTGACCATCACCGTGCCGGTATTATTCCTGCCGCCTTTCTTCCTGAGGCCGACGGTGAGCTTCTTTTCCGGTGTCGTCTTGGTGATATCCGAAAAATCGCTTACCGTTATCGTCCTTCTGGAAGGCGTATAAGGTCTGAATGATTTAACTGGCATATTTTCTCCTTAAAACAGGCTGCAGGCCGAAGGCCCTTAGGGAGTGGAAAAGTCGCAAAGGGCCAAAGTGACAAAGTGTTATAAGGACTATCATATTTCACTTTGTGCCTCTGTGCCTATGCTCCTTTGCCACTTATTATTGCCTTACGCCTTATGCCTTTTATTTAGGCAGATCCGCAAAATCTATCTTGCCTTCTTTTAAAGTGACTACGGCCTTTTTCCAATCGGGCCGCTGGCCTTCGTGCCTGCCCACTTTGTGGAATTTACCGGGCACGTTGCAGGTCCTGACATCGTCTACTTTCACCTTGAATATCGTTTCTACCGCCTTTTTTATAAGGTGCTTGTTGGCTTCGGTGGAAACCCTGAAAGTATACTGGTTCTGTTCCTTCAGTCTGACGCTTTTCTCGCTCATCAGAGGGGCTTCTATTATTTTATAGGGATTAAAGCTCATTTGACCTCCAGTTTTTTCTTTATCGTTTCAAGCGCGTCTTTACTGACGAACATGACGTGACTTCTGAGCACGTCGTAGGCGTTAAGGTCGGCGGCGAGCGTCATCGTAACGTTCCCGAGATTCCTCAGGGACAACAACAGCTTTTCGTCGTTCTTGTCGGTCACCAGGAGGGCATTTCTGTTTTCCATTTTGAGGGTCTTGAGCAGATTGGTTATATTCCTGGTCTTCGCGGTCTCGAAATTAAAATTTTCGAACACGCAGATCCCGCCTTCGGCGTTCCTGACGGAGAGGGCCTGAACGAGAGCCTTGACTCTCTTGGCCTTGGGCATGTCTATCGAAAAATCCCTCGGTTTAGGGCCGAACACCACGCCGCCTTTTCTCCAGACGGGGGAGCGGTTGGAACCCGCGCGGGCTCTGCCGGTTCCTTTCTGCTTCCAGGGCTTTCTGCCGCCGCCGGAAACTTCCGTCCTGGTTTTGCTCGAGGCCGTGCCCACCCTTTTGGCGGCCAGATAGTATTTCACCATTTCATGGAGGAAATGGGCGTTGGCTTTCACGGAAAAAATCACCCCGGGGAGTTCTATTTTCCCAGTTTCCTGCCCTTTGACGTTTAAAAGTTTGGTTTCCATGTTCTACACTCTCCTGTTTGCTGCAGTTTAAGATTAAGACTGAGAGTCGCGAATTTCAAGTCTCGAATCCCGAGTTACGGCTTTTCTTGCCCTTAACCTTGGTCTGCCGTTATGCCTTTTTTTTGGCCGGGGCCTTGGCGGCGGCCTTTTTGGCCTTGGACTTCGGCGCCGCTACCACCGGTTTCGGAACCTTTTTAACGGTCTTGGTTATGTAAACTATGCTGCCCTCTTTCCCGGGCACGCTGCCGTTGATAAGCAGGAGGTTTTCCTCCGGCATCGTCTTTACTATCTGGATCTTGTGAACGGTGATCTTCTCGCAGCCGAGATGCCCGGCCATTCTCTGCCCGGAGAGGACTTTTCCCAGCGATCTCCTGGAAGCGAGTCCGCCCGGCGCTCTTTCCCTGTCCGAGGCGCCGTGCGAGGCGGGCCCGCCTCTGAAATTGTGCCTCTTCATACCGCCGGCGAAGCCTTTTCCTATGGAGATGCCCTGCACGTCCAGCCAGTCGCCGTCGTTAAACCTTTTCGCCACGGTAACCATCTGGCCGGCGCCGAACCCGTTCACTTTTTCCACCCTGAATTCCTTCAAATGCTTCATCGGCTTTACTTCCGCTTTCTTGAATATCCCGGCGAGAGGCTTGGAAACGTGCTTGTCGGTCTTGTGTTCGAAGCCGAGGCAGACGGCATTATAGCCGTTGAGGTCCCTGGTCCGCGTATAGACGACCTTGCAGGGGCCGGCTTTAAGCACGGTCACGGCCTTAAGCTCGCCTTCTTTCGTATAGATCTGGGTCATGCCGATCTTTTCGGCTATGAGGAATTTGAAATCTACCGGAGCTTCCACCGGCTCATTTTTCTCCTGCTTGCTTTCGGTATTTTCGTTCTTTATGTTTTCGTTTTCTTGTGCCATATTTAACTCCCCAAAACCATTTTTTTGCCCCGGATTTTTAAATTTCCGGGTAGTAAAAAAACACATCCCGTCCCCTTTACGCTTTCGAACGGGGCCGGTTTTAAACTCTCCGTTATTCGTTTTTTACAAACCCCAATTCCGCAACAACGCAGAAGCGGAATCCCCCGAAGGGTTGAGAAATCCCGCCGCTAAGCGCGGGATTCTCAAGGATTAGCCCGGAGCGAGGCTCTCCTGAACGCTGCGAAGGGAAAATTTCAGGGGAAATTTTCGGGCAAATGAAAAAACAGACCTTCTTTTGGAAAGGACATTTTTCCGCAGGTTACCGGAAAAATCTTCCTGGATGTATTTCGAGCCGATTTTTGAGCGAGTCGAAACGCTATGAGGCGAGCATTCTCGAATAGAGACTGTAAGCCGAATAGCGTGAAGACGCAGCCGAAAAGCGGCCGAAAGACGCCATATGAGGTTTTTTCAGCAACCTGCCTGATAACCAAGAGTATGTTAAGAACAATAACTTCGTTAAGGTTTTCGCAACAGGATTATTATAACAAAATTTTCCGGATCATGCAACACACAATTTAAAACCAAACAGCTAATCGGATAAGGCGTAATCTTCGAACTTACCGTCTTTATAGATATGAATGGAGCCGCATTTTTCAAAGACTACAGTTTTAAACGCATCAGTTTTTAAATCCAGTTCCGGCCGATTATATGCCGGTTCAGCCTTAATCTTTCCAGGCGGAACAAGCTCCATGTAATCCTCTATATTATTATCGCCGCGCGCGTATTCCGGCGCCAACGGATTTTTCAAAGGCCCGGAATTTATTTCCACAAGCGTGTATTTGCCCTCTTTCGAAATAATCGCAATGGTTTTTCCCTGCGTTTTATTATGTCCCATTAAAACAGCATCAGGAACCTCGTCGCCATTGAAATCGCCTATAACCGCTGAAGGAGTCTGATACGCGAGAAAATCTCTCCAGGGCTCAAAAGATTTGTATTCATAAAGCCCCCTTACCATAGGATGAAAATCCCGCGGGCTCCAGATTTCAAATTCAGGATCGTACCACTTTAACGCCGTTTCCATCGCGGAGGACAGAGTGATTACATACTCCATTTCCACCCTCGGGTGAAATCCGGCGTCGTACCACCCGGCAAAAGACTGGATTGCGGGAAAGAATAGCATAAAAAATAACCCGGAAAACGGATATGTCTTCATGGCAATGGCTTATATTTCGGCAGTTTAGGACAAGCCGATACTTCCGGCGGGATAAAACTGGCGCAACTTGCGCGAGCGTCATCTTTGGGGACAACGACCATATCTGTCGGCCTTGCAAAATTAAGGTGATAATGTTCAACCCGGTCAAGGATGTCCGCTTCAAAAAAAGAGAGATTGGAATAATCTCTTTCAGGAACGCTGCCCGGAGCTTTTCCCTCAAGAATAGGATGAACCTGATACTTGCAGCATATTTCCTCAAAACATGCCCTGTTAGCGTAGGGGATATTCCATGAGCGAATATCCACCTGACGGCCATAACGATGATAGAAATGTTCATTGCCGTCAATCCAGCAATTATAGGGGTAAAAGGTGTTGTATCGGCCGCCCCAGATGAGACCCGCATCGTTTACAGTTATCATTTTCTCTGTGGCGGTCGGTTTATACACGGAATAATATTCCCATGCTATTTGCTTTAATTTAGCGATTGTATCCGGAGTCGCAAATCGATTTGCGGCATGGTTCTCATCCGCTTCTTTAAGAACAAAGTAAGGTTCCGGCCCAAGTTCGTTTAATTGAATCAAATTCCGGGCTGTAACTCTCACGAATACTTCGTCCCGTATCGCGCCCTGGCACCAACCGTAAAATTCGGCTTCTTCAAGAACATGAGTGGAATATACCGGCGCCTTGAAATAAATTCTGGAAGACGTATTTCCCGGGATATTGTATTTACACATCTTTGCGGGTAATAGCTGTGGGTTATTTGCGGGGCTCGCCGGGTCTATCCAGGAGAGTTTCCCGGCAGGCGGATGATTATGTCCCGCTGTTGCGGGACGGAAATCAACGGACCAGCATACGCCCCACGGCTGGGGATTTTGCCCAGTGCATGAGAATTCCCGCCAGCGGTCGGCATTGGGCATAAATTCATAAGTCGCTTTGTCCCCCGATGTGGCGAAAGGAGCCACTATTTCCTCTTTGCCGGATTCGTTTGTTTTGAAAAGTCGCATGGCCGGAATCCCGCCAGCCCCATTTTCTGAAGAGGTTATTGTTTTTCTTATCTCCAAGTCCGCTAATTCCGCAGAATTATTTTGCAGGGTTTTGTCTATTACATCGCCCATGCCGTTTTTATATTCATTATTTGCCTTATCAAAATCAACAGTCGATCCGGCAGCCAAAAAATACGCCGGCAGGAATAAAGCTGAAATCAAGCCCATCCTTATGATTAATTTCCCCACTTTCACCCCCTAAACGACTCTTACAGCGGACCTTCTTTGGAAAGGACCTTTTTCC
>PEXN01000046.1 GCA_002774685.1 Elusimicrobia bacterium CG08_land_8_20_14_0_20_51_18 | reverse complement strand
TAGGGACAGCGCCCTATTTGTTCGGGCGGCGGGAAGATAAGGGTAAGGCGTTTATCTGGAGACAAATATGAAAGCTTTTAAAGTCGAATGAATTCCGGGGACAGTATACGTAATTCTTAATTAGATATACTGTCCCCAAACGTGTTCGTATTACCACTATAACCATGACAATAGTAAACATCGTGTTTGTTTTATCATGATAAAATAAAGTATTAGTAATTAGGGACAGCGCCCCCTTTTTCTTATCTGCATTTCTTTTTTTGGCGGCCCGGAACCGGGTCCGCGCCGGAGGCGAAAAATTGAAAAACTTTTAATAGCGGTCTTAAGCGCGGCGATTTTTTTCGCGGCCGCCGTTTTCTGGCTGGTCAGTAATCCCGAAACCTGCCTTAAAACGGGAGTTCTCTGTTTTAAGGCCGAGGCATTGGTGAAGAAATTATTTCCTTCCACGGAAAAGAAACTCACGGGAAATGAATTTGCCGTTACGGATGCGTGGAATAAACCGGAAGAGGCGAAAAAATACGGCTATCAAACCGGGAAAACGGCCCCCTCCCCGCGCGGTTCAAAGAGTCTGAGCTATAATAAAGAATTCGGAATGAAGACTGCGGCGAAAACCGCCAATCCGCTCGACCTGGTGGGAGGTATGCCTGCATCCGAAAAAAAAGGCGGCGTCAAAGGCCTGGCCGCCAACTGCAAGAAAAAGGGAAATGACGCTTATCCGAGCTGTAACTGGTATGACGCGAAGGCCTATTGCGGGGGGCGATTGCCGGCCGTGGCGAAGCTTAAATGGTGGTATAAGGCGGAATGCGGCGGCGGAAAGAAAAATCCGGGCTGCGCCTATTGGTTCTGGTCCTCCGAAAAAGGAAGTAAATATTATGAAGCGACGGACGACTCCGACGAAGGGGCAACGGACGAGTACAACGCCAGGTACGTGTCTTTCGAAAGCGGCCAGATGGGCGAGTTCGGTATGAGCTACAAAGGCGGCTATGTCAAATGCCATTAAAGCCGGGGACAGTATACGTAGTTCCTGATTAGATACACTGTTCCCGAAACGCTCATAAGGTCCCCCCTTGAAGTTATACGTAGAATCGGCATAATCTGCGTATAACCATTATTGTAGTCAGGGACAGCGACCTGTTTTTATAAGGAAGTTGATTGGCGACTAAGCATCTGCGCCTCCGCTCTTCCACGCGTCCGGACCTACTTCAGCAGTTCTTTAACGAGGCGCTTGAAATCTTTGTCCGGTTCCATCTTGAATTCCATGGTTTTACCGGTTTCGGGGTGGGTGAATCTGGTTTTAAAGGCGTGAAGCATAAGCCTTTCGAAAGGGCTTTTGGAATAGATCATGTCCCCCACGACGGGATTTTTTATGTAGGAGAGATGCACCCTTATCTGGTTCGTTCTGCCGGTCTTGGGGCTTATTTCCAGGTGGGAATATTTCCCGTTGGTCTTCAGAAGGCGTATCTCGGTCAGGGATTCCCTGCCATATTCCCAGACCTTCAGGCGCTTGTCCCCGCTTTCCCTGCCGATGGGGGCGTTAATGGTGAAAAAGTCGTTCTTTATAGCGCCGTGTACCGCGCCCAGATAAGTTTTGTTCACGGTCCTTTCGCGGAACTGTACCAGAAGATCGTCCTGCGCCTTTTTTGTTTTGGCTATTATCATTACCCCGCTGGTTTCCCTGTCCAGGCGGTGTATTATCCCCAGCCGCTCCACTCCTTCCCCGTATTTATCGGCCATTTCGGAATGCAGGAGGGCGGCCAGGGTGTCCTTGAATATCTCCAGGCTCTTTAAATCCCTCGTCCAGTTGGAATCGGTCGGATGGACCAGGAGGCCGGCCGGTTTGTTTATGACCAAAATGGACTTGTCCTCGTAAACCGTCATATCCTTAAGTTTGAGGCCCGTGTCGTCCTGCCCCGCTCCGGAAATCTCCACCAGATCTTTTTCCCTGAGTTCCAGCGCCGGCTTGGCCGCCTTGCCGTTGACTTTTACCGCCCCGGAATGTATTATCTTCTTGACGAATTCCCTGGAGTAATCGGGATAAACGGACTTAAGAAAACTGTCCAGCCTTTTGCTTTCGCCGGTAAAGGGTATTTTTTGGTCGTTCATTGTTTTTTCCTTTCGCGGTTCGCCGCGGCCAGAACGAAGAGAAAGAGCAGAGCGTTGACCAGAGAAATTATCTGGGCCTGCGAGAGACCCAGTAAAAAGGCGCCTCTCTCGTCGCCGCGGAAAAATTCCACGATGAAGCGGAGTACGGAATATAAAAAAAGGTAAAGGGCGAAAAGGAGTCCGTCCTTTTTTAAATATTTACGCGAATAAAGAGAGCTTAAGACCAGGAAAATAAAGAAATTCCCGAAGGATTCGTAAAGCTGGGCGGGATGTATGGGAAGGTTGAGGTATTCGCTTTTAACCTGGCAGAAGGGGCTTGAAAAAACAACTCCGAAAGGGCCGTTCGTGGGAGTCCCGTGGCAGCAGCCCGCGGCGAAACAGCCGAGCCTGCCCAAAGCGTGGGCCAGGGCCAGGGCGGGGGAAAAAAGGTCCGCCATTTTGAAAAAACTTATTTTTTTCATCCGCGAAAAAACGAGCGCCGCCGCGAGAGCCGAGAGAAAGCCGCCGTAGAAGACGAAACCGACCCTGAGCGTTTCCAAAGTGAAAATGTTCCCCAGCTTTTCCGAAAAGCCGGCCCCGAAATGGTCCCAGAAAGTCAGGATATAAAGTATTTTCCCGCCTAAAAGACCGGAAAGCACGCAATAGAAGATTAGGTCGGAAACGACCTCCCTGTCGAAATTCTCTTTTTTGGATTTTCTCAGTATGTACCAGATGGCCGCGAGATAGGCCATGGCCATCATGAAGCCGTAAGCCGGCAGTTTAAAGCCGCCTAGCTGTATAAGGTAAGGATGCATAGGTATATTATACATAAGGCATAAGGCGAAAGGGATAAGGCATAAGGGATAAGGGATAAGGGATAAGGCGTAATAGCAAAACAAGCAAGACTAGCGGGAAAGCAAGAAAGCGGGAGGGGAAGAGGCTAAGAAATAATTTTCAGGACGGGGAGAAAGGTGGAAAGCTTGCGGCATTTTATCCCGCGTTCCCGGCAGATCTTATACAGGCGGCTGTCGGCGAAGACCCTGTCGGCCGCCAGGGCCGCCTTGAGATCGTTAGGGGCGTCCCCGCAGAAAATAACGGTATAGCCCTTTTTCCTGTAATGGTCCACCCTGGACCTTTTAAAGTCGGAAAGCTCCATGTTTTTAAGAAAAGGATATTCGATTTTCGCTTTTCCCCGGACCAGCCTGCATTTCCCGAAAAAAGATCTGGCTTTCAGTTGTTCCTTTTTGAAAACGGGGCGCGCGTACAGGTCCACCCCGCCACTGGCTATTTCGAAGGGGATGCCCTTGTTTTTGCAGATTTTCATGGTTTCCCTTACGCCTTTTTTTACCTTTATGCGCTTATAAATCGCCTTTTCTATTTCCCGAACCGGTATTTTTTCTATCCTTCTGAAAAATTTCTTCATCCACTTTCCCACCGGGGCGTTCAGGCCGTAGCCTGTTTCTATCTCTTCCGGCGTTACCAGCCTGAAATGAAGCAGCAGGAAATCGCCCACGTCCCTGGTGGTTATGGTTCCGTCAAAATCGCTTACGATGGCGTACATGAGTAGTAATTAGTAAAGAGTAATTAGTAATTAGTAAATAGTAAACAGTAAACAGTAAATAGTAAACAGCGGTCAGTGGTCAGTCTCAAGTTACAGGTCTCAGGTCTCAAGCAAGACAGCGTGAAAGCCGGAAAGTTAAAAAGTTCCAAAGTTCACAAGTTCATAACAATTTAAACTTTAAACTCTTTACGTTTTACGCTTTACTCTTTCCGCTTTACGGCTTTTCGCCAACCTTCCAACCCTCCAAACCTCTAACCCTCATCCTCTCTCCCTGCCTCCTTGCCTCTGTGCTTTTGCCACTTTATTATACCACAACGCGATAAAAATCCTCCTTGTCGTTCAGATATTTAAAACAGATATTGGCCGGTTTCTGGGCTTTTATGGTGGTTTTGAAGCCGTTATAGGCGTGTCCCGGCAGGAGCTCTATGTTTTCCGAAAGCCTTGAGATGCGCAGAAGGCTTTGCCGCATCGCCTCGGGATCGGAACCCGGCAGGTCCACCCTTCCGCAGCAGCCCAGGAAAAGAGTGTCGCCCGTGAAGAGGAGATTTTTCCAGAGATAACAGACGGAGCCTGGCGTATGGCCCGGGGTGTGGAGCACGGTCAGTTTTTCGTCGCCCAGTTTTATTTCCTGTCCGTCCCTGAGATATTCAGTCCGGTCGAAAGGTTTTTCCAGCAGGAACTCCTCTTCTTTATGCATCAGTATTTTCAGGTTGGTGTATTTTTCCAGGAAATAAGAGCAGGCATTTATGTGGTCCGGATGGGCGTGGGTCAGAAGGATGAGGTCGAGATTGATATTCGGGGTTTTCAGCTTTTCTTCTATGAGTTCCGGCTGCCAGGCCGGGTCTATGACGGCGGCCGAACCCGTGCCCTCGTCCCACAACAGGTAGGAGAGGTTCTCCATGGGGCCCACGGGGATCTGCAGATATTTCATTCAGACACCTTTTTAAACGTAAAGCGTAAAGGGTGAAAAGTGAGCAGTGAGAAGTGATCTGAAACCTCAAACTGGCTACTTGAGACTTGCGACTTGAGACCTGCAACCGCGGGTGTCCGGATCATTCGCTTTTCCCCGGGGGCGTGAACCTGTATTCTATTTCCGCGTCTTTTTTCAGGCCGTAATTTATCCTGGCGAAATGTTCCAGGTATTCGTTCTTTTTTATGAGCTCCATGTCCCGCAGCAGGTTCTTGTTTTCGTTTATGAGTTCGCTCTTCTGTTTTTTGACGGAATAAAGTTTGAAGGAATTCCTCGCCAGTTTCACGAAACCTTTGCTGAAAATAAACAAAAAAGCCACCAGGAATAAAAATCCCAAAAGGAGGTTTTTCCCGCTGGCTTTTTTACCGATCATTATTTAAGCTTAAAGGCCGCCGTTCCCGCGTATTTGGCTTTTTTGCCCAGTTCTTCCTCTATCCTTATAAGCTGGTTGTACTTGGAGAGTCTTTCCGACCTGCAAGGGGCCCCGGTCTTTATGGCGCCGACGTTGGTGGCTACCGCGAGGTCCGAGATGAAGGAATCTTCCGTTTCTCCCGACCTGTGGGAAATAACGGCGGAATAGCCTGCCTCGTGGGCCATGTTTATGACATGTACGGTTTCGGTCAGGGTGCCTATCTGGTTAAGTTTTATCAGGACGGAGTTCGCGACGTGGCCGTCTATGCCTTTCTTGAAAATATAGGGATTGGTTACGAATATGTCATCGCCTATTATCCTCATCTTTTTGCCGAGCTGCTTGGTGATGTATTCCCAGCCTTCCCAGTCGTATTCGGACAAGGGATCCTCGTAGCTGATTATCGGGAAATGCTTTTTCCATTCCTCGTATTTCGAGGAAAGATCTTTGTAATCGAGGTTCGAGCCTTCGAAAAGATATTTCCCTTCCTTGTAAAATTCGCTGGCCGCCGAGTCCAGGCCTATCTGCACGTCCTTGGAAGAGTAGCCGGAATCCTTTGTGGCTTTCATTATAATGTCGAGCACGGCTTCATGGGTGAAGATCCTGGGCGCGAAGCCGCCTTCGTCGCCGACCGCCACCGTGTAGCCGCCTTTAGCCAGGAGAGCCTTGAGGGTGTGGTAGATCTCGCTGGCCATTCTTATGGCCTCGGAGAAGGTCTTGGCTCCCGTGGGAACTATCATGAACTCCTGCACGCTTAGACCGCTGTCTGCATGCTTGCCGCCGTTTATGATGTTGAGCATCGGGGTGGGGATAAGATAATCCTTGTGTTTGAGGCCGTAGGCCTTTCTTATGTAGGCGTAAAGGGGCATGTCGTTGGAAACCGCGCAGGCTCTCGCCAGCGCCATGGAAACGCTGAGGATGGAGTTAGCGCCGAGCTTGGTCTTGTTCTGGGTGCCGTCCAGCTCTTTCATCATGTTGTCTATTTTGGATTGCTCGCAGGCCTTGAGGCCGGCTATTTCCGGGGCTATCTGCTTTATCACGTGTTCCACGGCTTTTTTTACGCCCTTGCCGTGAAATCTTTTGTCGCCGTCGCGGAGCTCCAGCGCCTCATTGCTGCCGGTCGAAGCGCCGCTCGGGACCGCGGCCCTGCCGAAGGAGCCGTCGGAAAGAAAAACGTCGGTTTCTATTGTCGGGTATCCCCTCGAATCCAAAATTTCCCTCGAAACTATTTTTTTTATCTTAGCGTCCATGTGATTCTCCTTTACCCCGTTAGAAATCTAAGGCTTCGGGGATATCGCCTCATTCCGCTGAAACTTTGTATTCAGCCGCCCGGAAGTTTTTTAACGGGGTTTAAAATTTTCCGTTTATTATGTTTTTCCCGGAGTCCACTATCTCTTTGAGCCTTTTCTGGTCTTTCGCTTCGGCGTAGATCCTTACGACGGGTTCCGTGCCGGAAGGCCTCAATCCCAGCCAGCTTCCGTCCTTCATCACGAACTTGAAGCCGTCGGTGTGGTCTATTCTCCAGACGGAGGCGTTGGCCACGGTGAGAGGGGGCTTGTTCGAGAGCCTGTCGACAATAGATGTTATATCAATTTTCCCGCTCAAATGAAAGTTGAGCCTGGTATTGTAGAAAGTCCCCACATTTTTGTTTATCGCGGCGAGAATTTTGGATATCGGTTTTTTCTCGTAAGCCACCATTTCCGCCATAAGGAGGCAGGCGAGCACGCCGTCTTTCTCCGGCACGTGATTCTGTATGGAAAGCCCTCCGGATTCTTCGCCGCCTATGAGGTATTGGCCGGTGCGGAGAAGGTTGCCTATGTACTTGAAACCGACGGGCGTTTCCCTCGTCTCGAGGCCGTGATATTTGGCTATGCTGTCCACGAAATGGGAGGTCATGACGCTTCTGGCCACTTTCCCTTTCAGCCCTCTGTTCTTTACCAGGTGTTCCAATAGAAGCCCCAGGACCGTGTTCGGCGCGATCCAGTTCCCCTGCGAGTCTATTATGCCGAATCTGTCCGCGTCCCCGTCGCAGGCGAGCCCCAGGTCGAGCCTGTTTTTCAGGACGGTTTCCCTCAGGAGCCCGAGGTTTTCGGCGTCCGTATCGGGAGAGTGCCCGCCGAAATAGACGTCGCGTTCCTCTCTCAGACCTATTACGCTCACGCCCGCCTTTTCCAGAATGGGCCTGAGATACGTGCGGGCCGTGCCGTTTACGCTGTCGGCGGCCACTTTTATTTTGAATTTTTTCAGCGCGGCCAGGTCTATGAGCTTATGGATCTGGTCCATGTAATCCTTGTGGAAGTCCGCGATTTTTATCAGATTGGAGGAGACCGCTTCGTCGAATTTGACGTATTTTCCCAGCATTATGTTGGTCACCGAAAGAGACCGGAGCTCTATGTCGTTGGTTATTTCCGGGATGGCCGGGCCGCCCCAGAAAGGGGTCCACTTGTAACCGTTGTAGTTGGGCGGATTGTGGCTGGCCGTTATGGTCACGCCTCCGATCGCGTTGTTCTTCATTACCAGCCAGGCGATGGTCGGCGTTGGAGCTTCGCAATGGGAGAGAAGGGAGGCTATGCCGTGAAAGGCGAAAACCTCGGCCACTATTCCGGCGGCCTGTTCCGAGTAAAATCTGGTGTCGTAACCTATCACTATGAGAGGGGTCTTGGAGTCGGCGGTCCTTTTTTTTTCGAGGTGCAGCCTGTATTCCTCGCCTTTAAATCCGAATTCCCTGTTTTCTTTTATGTGCAGGGCGGTGGCGTGGGCCACCCGGCGTATGTTTGAAACGTTGAAGTCGTCGGCTATCCTGGCCCGCCAGCCGGAAGTGCCGAACTTAATTGTATTATTTGCCATAGTATTGAAATATAGCATAAAAAAGGGGTAAAAATCAAAAAATACGGTCTTTCGCCGTTTCCGTTTTTTTTGCTATCATAATCGGCGTAAGTTTTCGGACGGATTTAGCGGAGAGACCCGCCCGCCGAAGAAGCGGGACGGAAACGTTTTGAGGAGAAAAAATGCTGATACTGGCGTTGGCTCTGGGCCCTATGGCGGCCGTGGCGGCGTATTTCTATCACCGGGATAAATACGAAAAAGAGCCCCTTTTTCTTCTTTTAAAGGCTTTTTTCGCCGGGGCTTGCGTTATCCCCCTGGTAATAGTCCTGGAGCTGCTTATTCATGTTTTCGTCGTTAATCCGGCGTCTTCCTTTCCCGTTTTGAAAGCTTTGTTAAAAGCTTTCCTGGAGGCGGGATTGGTTGAGGAGTCGTGTAAATTTGCGGTATTTATGCGGCTGATCTACCGCAATAAGGAATTCAACGAACCGTACGACGGCATATTGTATTCCGTGATGATAGCTCTGGGTTTCGCTTTTCTGGAGAATCTTTTTCATTTCGTCGGTCATAATAGCGACTTGATGATATATAAAACGGGCGCCGTGCGCGCGGGAGTGGCCGTCCTGGGCCATGTTTTATTCGGAGCCGTTATGGGATATTATTTTTCCAAAGCGAAGTTTTCGGCGGACGACGGGGCGGGAAAAATCTGGCTGCTGAAGGGGCTCGGGATAGCGGTATTCCTGCACGGTCTTTACGATTTTCTGGTTTTTTTCTATACCACGCTCGGGGCGGCGCTCGTGATAATCAGTTTTTATTATTCCTGGAAATTCGTTTTTCGGGCTATAGTCGAGGCGCAGGCTTCTTCTCCCTTTAAAAAACAGAAAGACGCTTGATCGGGGCAAAATCCGGACTAACATGAAAATTACAATTGAAATCGTCCGCCTTAGGCGGATATTCAGGCAATTTTCAGGTGTCACAGGTCACATGTCACAAGTTAAAAAAATGACGCAAAAATCACGCTTTTTTGAGTTGTTACTTGT
>PEXN01000042.1:4490-6362 GCA_002774685.1 Elusimicrobia bacterium CG08_land_8_20_14_0_20_51_18 | reverse complement strand
CCTCTAACCCTCATAAACTGTGCAACCTGCGACTTGTAACCTGTATCTATGGAAGTTATACTGAATAATTTTTGGGCGAATTACAGGCCCCAACTGCTTTTCGCGGCGGAAACGCTGGCGAAGGTTCTGGTTTTCCTTAACGCCATAATGGGCTTCACCGCCCTCCTGACCCTGGGAGAGAGGAAAATAAGCGCTCTCATGCAGGACCGGGTCGGCCCGAACAGGGCTTCCATCTTCGGCCTGACCCTGGGCGGACTTTTCCATCCGGCGGCCGACGGGATAAAACTGCTCATGAAAGAGGATTTCGTGCCGGAGAAAGGAAATAAGATACTTTTTACCATAGCGCCCGTAATAGGCCTGGTCGCCGTGCTGACCTGTTTCGCCTTCATCCCTTTCGGCAACGGGTTTGAAATAAGGGGCTATACCGTAAGACTGCAGATAGCCGATATGGACGCGGCTCTTTTTCTAGTACTGGCCGTCTCCTCCATGGCCATTTACAGCCCTTTCCTGGGAGGCTATTCCTCCGGCAACAACTTCGCCATGCTGGGCGCCGTAAGAGCGGCGGCGCAGATGATCTCTTATGAAGTGGTGCTCGGGTTGTCCCTCGTGCCGATGATAATGCTCTATGCCAGCGGCAGTCTGCAGGACGCCGTGGTAAAACAGGGAGAACTGCTGTTCGGCTTCATTCCCGCCTGGGGCCTGTTCCTCCAGCCTTTGGCTTTCTTCCTCTTTTTGACCGCCGCGATAGCGGAAAACAAAAGGACGCCTTTCGACGTGGTGGAGGGAGAGTCGGAAATAATAGGGTATTTCCTGGAATACGGCTCGATGAGGTTCGGGGCCTTTATGTTCGCGGAATTCATAGAGATAATTCTGGTTTCCATGCTGGCCGTGACTTTTTTCCTGGGCGGCTGGCAGATCCCGTATCTCGGCCAGGACGGCTTTCTTCTCCCCGGCGGCTTTTCGATAGCTCTGCACCCCGTTGCCGCGGCGCTTTTGCAGGTTTGCGCTTTCGCCTTTAAAACCGTCCTTTTCTCGGTTTTTCTCCTTATTTTGAGATGGACTTTGCCCAGGATGCGCTTCGACCAGATAATGAAGCTCTGCTGGAAACTGCTTCTGCCCCTGGCGCTTTTCAACGTTTTGTTGACTGCGGTGATTTTAAGAGCGTTAAAGTAATAAACGTTCGGTAAGTCGGATATTGTGATTTGAGTTGGCCAAGAGGTTTAGGAGCTGGTAAACGCTCGTTCTTGGCTTTCGGGATTTGCCGTCAGAGACGGGTCTCGTAGCGTAGCTCGCCCTCTGAGTCTCGGCTTCTGAAAGCCCAAGTCGCCTGCGACACAGCTCTGCCCGGCAAACACCCGAAACGCCCGAGCGTTATAGGCGCGATTATTAAGGATATTCAATAGATCCTTGCCTTCCGCCTTATGCCTTATGCCTTTTTTATTATGATAAGAGTAAAAAAAATAGAGACTAAAGAACTGAACCTGCTGGAACTGGTTTATCTTCCCGAGATAATAAAGGGACTTCTGGTAACCATGAAACATCTGTTCAGGAACCTTTTCAGGCCGTCGAACCTGCCCACCATAAGCTATCCCGAGGAAAAGATAGAGCTGCCGGGCAACGCGAAACTCCGCAGCAGGCACCGGATAAAGCTAAGGAAGGACGGCTCGCCCAAATGCGTAGCCTGCATGCTCTGCGCCACCATCTGTCCCGCCTACTGCATACATATAGAGGCGGGGGAAACGGAAAACGCGGTCGAGAAATATCCGGAAGTCTTCGATATAGACCTTTCCCGCTGTATCATGTGCGGGCTTTGCGTGGAAGCCTGCCCCGAAGACGCCATAATAATGGACACCGGCGAGATCCCCGGCGGCG
>PEXN01000042.1:0-4411 GCA_002774685.1 Elusimicrobia bacterium CG08_land_8_20_14_0_20_51_18 | reverse complement strand
AAGAGTAAAGAGTAAAGAGTAAATAGTAAATAGTAAAGAGTAAATAGTAAAGAGTAAAGAGTAAAGAGCAAAGAGTGAAGAGGAAAGAGTACATGAAAAAAAAATCTTCAAAACCGAAGGGGGAAAAATGACCCGGCCAACTCTTTGCCCGCTGATGGCGTGCCTTTATAAAAACTCAAAGCGGTTCATAACCGCTAAAGGGGTGGCCGGGTGATCAAAGACCTGCTCTTCTATCTTCTTTCAGCGACGGCAATCGTCTCCGTTCTGGCGATGTTTTTCCAGAAAGACCCGGTAAAGGCGGCCATCTCCATGTTCGTCACGCTTTTCACGACCGGGCTTATCTACATGCTGCTCGGCCTCAGGTTTCTGGGCGCCATACAGATAATAATCTATTCGGGCGCCATTATGGTCCTTTTCGTGGTTGCGCTGACGGCCCTCTCCAGCTTCCCTCCGGCGCTGTCGTCCAAAATGGATTTCAAAATACCGGCTCTGAAAAACCTGCTTACCGCGCCCGTCCCCCTGGCTTTAGCCCTGGTTTTGACCGCGCTCCTCTTCGGGCCCGACGTGCAATGGCGCTCTCCCTTCGCGGTTTCCCTTGGGGACCTGACCCGGTCAATCTTCATAAAACACGCTTTTCAGTTCGAAGCGCTTTCGCTGCTGCTTTTCATAGCGGTAGTCGCGGCTTACGTCTTCGCCAGGAGAACGAATGAACGGTGAAAACCTTCTTCTGCTGAGCTTTATTCTTTTTTCCCTGTCCCTGTTGGTGTTCCTCACCAACAGGAACCTGCTGATAATGCTGATGTCGCTGGAACTCATGCTGAACGCGGCGAACATAGCGCTGGTGAATTTCGCTTTCGTAAGGCGCAGCGCGGAACCGGCGGCATGGCTTTTCATGCTTTTCGCGGTGGCGGCGGCTGAAGCGGGGATAGGACTGGCGATACTGCTCATGCTGGCCAGGACCTTCAAAACGCTAAGGGCGGATCTGATAAACAAGCTGAGAGGATAAAAATAGAGGCATGGAGGAATAGATGTATAGATGCGTAGAAAAGGGGACCTCCTTATGGAAAAGCCACACATCTAAATTGCCATACATCCATGCATCTGACTTTATAGGAATTTATAATGCTGAATGATTTCTGCCCTTACATAAAATGGATAATGATTTTCCCTTTTGCGGGCTTTCTCGTTAATTTATTTTTCGGGAAAAAACTTTCCGAAAAGGTTTCCGGCTCGCTGGCCTCGGCGGCCATACTGCTTTCCTTCGGTTGTTCCCTGCTCTGCTTCAGAGCCCTGCTCGGCCTGCCGGAGGGAACGCCGGCCCTCAAGGAAACGCTTTATGTCTGGTTCGCGGCCGGGACTCTGAACATCCCGGTCGGCTTCCGGTTCGACAACCTCTCTGCCGTAATGGCCCTCGTGGTAACGGGGGTGAGCTTCCTCATACACGTGTATTCCATGGGCTATATGCGCGGCGACCGGGATCTCAAAAGATTTTTCGCCAGCCTGAACCTTTTCGTTTTCTTCATGCTGATCCTCGTTCTGGCCGACAACCCGGTGCTGATGTTCGTCGGATGGGAGGGGGTGGGGCTCTGCTCCTGCCTGCTTATCGGGTTCTGGTATGAAAACATGGACAATGCCAGAGCCGGGAAAAAGGCCTTTATAACGAACAGGGTGGGGGACGCGGCTTTCCTCACGGGTCTCGTGCTGCTCATCTCTTTCCTGAACCTCGCCGGCGTTCCGGGCCTGGATTTCGATTCTTTGAAGGCCAATATCGGCTCCCTGGCGGGGTATTCCGTAAAAGGCCTTCCCCTGCTTACCGTCATAAGCGTGCTATTTTTCATAGGCGCCACCGGCAAATCGGCGCAGTTCCCGCTCTATATCTGGCTGCCGGACGCCATGGCCGGCCCGACCCCGGTTTCGGCGCTGATACACGCCGCGACCATGGTGACGGCCGGGGTATACATGGTTTCCAGGCTTTTCTTCATGTTCGAGATTTCGCCTTACGCTCTGGAAGTCATCCTCTACACCTGCGCCTTCACGGCCCTTTTTTCGGCGGTAATAGCGACGCTGCAAAGCGATATAAAGAAAATACTCGCCTATTCCACCATAAGCCAGATAGGCTATATGTTCATGGGAGCGGGGGCGGGGATGTACGCGGGAGGTTTTTTCCACCTGACCACTCACGCCTTTTTCAAGGCCCTGCTGTTCCTGGCGGCGGGCTCGGTGATACACGCCATGGGCGGCGAGCAGAACATCTTTAAAATGGGGGGATTGAAAGGAAAGATAAAATACACCTTTTTGCTTACTCTGGCCGGCTGGATAACGATAAGCGGCATACCCCCTTTCTCGGCCTTTTACAGCAAGGACCTTATCATAGAGGAGATTTACGGATCGGGGCATTTCTGGGTATGGCTCTCGGCCGTGGCGACCGCCGGACTTACCGCCTACTACATGACCAGGCTTTTTAAAATAACTTTTCTGGGAACGCCGAAAACGGACGCGCACGCGCGCGAAGCTCCCCCTGTGATGCTCGTCCCGATGGCCGTTCTGGCCGCGCTCAGCCTGGCGGCCGGAGCTTTTACCGGCTGGTTCATAAACTTTTCCGGGGGAGAAGTTACCGACGCCCGGCTCCCTTTCCTGGTAAAGGAAGCGCCCCTGGCCGCGGGCCTGGCCGGCATAGCCCTGGGCTTCTGGCTTACCAAAGAGAACCTTGCGGCTTATTTAGAAAAGGTCTTTAAACCCCTGCATAAGTTGATCTATAACAAATTCTATGTGGACGAGATATACGAAGCGCTCGTAATAGCTCCGCTCAAAGTCCTTTCCGAAAGCTTTTTCTTCAAGTTCATAGACCGGACCCTGATAGACGAGGGGATGGTCGACGGAACTTCAAGATCCTTTTATTTCGCGGGCGAATTCCTTAGAAAGGCGCAGAACGGGAACGTACAGCTTTACGCCCTGTTCTTCGCCTTCGGGCTCCTGGCCGTCCTGGCCTATATACTGGCGGCGGCCTTATGATAAAGAACCATCTCCTTACCATAACCCTTTTTCTGCCAGTCTTCGGAGCCGCGTTCCTCCTTTTCATAGACAAGGAAAAAGAAAAGTTGATAAAGAACTCGGCCCTGGCTTTTTCGCTTATAACCTTTCTGCTTTCCCTGCCGCTTTTTTTTCTCTTCCCCGCCGGAGACGCCGGTTTTTCCTTCGCGGAAAAATATTCCTGGATAAAACCGCTCGGGATACATTATTCGGTGGGGATAGACGGCCTGAGCCTCATGATGACGCTGCTTACGACCTTCCTCATGCCCATCTGCGTACTTTCCTCATACGATTACATAAAGACCGGTATTAAGCAGTATTACGCCTGGCTGCTTTTCCTGGAAACCGGCATAATAGGCGTCTTCGTTTCTCTGGACGTTTTCCTCTTCTACGTCTTCTGGGAAGCCATGCTCATCCCCATGTATTTCCTTATAGGCGTCTGGGGGGGAGAGAGAAGGATCTACGCCACCCTGAAGTTTTTCATCTATACCATGGCCGGCAGCCTGTTCATGCTGGTCGCCATCCTCATACTTTTTTACGCCGGGAAACAGCAGCACGGGATTTATTCCTTCGACCTTCTGGATTTCTATAAGGTGACGCTTACCGGCAAACTCGCCCTGTTCTCTTTTCTGGCTTTCCTGGCGGCTTTCGCCGTAAAAGTCCCCATTTTCCCTTTTCACACCTGGCTGCCCGACGCTCACGTGGAAGCCCCCACGGCCGGCAGCGTCATACTGGCCGGCGTCCTGCTTAAAATGGGCATTTACGGTTATTTAAGGTTCCTCGTGCCTATCTTTCCCGAACTCTCCGTGGAATACGCTCCCTGGATAGCCGGCTTCGGCGTTATAGGAGTGATTTACGCCTCGCTGGTCGCCTGGGCGCAGAAAGACATAAAAAAACTCATAGCCTATTCCTCCATAGCTCACCTCGGGCTGGTAATTTTAGGCGTAATGTCCTTCACTCCCGAAGCCGTGAGCGGAGGGATACTCCAAATGGTGAACCACGGGCTTTCCACCGGCGCCCTGTTCCTTCTGGCGGGGATACTCTATGAAAGAAGACATACCCGGCATATCGCCAGTTACGGCGGCCTTTTCAAAAGCGTTCCTCATTTCGCCGCCGTCTTTATGGTCGCGGCTCTTTCCTCGATAGCTCTTCCGGGCCTGAACGGCTTCGTCGGAGAATTCATGATATTCGCCGGGTCTTTCGGCAAATTCCCGCTCCTGACTTCGGTCGCCATATCGGGGGTCATACTTTCGGCCGTTTACATGCTTTCAATGTACGAGAAGGTTTTTTACGGCGAGCTTTCCATAAAAGAAAACGAGAACATCCCGGACCTTAAAACGAGGGAATGGCTTTACCTGCTTCCCATATTGTTTTTTATAGT
>PEXN01000045.1 GCA_002774685.1 Elusimicrobia bacterium CG08_land_8_20_14_0_20_51_18 | reverse complement strand
GGACAAGATAACTTCCGAGGTGGTGATAGACCTGCAGTTCATACTTCTGGGGCTGGCTTCCATAGCCTGAGACGCTCACTTCTGCGGATTGAATTTATCTTTGAGCAGTTTCCTGGCCCGGAAAAGCCGCGATTTCAGCGCCGGCACGCTTATTTTCAAAACTCGGGCGGCCTCTTCCATGGACATCCCTTCCAGGTCCGTCAGGGTGACGACCAGCCTGTGTTCCACTGAAAGTTCGGCGAGCGCCCTGACCACGTCGAGGGAAAGTTCGTTTTTAAGATGTTCTTCGTGGGAGGACAGGCCTTTCACGTCCTCCAGGGAGACCAGGTTCTCTTTTTTCTTTTTCCTGAACCTCATCCAGCAATTGTTGGCGGCTATGCGGTAAAGCCAGGTCCCCAGACTGGAATTCCCCTTGAAATCCTTTATCTTCTTGAAAGCGGTTATGAAAGTCTCCTGATAAACGTCGTCCGCCTCGCCCCTGGCCCCCAGACAGACGTAACCCGCTATGTTGTAGATCTTTTCCTTGTATTTGCTTATCAGGCCTTCGAAACTTTTTATGTCCCCGGTTTTGGCTTTTTCTATAAGCTCTTTTTCGTTATTTTCCATAAGACATTACGGCCAGTATCCTGTTATAAACCTCGGAAAGCATTTCCCTGGCGCCGGCCAGGGCTATGGTCACGCCCATTATGGATTCTCCGGCTATTATACCCGCGCTTACGGGTATCAGGTATTTGTCGCTGACTTTCGGGGAGGCTTTCTGGAGCATGAAAGCTATAAAACCGCCCAAAAACATGGACAGCGAATTCCAGAAAGGTATTACCATGGAAAGACCCAGTCCCATGGCGCTGGGGATGTATTTCCTGTGTTTCGGGAAGATTAGTTCGAGGCTGGGGATTATCACGCCCAGCAGGCCGCCTATCAAGAGCCCCAACTTGGCCGTCGGGTGCAGGGAATGTACGCCGTTGGAAAGCAGTTTGGCCACGGCCGCCCAGACCTGCGCCGAAGGCGCCGGCCATTTATCCGAACCCAGCAGAGAGGCGTCCGGAACCAGCAGGTAAAAAGCCGGTACCACGATTATGGTGCCGGCGAAAATGCCCAGGAACTGGGCGATGAACTGCTGTCTGGGATTCGCCCCGAGCAAATATCCGCTCTTGAGGTCGGTAAGCAGGTCGGCGCTGGAACCGGCGGCGCCGGCCGTCACCGAAGCCGTCATGAGATTGGTCACCATGTTCGAAGGGGCGAGAACGCCGAAAGTAAGCTGGGTTATTTTGCCCATGGCGCCTATCGGGGTGATGTCGGATTCGCCGGTTGCCCTGGCGGCCACTATCGCCAGGAAGAAAGTCAGGACTACGGCCACGCAGCCCATCCACCAGGAAGTATTGAAAGCGTAATGCAGGACCATTATACAGCCCAGGCCCGCGAAAAAAGTGCCGGTCAGAAACCAGGAAGAAGGCACCTCTATTTTCGACACATAATCTTCTTTTTCCTTGTTTTTAGAAAATACCTGGGTCATTCCGCCGAAAGCTCTGGCTATGGTTTTCCACTGCAGAGCGAACATGAAAAGTCCCGAAGTCACCATGATGGAAGCTCCCGCCCAGGTGCTCCATTGCACTATGGCCCTGTAGCCGAGCTTGGAAGCGTCGATAGCACCCGCCTGCACCATCCAGGGCGCCAGCACGCCGTAATTTATCGCCGCGCCGAAAAGCATGGACCAGGCCACTTTCCAGCCTATTATCGCGCCGGCCGCTATCATTATGGCGCTCATTTCGAATGAAAAGGTCCATTTTTCGAACGGCTGTCCCATGAGCCTGCCGTTGAAAGGCAGCATGCCGGGGATGGAAAAATTCACGCTGAAATACTCCTTTATCCTGAGCGAAATTCCCCTGCCTTCGTTCCCGTCCCTCAATAAGGCTATCACGGCCCCGAAAAGAGCGGAGATACCGAGAGCCCTGGCCTTGTCGCTGGCCTCTCCCCCCTGCGAATGGAGGCTTTTAAGGGTCTCGGCGGCGGCTATGCCGCTGGGGAATCTCAGTTGTTCTACGTTTATCATCTGCCTTTTCATCGGGATGGCGATAAAGACCCCTAGCGCGGCGAGAAAGATAGTCCATAAAGTGAGCACCAGCCACGACATATGCGCCCCGGTTATTATCAGGTAAGCCGAGATCGCCGAAACCATGGTCCCGCCGGTGGAATAACCGGCGGAAGAGGCTGTGGACTGCATGCAGTTATTCTCGAGTATGGTCATTTCGTCTTTGGGGAAAAACGGAAGGAACATCAGTATTTTCCAGATGGAATAGGAAAGGATACAGGCCGTTATGGCCACGCCGAGGCCCCAGCCGGTTTTCAGGCCCACATAAAGATTGGAAAGAGACATGAAACCGCCGAGAAAAGCTCCCATGACCACGGCGCGGACCGTAAGCTGTTTCATGCTGTCGCCTTTATAAACTTCTTTGTACCACTTTATCTCGGATTCCTCGAGATTTTTGGTGTTCATACGGCTTTTTTCGTCCGTCATTTCGAAAAGCTCCCCGGAAATGATTTCCTCTTTGGGCAAATCGTTTCTTTTTTCTTTCATTTTAACCCCTTGTTGAATTTTTAAAAAACAGAAAACCGGAATATGGAAGTGAAGCCCCCCGCGTTTTTTTAAAAAAATTCTATTCTCTATTCTCTAATCTCTAGTCTCTTCTGTATGTGGGCAGTACAGGGTTCGGTCACAGGTTCCGGCTGCCGCCGGCCCTTCGACCCCGCCTCGGACTACGATATTCTCGTCCTCCGGCCTTCGAACCCCGCGCAAGACAAGCAGTTGTCTTGCTTACTGCCATTTTAAAACTGTTTGGGCAGTACAGGGTTCGAACCTGTGACCCCCTCCTTGTAAGGGAGGTGCTCTTCCGCTGAGCTAACTGCCCGGGATTCCGCTACAAGCTTATTTTACCAAATTGGAACTATTTTTTGCCTTACCCCTGGCCCTTAACGCCGAAAAAATTTCCGACAGCGCGATAAGGCACAACAGCAGGATAAGGTATGTTTTTCCGTTCGAAGCGAAATGTCTTTTAAGTCCGAATTTCAGCTTTATTTTTTCGGCTCCGTCCACATATTTCTCGAAAAAATCCCCGAAGCCGGCGCCGGTGAATTTTTCCAGTTCTTCCCTGAGATTCAGGGCGCCTTTTCTCATCGCTCGCTCCGAATAGATATGCCTCAAAAACAGGTCCAGGTCTTTCTCCCCTTTCGTGTTCTTTTTTATTTTCTCGTCCAGGAGATAGGCGACGAGGGGCGCTTTGGTATAATGGAGGAAGTTCTCCTTTTTGGAATTCGGCTCGGGCTCCGACGAGAGGGGGGCGTCGTTCCCGGCCCTCCCGCTTTTATAACTGCCGTACAGCCGGAACAGTCTGTCCTCCAGCTTATAATAACCCAGGGAGGACAGCGCTTTTATCTCGTAATAACTCGCCCCGGCCTCGGCGAACCACGTGTCCATGCTCATACCTAAAGGGGGATACGCGTTAAAGACGTGATGGAGGCGATGAGAAAAAAGTTCCCACCTTCTGGAAGTAAGCTTCTCCATCTCGTACCCCTGCCCTAAAGAGTAGCTGCCCCCGAAAACACGCCTCTCCTTATCGGCCGCCTCCGGGACGAATATCACCGTATAATCCCACCGTTTATTGAAGCCGAAAAGTTTCACCTGGTATTCGGTCAGTTTGAAAGCCCGTTCGCATATGGAAGCGGAGCGTTCAGGGGACCACCCGGAAAACGCGTATATTCTCGCTTTAAATCCGTCTATCTCCTTCTCGCAAGACCTGAAATTCCCGAAACCTATCACCGCTTTGTCCAAAACGGTCCGCGTATCGAGCCCGTACCCGTAATAATCGCGCTCTATGGCGAATACGCCGCCCGTTTTTTTCCAGGGGCAGACGGCTTCCCAGCCTTCCGGCAGTTTGAATTCTACCGTTATCCCGTTAAAACCGGCCGCGTCCCGGGGGAACAGGAACAGGTTTTTACCCTCTATCAGGCCGAACCTGCCGTCGAGATATCCTATATGCCCGTGACGCCCGACGGCTCCCGGCCTCACGGCGTATTCGACCTTCATGCCTACGGCCGCGTTTTTTATAAGATGTTCTTTTTTTTTAAAACCCGGCTTGCCCTCGCCGTAAGACCTTATTTCGAGCGGAACGCCGCTCCCGTATTTCGCTTTTAAACCGCTTAAGTTGAGATATCCGGAAGAACCGAGTTCCGACAGGACCAGGCCGCCGGGGGGGACCTCGTTGAAAAGAACTTCCACGTTTATAAGGCCCCGGGCCGGATCCGGGATGGAAATCTTGTAAATTATATCCGCCCTCTTATTTTCCAGGGCGCGGGCCGACGGACAAAGGCATAAAGTCAGAATGAATAACGAGGTGATTTTCACACTGATTATTTTACCACATATTCCCGGCGTATAGCGGGTAAAACCGCCGTTACCGCGCCTGAAAACGGGCGGGGCGCGCGTTCCGGAAATACGGCGGGAAATAAAAAAACCCCGCCGCCTGTTTATTCGCCGAAAGGCGAATCCTTGGATTCGCAAACAGGTGGCGGGGCCTTAAAAATTTCTCCGTGTTTTTATTTTTTCACCAGCCACTTCAAAAACTCGTCCCATTGGGTTTCTTTGGCCAGCTTTACCTGCGCGTAATCCCCGTCCACGAAAGCGCCGGGGAGATAAACGGCCACTCCGTTGGAATTGCTCGACGGCAGTATGCTGGTCTTGTTATCTATTACCAGCCTGGTCTTGTCGCCCAGGAAAGAGCTCAGGTCTGCGGCGGCGGTTTTAAGGGCCGGGTTGCCGGCTTTGGCCCTGACAAGGTCGGCGAAATGCTTCAGGTCCTTATTGTCGTCTATGGCGTATGACTGGGCTTCGTTCCTGGCGGTTTTTATCTTTTCCTTCTCTCCGGAAGCCATGGCCGCCCTTGCCAAAGCGTCCATTTTTTGGGCAAGGGTCCCGGCTTGGCTCATTTTAAGGGAAGAATGAGTCGCTACCCCAAAACCTATCACGTTGGAATCCCAGTAGGCCAAAACTACCAGCCTGGAAAGCGTTTCGGGGGTCATCGAAGGAGACATCACGAGAGGGAACAGTATTTTGTAATAGGAATATCCGGCGCCCGGCTCCGTTTCCTCGGAACCGACCATAAAATCCACCCCGTCCTTGACTTCATAAGCTATCTCGGCCATCTGCATCAGACAGGCATCGGAAGCGAGCACGTCGAGCTTCCCGGCTTCGGCGACTATTTTTCCGAGTTGGGGGGTGTCTATGTTATTCCCCGTTTCCTCGTCATAAGAAATTCCTTTATCGGCCACAGGGTTGTCCCTGGTCCAGCCGCCGCCGTGGTTCCACAGCACCAGTATGTATTTTTTGGCCGGATACTTTTCCTTGGCCCATTTGACGAAATTTATCACTTCCCTGTAATCGCCCATATTCCTGGAACCGAGGTCCTGGACCACCCTGGAATTTATAGTCCTTCCGAGCGGATCCTTTAACAGGTCCCTCTCGACATAAAATCTTTTCACGCCTTTCCAGTCGCCGTTGGAGGAATCATAGCCGGCCATCCTGCCCATTTCCACGACGACGTTTAGCCTGGAGGTGGAGCCTATCCTTTCCATTTCGTTCATATCCGCTACGCCGTATTTTTCCAGGTTATTCTTGGCGTTCATAAAGACCATCATGGTCCATTCTTTCTCTCCGCCGCGGTCGCCGCCGCCCGACTTATCCGCTTCCATCTCGGGCACCGGCAAAGACAGCTCTTCGTTGGAATTGAATTCCCCGAAATCCTGGGCGCAAAGGCTTAAACCCAGGCCGCTTATTATAAGGACCGTGGAGATTATGATTTTCATGACTCCCTCCATTCCGTCTATCTATATTGTACCGGCAAATCCTTGACAGGTCAAGTTCCCCGGACCCTGCCCGGCATAGGTCCAAAGGCCCAATGCCGGGGTTATCTTAGCCCGAAATTTCCGTCTACTTTATCTTAACCTGCCATTTGAGGAATTCGTCCCACTGCGTGTCCTTGGCCAGCTTTATCTCGTTGTAATCCCCGTCCACGAAGGCCTCCGGGAGATACACGGCCAGGCCGTTGGCGTTAGGCGTTTTGGCCTCGTTGGCGGTCAGCACGCTCCCCACCGCTATGAATTTGCTGAGTTCTTCGGCCGCGGCTTTCAGTTTCTCGTCCTTTGTCTTCTCTTTAACGAGGTCCGCGAAATGCTTCAGGTCCTTATTATCCTCGGTATCGAATTTCCTGGCTCCGTCCCTGGCCGCTTTTATAGTCTCCGTATCGGCGGCGACCATGGCGGCCTTGGCGAACTCGTCCATCTTAGGCGCCAGCTCCGCTGCCTTCGACATATCCACGGCCGAATGGGTGGCCTGGGGCTTGCTGACCGAAGCTATATAATTGGACACCACTACTTTGGAAAGAGCCGCTCCGTCCATGCCGGGATTGCCTGCAAGGGCGCCCAGTATCGTGTCGTAAGGATAGCCGTTGCGGGGCATTATCTCCTCGGAACCGAGCATATACTTTACCGGAGAGTCTTTAAATTCGTATACGACCTCGGCCATCTGCATCAGGCAGGCATCGGAAGCCATTATCTCCAGGTCTCCCACCTGGGCCGCTATTTTGCCCATCTGGGGGGTGTCTATATTGTTCCCGGTCTCGAAATCGTCGGAAATACCCTTATCGGTAACAGGGTTCCCCTTTTCCCAGCCGGAACCGTGGTCCCAGATTATAAGCGCATACTTTTTGGCGGGGTAATTTTCCTTGGTCCATTTCGCGAACTTTATGACTTCCTTATAGTCGCCCATGTTGATACTGCCGATATTCTTGACCACTTTGGATTGTATTTTGGCGGTATCGGTGTCTTTTTTGACGTAGAAG
>PEXN01000125.1:4580-4722 GCA_002774685.1 Elusimicrobia bacterium CG08_land_8_20_14_0_20_51_18 | reverse complement strand
AGAGTTCCACGGCCGCAACAAGATAGATTACCGGATTTCCGCCCAGGTCTGAAAATTTGGGAATCAGTAAAGCCAGCAGGCTGGCGAGCAGTATGAATATGAATTTTGTCTCATAATCGCTTTTCTTGAGAAAGAAAAGCGG
>PEXN01000125.1:0-4560 GCA_002774685.1 Elusimicrobia bacterium CG08_land_8_20_14_0_20_51_18 | reverse complement strand
TGTCTCATAATCGCTTTTCTTGAGAAAGAAAAGCGGGAGAGCCAGCAGGGGGTAGGAAAAATGCGCTTTTTTCAGATTCAGAAGGAACAGGGCCAGGGCCGCAAGAAATAAAAAAACGGACAAGGAAAGGCGGTAAGCCCTGTGATTCAATAATTTTTCCACAGACTTAATTTTATCATTTTTCCCGTAATAAATGCCGACGACGGATTATTTGGCGGGAGCGGGTTCCTGGGGAATGTCCAGAGCTTCGAATTCCTGAAAATACCGGCTTACCAGTTTGAGATATGATTGGGTTTCTTTGAAAGGGGGGATGCCGTTATACGGCTCCGCCGAGTATTTCATCACGTTCCCGGGGCCCGCATTGTAAGCGGCTATGGATTTTTTTACGCTCTGATCTTCCAAATCCCCGGCTTCCAGGCTGGTATAGTCCGACTCGCAGAATTTGTCGAAGAGATATCTGAGGTATTTGACGCCGTACTTTATGTTGATGGAAGGCTCGTAAAGCTTGTTGAAGGGGTCTTTTTTGAGGCCCAGCCATTTCGCGGTGCCGGGCATAAGCTGCATAAGCCCCCTGGCGCCGGCCTTGCTTTTGGCTTTGGGATTGAAAGAGGATTCTTTCTTTATTACGGCAAGTATCATTTCCGGGTCGAAATTCTGCTCTCTGGCTTCCTTGAGGACTATGTCCAGATAAGGGATATTTTCGGCGGTATAGGCTTTTTCTCCCTCCCCGCCCTTTGAAAACTCATTCTCTTCGCTCCCGCCTCTGGGTAAGTCCAGAAAAGCCGGCGGTTTCCCCTGGGGGAGTTCCGGGGAAAAATCTTCGTCCTCCACATCGGCTTTTTCCGGCCTGGTGTCCGCCGTCGGGACCGGCACGCCTTCCCGGTCCAGCGAAAAAAGGAGCTCGGAAGCCGATTGCGCCCCGGCAGTCCGGAGGAAGGCGGCTAGCAGTATTGTGATCAGGCAGGCTCTCATATAACATTAGTTTAGCAGGTCCACTCGACAAGTCAAGGCCCAGGGGGCCTATTCCAAGCCGGGCCTCCTATTTAATCTAATATATGGAGAGGACTTTATGGACAAAAAAAGGTACGAAATAGAGCATGTAGTGGAACCGGACGAGATAGACGCTTTCCGCCACGTCAATAATGTGGTTTATCTCAAATGGTTCATAAGGATAGCCGCGGAACACTGCGCTTCCGCAGGGTGGTCCGTGAAAAAGATGTGCGAGGAACTGGGCCAGGGGTGGATAATCAAAAGCCATCAACTTGAATATCTGATACCCGTTAAACCGTATCAGAAGGTTAAGATCGTCACCTGGGTGGAGTATGTAAAGGCGGCGAGTTCCGAAAGAAGATACGAAGCGCTGGACGAGCGGGGCAGGGTCTGCGCCAAAGGCTCCACTATCTGGGTCTGGGTCGATTACAGGACCGGCCGGCCCTTGAGGATCCCGGCGGAAATAGCCAAAAGCTTCGGTTTCTGAATTTGATAAAATGTAATGAAGCGCGAAAGCGAGACAAGCAGGGCAAGCAAGAAAGCAGGAAAGCAAGGCAAGATAATTTTTTTAACTTTATGGCTTTCTCGCTATATCAACTTTCCTGCTTTTCAATGGAGGTTTTATGTTGAGAATGGGTAAAAGACTGTTTTTATTCGCGGCGGTTAATTTACTGATACTCGTAACGCTTTCCCTTACCCTGAATCTTCTCGGGGTAAGGCCTTATCTTAACGCCAACGGCATAGACT
Organism: Elusimicrobia bacterium CG08_land_8_20_14_0_20_51_18; assembly: GCA_002774685.1. Taxonomy (GTDB): domain Bacteria; phylum Elusimicrobiota; class Elusimicrobia; order Elusimicrobiales; family UBA9959; genus 0-14-0-20-51-18. The sequence continues at coordinate 2,823 of PEXN01000125.1, read as the reverse complement.
ACGTTTCGCTTATGATCTTCTGCCTGGCCTGGGGCATGGGCGGAGCCTTCATTTCCCTGGGACTTTCCAGAGTGATCGCCAAGTGGCTGATGAAGGTCCGCGTCATAGATCCGAATACCACCGATCCCCGCCTTTCCTGGCTGGTGAATACCGTCCATAAACTGGCCCGGTCGGCCGGGCTGGATAAAATGCCCGAAGTGGGCGTTTACGACAGTCCCGAAATAAACGCTTTCGCCACCGGCCCCGCCAGGAACAGGGCTTTGGTGGCCGTTTCGGCCGGGCTTTTTGAAAATCTGGGGAATGAGCAGATAGAAGGCGTGCTCGGGCATGAGATAGCGCATGTCGCCAACGGGGATATGGTGACCATGACCCTTTTACAGGGCATCATAAACGCGATAGTCATGTTTTTGGCCAGGGTAATAGCTTTCTTTGTTGCCGGCGGCAAGCGCTCCGATTCCGGAATGAGGTATTTGATAACTTTCGTTCTGGAAATAATTTTGAGCGTTTTCGGCATGATAGTGGTCGCGGCTTTTTCCAGATACCGGGAATACCGCGCCGACGCGGGCGGCGCGAATCTGGCCGGGCGGGAGAAAATGGTAGCGGCTCTCGAAGCCCTTCTTAAAACTTCAAGGTACGCCGACCTTACAAAAAGGGAATCCATAGCGGCTTTTAAAATTTCCGGCTCGCCGCGGTTTTTGAAGCTTTTTTCCACTCACCCGCCCCTTGAGGAAAGAATAGAAAGGCTGCGGAGGTTCGCGTAAATGTGCGGAAGATTCTCCCTTAATAAAACCCTGGAGGAATTGTTAAGGGAGTTCCCGGCCCTTAAATACGACGGACTGCCGGTTTTTGGGGGGAATATTTCCCCGGGTTCCGAGATCTCCGCGATTTGCGGCGGCCGCCTGGAAAAGTTTAAGTGGGGACTCTATACCGACTACATAAAAGATTTCATGATAAACGTCAGGGCGGAGGGCGTGGCTTCTAAGCCTTATTTCAGGAATTTTTTTTACGGCAGCCGCTGCCTCATTCCGGCCGACGCTTTTTATGAATGGAAGGCCGAGCCGGAGGGGAACGCTAAAACCCCCTACAGGATAGCCATGAAGGACGGTTCCATTTTCTTTATGGCCGGCCTCTTCAATCAAAACAACGGGACCTGCGCCGTCATAACGACTACCCCCTCGCTCCTCGTGAAGCAGATACACGACAGGATGCCTGCGATCCTGACGCCGGAAAACAGGGGGGCGTGGCTCGACCGGAAATGTAAAGACAGCGAAAGGCTGCTTCCCATGCTGACGCCCTTCGATTCCCGGCTTATGACCGCGGAAAAGTTCGCTTTTTAACCGTACTTACCCGCCAAAAAATCCGTATAAGATTGAACTTGAATTCAATCGTTTAATTCAGTAAATTATAATTGGCCGTATATACACGAACAGCGCGGAGGATACCATGATAGACATAGCCAAAAATATCGCTACAGCTCCCCGAAGGACCAAGGCGTCGGTCATAAGAGAACTCCTGAAAATCACCGGCAAACCCGGAATAATTTCATTCGCCGGGGGCTTGCCCGACCCGGAGCTCTTTCCCTACGATTTTATGACGGACAGTATTAAAAGAATAATGGAAAAGAAAGGCAGGGTGGCTATGCAGTATGGCCCCACGGAAGGCCTGCCGGAGTTTAAAGAAGAATTTATAAAATTTCTCGAAAAAGAAGAGGGGATAAAGGCCAAACCCGAAAATCTACTGATAACCACCGCTTCCCAGCAGGCTCTGGACATAGTCGGCAGGCTTTTTATAGACGCGTCGGACCCTGTGGTGGTAGAACTGCCCAGCTATATGGGCGGTTTGCAGGTTTTTAAGTCTTACGGGGCCGATTTCGTCGGCGTAAAGATAGACGACGACGGCGTCAATACCGTGATGCTGGAAGAAAAGCTCCAGTGGCTGAGGGACCAGGACGAACATTATAAATTCGTCTATCTGGTGCCGGATTTCCAGAACCCCAGCGGCGTAACCCTTTCCGAAAAGAAAAGGAAGCGCGTCATAGAACTTTCGGAAAAGTATAATGTCGCCATAATAGAGGATTCTCCTTACAGGCAGATAAGGTTCGAGGGCAACGCCCCCAAGATGCTTTACAGGATGGACAAGGAAAGCCGGAAAACGGACAATATAATTTCCCTTTTTACGCTTTCCAAGACCTTCGCGCCGGGCCTGAGGATAGGCATAATACTGGCCAACGAGAACATAATAAAAAAGATGGTCATCCTGAAGCAGTCCCTGGACCTCTGCACCTCGAGCCTCAACCAGCTCATCGCCTCGGAGTTCCTGAAAACCGGTTATTTCTACGAGCATGTGTCCCAGATCAAGAAAGTCTACAAGATCAAGAAAGATACCATGGTCGGGGCGCTTAAGAAATACATGCCCGAAGGCGTAACCTGGACCAATCCTGAAGGCGGACTCTTCCTGTGGATAAAACTGCCGGAAAACGTAAGCGCGGACGAGATGTTCGAAGAGGCCATAAAACAGAACGTAGCCTACGTCATCGGTTCGGCCTTCCACTGCGACGGGTCGGGCAAAAACACCATGAGAATGAATTTCTCCTATCCCACCGTGCCCGAAATAGAAGAGGGGATAAAACGCCTGGCTAAGGCCGTAAAAAACAGAATGGCCAGGAAGTAGAGGCATTGGAGGATTAGAAGAATTAGACGAGGTAGAGGGTATAGATGAAATAGAAGGCATGGAAGTATTGGAAGTTATAGAGGTTTTAGACGATACAAAGGAAGAATTCTTGCCACCTTCCAAAGCCTCCAACGCTTCTATATCCTCCATAGC
>PEXN01000032.1 GCA_002774685.1 Elusimicrobia bacterium CG08_land_8_20_14_0_20_51_18 | reverse complement strand
TTTAATAGGACATTTCTACTTTTCTGGATCAGGACATTTTAACTTTTTCGCAACAGTTCCCGTAATCCGGTTTTAAAATGACCTGAAATTTTGTATAATAAACTGAATATGAACAAAATACTCGCATTCCCAAAAGACTCAATAAATTTCACGAAAGAGGCCTATTCGGAGCTGCAAAAGGTCAACTGGCTTGCCAGGAAAGACGTTGTCAAGGCTACGATCGGGGTCGCTTTTGTAATCATGATAGTGGCCATTTACATCAGTCTCGTGGACCTGGCCCTCTCAAAGATTGTAAAAGCCTTAATTGGAGGACGCTAATGGCTTACTCTTGGTATATACTCAATACCAGAACCGGATATGAGGATAAGGTTCAGAAGGCGATACTTTCCAAGAAAGAAGTAAACGAGCTTCCCCAGGATGTCAATGTTCTGATTCCCACCGAGAATGTGATACAGGTAAAGAATAACAAAAAAGAGATAAAGAAGAGGAAATTTTTCCCCGGGTACATACTCATATACATCGAGTTGAGTAAAGACGCCTACTGGACATTGAAGACCATAAACGGCATAAGCGGTTTTCTCGGAGATCCTGCTCCCACGCCGCTCACCCAGGAAGAGGTGGACAAGCTTATAAACAAGATGGACGAGACGAGCAAGGAAAATCCCAAGCCCGCCGTGGAATTCGACAAAGGGGAAAGCGTCAGGATAACCGAAGGACCTTTCAAGCATTTCATGGGCATAGTAGAGGAAGTTAATCTGCAAAAATCCAAGCTGAAGGTAATCGTCACGGTTTTCGACAGGCCGACTCCGGTGGAGCTGGATTTCCTGCAGGTTGAAAAGGTTTAATTTAATCCCAATCACCCGTTTGCGAATCGAGATCCGCCTTAGGCGGAAAGCGGGCGGTAGGGTAAAGGAGATACGTATGGCACCAGTAAAGAAGATAAAAACGCAGATAAAACTGCAGATCCCGGCGGGAGCCGCCAATCCGGCGCCGCCCGTGGGCCCCGCTTTGGGCCAGCACGGCGTGAACATAATGGATTTTTGCAAACAGTTCAACGAAAAGACCAAAAAACTCGAGCAGGGAGTCCCGATACCCGTGGTCATAACGGTTTACGAGGACAGAAGCTTCACTTTCATAACCAAGATGCCGCCGATGTCGGCCCTCATAAAAAAGGCCGCCGGACTCGCCAAGGGTTCGGACCAGCCCAATAAGAACAAGGTAGGCAAGCTTACCCTGAATCAGGTGGAGGAAGTGGCCAGGCAGAAACTTTCGGACCTCAATACGAAGGACGTCAAGCAGGCCATGGAAATGGTTAAAGGCACCGCCAGAAGCATGGGCGTGGAAATAGTGGAATAAAAAGATTTTGAGGGAGCATAAAAGGAGAGACTGGAGACGAGAAAATAGGAGATGGATTAGGAAAGATTCCCTGACTAATCTCTAAACTCTAATCTCTAATCTCTGTCTTAATGCGTTTGAACCTCGAGGAGACAAAATGGGAAAAAGACTGAATAACGTAAAGAAAGGCATAGACCTTCTGAAGGAATACAAGATCGAGGAAGCCGTGGCTATCCTCAAAAAAAGCGCCAATACCAAGTTCGACGAGACCGTGGAACTGCATTTCAAGCTCGGAATAGATCCCAAACAGGCCGACCAGATGATAAGGGGCACCATGTCCCTTCCTCACGGCACGGGTAAAAAAATCCGGCTGGCGGTAGTGTGCAAGGGCGAAAAAATGCTCGAGGCGAAGAACGCCGGCGCCGACATAGTAGGCGGACAGGAACTCATCGATGAAATAGCGCTTGGCAAAATGGATTTTGACGTGCTTGTCGCGACTCCGGATCTCATGAAAGACCTGGCCAAACTCGGAAAGGTGCTGGGCCCCAAGGGGCTCATGCCCAATCCGAAAAGCGGAACGGTCACTTTCGAGGTCGAAAGGGCGGTTAAGGAGCTTAAGGCGGGCAGAATAGAGTACAAGAACGATCCGCAGGGGATAGTGCACCTGATCTGCGGAAAGGCTGCTTTCCCGGAAAATAACCTGGCCGAGAACGTCAAAACGGCCGTGGAAACTCTTACTAAAAACAAGCCGTCCTCGTCCAAGGGCATATACATGCAGAGCGTGACCCTGAGTTCCACCATGGGGCCCGGCTTGAAGATATTCACAGAGAAACAGATATAGCTCACAGGGGGTCAGATGAAAAAAGTAGCGATATTCTCCGCGCTGTTGGCTTTCCTTTGCCTGCCGGTTTTCGCGGGCGAAGCCGATCTCATAATGCCCGACCTCGCCAGCGTCACCTTCTTCGGGCTGACCGGGCATAATCTGCTTCTCTGGGGACTCCTGATCTGCGTCGGAGGGGTGTTTTTCGGCCTGTGGCAGTCTTTGCAGATCTCGAAACTCCCGGTCCATTCCTCGATGAGGGAGATTTCCGAACTTATCTATGAAACCTGTAAAGCCTACCTGGTTACGCAGGGTAAATTTATAGCCCTGCTATGGTTCTTCATCGCCGCCGTGATGCTTTTTTACTTCGGCTACCTTATGCATTTCACACTGGTACAGCTGACCGTGATAATCGTTTTCAGCGTAGTCGGCATACTGGGGTCTTACATGGTGGCCTGGTTCGGGATAAGGATAAACACTTACGCCAATTCCAGGACCGCTTTCGCCGCCCTTAAAGGCCTTCCCTATCCGGCCATGGATATTCCGCTTAAGTCGGGCATAAGCATAGGCATGCTGCTGATAAGCGTGGAACTGGTCATAATGCTGTTCATACTGATTTTCATCCCCGGGGATTACGCCGGTCCCTGTTTCATCGGTTTCGCCATAGGCGAATCCCTGGGAGCCGCGGCGCTCAGGATAGCCGGCGGCATTTTCACCAAGATAGCCGACATAGGCTCCGATCTGATGAAGATAGTTTTTAAGATAAAGGAAGACGATGCCAGGAACCCCGGCGTCATAGCCGACTGCACGGGCGACAATGCCGGAGACTCGGTGGGCCCGACGGCCGACGGCTTCGAGACTTACGGCGTTACGGGCGTTGCGCTTATAACTTTCATTCTTCTGGCCGTGCCGGACAAGACGGTACAGGTTCAGCTTCTGGTGTGGATCTTCGTGATGAGAATAGGCATGATCCTCACCAGCGTCTTCTCCTACTGGGTTAACGGCGCCATTTTCAGGAGCAAGTACGAGAACGCCCCGAAATTCAATTTCGAGACGCCGCTCACCTCCCTGGTCTGGATAACCTCCGTGGTTTCCATAGCGATGACCTATCTGCTGAGCTATCTCCTTATCCCGATACTCGGGGATAACGTGGATTACTGGTGGAAACTGGCCACTATAATAACCTGCGGAACCGTGGCGGGCGCCCTGATCCCGGAACTCGTCAAGGTTTTTACCTCGACCAACTCCAAGCATGTGAAGGAAGTCCTCAACGCCTCCAGGGAAGGCGGGGCTTCCCTCAACATACTTTCGGGACTCGTGGCGGGAAATTTCAGCGCCTACTGGATTGGAATATCGATCATATTCCTTATGGGCATAGCCTACGCGGTCAGCCTGGGGGGCTTCTCCGCCATAATGTCCGCCCCTTCCATCTTCGCTTTCGGCCTGGTAGCTTTCGGCTTTTTGGGAATGGGTCCGGTCACCATAGCGGTGGACTCCTACGGCCCGGTCACGGATAACGCGCAGTCCGTTTTCGAGCTGTCCACGATAGAGACGATACCGAACATAAAAGAAGAGATAAAGAAGGATTTCGGTTTCGACGTGGATTTTAGGAGCGGGAAGGCACATCTGGAGGAGAATGACGGAGCTGGAAACACTTTCAAGGCCACCGCTAAACCCGTCCTTATCGGCACGGCGGTAGTCGGCGCCACCACCCTTATTTTCTCGATAATACAGCTGCTTAACGGGGAATTCGGGGTCGAAAGCGTGACGCAGGGCCTGTCCATACTGAATCCCCTGTTCCTGCTGGGTCTTATAACCGGCGGCTCCACGATCTACTTGTTCACCGGCGCTTCGATACAGGCGGTAACGACCGGCGCTTACAGGGCGGTGGAGTTCATAAAGAAGAACATAAAGCTCGATTCGACCGTGGTAAAGGCTTCCGTGGAAGATTCCAAAAAGGTGGTGGAGATCTGCACCCAGTACGCGCAGAAGGGCATGTTCAACATCTTCCTGGCGGTGTTTTTCAGCACCTTAGCCTTCGCCTGTCTCAACCATTACTTCTTCATAGGCTACCTGATCTCCATAGCCATCTTCGGCCTTTATCAGGCTATTTTTATGGCCGACGCCGGCGGAGCCTGGGATAACGCCAAGAAGCTGGTGGAAACCGAGCTCAATATGAAAGGCACGCCCCTTCACGACGCCACCGTGGTCGGCGATACCGTGGGAGACCCCTTCAAGGATACCTCTTCCGTGGCCCTGAACCCGGTGATAAAATTTACCACGTTGTTCGGCCTGCTCGCCGTGGAACTCGCCATAAAACTCGAGACCGGAGTAAGGATAGGCGCGGCGGCCGTGTTTTTCCTGATAGGAGTGGTTTTCGTGTGGAGATCCTTCTATTGCATGAGAATAAAAGAATAACCGTGGAACTTTCAAGGGCCCGCCATTGCCGCAAAGGCGGGTCCTTTTATTTTTAAATATGATCAACTTTCTGTTCGCTTCCGTTTTTCTGACGGTTTCCTGGCTGTTTTTAAAGGAATTAAAAAAATTCAGGTCTCTCAGGCCGG
>PEXN01000087.1 GCA_002774685.1 Elusimicrobia bacterium CG08_land_8_20_14_0_20_51_18 | reverse complement strand
ATCTGGCCGGAGAATTGACGTCCCCCCCGTAATCGTTGCCGGCGGCGGCGATCATAAGTATTCCGGCGGCGTAAGCGGAATTCACGGCGTCCTGAATGGGCGTATCGCAGGTATAGCCACCGCCCAGGCTCATATTAAGAACTATTTTTCCGTAAGCGGCGGTATTATGAAGAGTTTTGGCGTAATTGATCGCCAATATCAGGGCCTCGTCGCTGGTAACGCAGCCGGGCCCGCCGGAATCCCCGCAATCCGCCGTACAGCCGGCGCCGTAAAAAACGTTAAGCGAAAGAAGTTTCGCGCCCCAGGAAACTCCGGCTATGCCCGCGGCGTTATCGGTGTCCGCGGCGGCGGCCCCCGCCACTCCCGTGCCGTGACTGCAGGTTACTATGGTAGGAAGGGCGTCGACCGAGACCGCGCTCCCGTCATAATCTATGGCCCTGTGGCCGGAAGCCTGCATTTTAGCCGAGAGGTCCGCGTGAGTCGAATCTATTCCGCTGTCCACCACGGCCACGGTAACCAGGCTCGAAGTCCCTACCTCATATTCCCAGGCCGTATAAGCGCTTATTTTAGAAAGGTGATACTGGCCGCCCAGCAGAGGGTCGTCGGGCACTATTTTGAGCCGGTAAATTTTGTCGGGAGAGACCTTAAAACCCAGATTTTTAAGAGCTGAAAGAGAATTCAAAACCTTCAGCCCTGTGGAGAAGGAAACCGTGTACCAGTCCATGTCCTCCGAGAGCCGGCGGGACACCTGATAGCCGTTCTTTTCCAGCTTTTCCGAAGACGCTTTATACTCCGCGGAAGAGAGCTCGACGAAGAGTTTTCCCGAAACGGCCTCTATCCTGTAATCTTTCCCGGCCGAAACGCTCATAAAGGTCTCAGTCTGAAAAGAATGCGCGGCTAAAGGGCAGAGCAGGAAGAAGAGCAGCGGGATATTTTTCATTCATGCCTCTTATAGCGGGAGAGTATCAGGGAGTCGGCGTAAGCCCTGTCCTCTTTCCTCGCGAAGACGAAGCCGTCCGGCCAGGCAACCCAGAAACCCCCATTCTTTCTTTTTATGACCCCGGCGACCACATTTAAAACCCCCGACACCGTCAGGGAAACGTTGGCCACCCGTCCCGGCGATTTGAGGGCGGTCAGCCGAAGGACTTTTAATTCCGGCTTCCTGTAAAGAACCTGCTCCCGGCAGGCCCCCCCGAGGGCGTTTTTTTCCGCGGCCTGATAAACGCTTTTCGACAAAAGCCTTATATTGTCGTATCTGCGGTCCCCGTAACCGTCGGAAGGCATGAACAACACCCCGTCCCTGTACACCATTCCCTTTACGGCGAAGGCGCCGTCGAAAAACAGGTCCACTTTCACGGAAGAAGAACTTTTTATTATCTTGCAGGAAGAAACGCCGGCCGCGTAAGCGAAGGCCGGGGCGAACAAAAGGAAAAAGGCGCTTAAAAGGAATTTATCGGTCATTTCGCGGTTTTGCCGGAATTGATGTCCCCTATTATTTTGACTATGTCGTGAATATCGTCGAGCTCGTAGTCGGCGCCGGAATTTTTGGTGTCGAACTGATTGCCGTATTTCGCCCAGGCCGTTATCATCCCCGAATTTTTGGCGCCGACGATGTCGCGCTCGGCCCAGTCGCCCACCATGATGGACTCCGAGGGCTCGACTTTCATCATCTGCATTATTTTTTTGAAAGGCCTGGGGCTGGGCTTTCTTTCCCCTGTGTCGTCGAAAGTGACCACGTTCTCGAAATAATGGTGCAGGCCCAGGCCGACTATCCTGAGCCACACGGGAAGGCGGGGAGCGTCGGAAACGACCCCCATTTTTATTCCCATTTTCATGAGCTCGGTCAAAGTGAGCCTGACATGCGGATAAAGCGTCATATGCCCCTCTTTGGCCCTTTTATAGCCCGTTATGCCCGCGGCCAGGATCTTATAATCTACCTGCCCGAATTCCTTGTCGAAAACCTTGTCGAAAATATTCTGGTCCTCTATGCCTTCTTTCCAGTAAATATTGAAGATCTTTTCTACCATCGCCTCTTTTTTCATGTCCAGACCGGCGTCTATCATAGCGTCGACAGCCGCGTCCACGGAGGCCCTTTTCATACGCATGAAATCCATCAGCGTATTGTCTATGTCGAAAATTACGCCCTTGATCATTCGGTAACCCTTTCTATATACTGCACGGTCCTGGTGTCGACCCTGACCTTGTCGCCCTGGTTGACGAAAAGAGGGACCCGCACCTCTATGCCGGTGGAAAGTTTCGCGGTCTTGGTGACGTTGCTGGCGGAATCGCCCCTTATGCCGGGGACCGTCTCGACCACCTCGAGGACGACGTTCGGCGGCATGAGTATGTTGAAAAATTTTTCGTTCAGATAAAGCCCTTCGACGTTCATGTTTTCCACGAGGAGCCTCGTCATATCGCCCAGCTTTTCCAGGGGCACGCCGACCTGCTCGTAGCTGGTATTGTCCATGAAGTAAGCCATCTTGGCGTCGGAATACATATACATCTTGGGTCTTTTTTCCACCATCACGTCCTTAAATTTGTCTTCCGGCCTGTAGCTGGTCTCTATTACCGAGCCGGTCTCCATATTCCTGAGCTTGACCCTGACCACGGCCCTGGCCTGGGATTTCCTGTGATGCTGGTATTCTATCACCTGGACGATCTGCCCGTTCTCGTTTATAAAAATCGTTCCTTCCTTGAACTGCGTGGCGATTATCATAATTCCTCCGTATATGTACGTCGTAAAGCGTAAAGTGTGAAGAGTAAAGGGTCAAACAAAAGACCGCTCACTTATTCTCCAGCCTCGTTAATTTTATAAAATTTGGAGGGAATAAGACAGAAAAAAACCAAGCCGGACATTCCGGGCGTAACAGGGTCAGCCCGCGGAGGCGCCGGAGCCGCTTTCCATCTGATAGGCCATCACTTTCAGGGCGAGTATCCTTTTTTCCATAGGGGGATGAGTGGCGAACATATCTCCGACGAGTCCCGCTTTTTCCTCTATAAGGCTGCCGCGGGGGTCGGTTATGCACATATGCGCTATGCCGTTATTGACGGCGTAGGTGGGATTTACGGCCATCCGTATCTTTTCCAGGGCGCTTATGAGGGCCTTGGGATTCCTGGTCAGTTCCGCGCTTGAAGCGTCGGCCAGGTATTCTCTCTGCCTGGAAATTGCCAGGGCTATTATCCTGGAGATCAAAGGCGCGAGAACTATGAGAATGATCCAGATTATGAAAAGCGCCGCGGCTCCGCCGCCCTTTCTCGAAGAAGAGGAGGAAGAAGACCTGCCTCCCGAATACCTGCTGCTTCTTATGGACCAGTCGCTTATCAGGCCTATGGCGTTCATCAAAGCCGCGGCTATGGTCATAAGCCTTATGTCGTAATTCCTTATGTGGCTCATTTCATGAGCGACCACGGCCTGGAGCTCCTCCCTGTTGAGCGTTTCCAGCAGGCCTTCGGTGACGGCTATGTAGGAATCGGAAGGCGAAAAGCCGGTGGCGAAAGCGTTCAGGTCGCCGTCCGGGATTATATACCCCTGAGGTTCGGGCAGGCCGGCGGCGATGGCCATCTCCTTCACGACATTAATGAATTGCCGCTCTTTGGGATTGAGCCCCCCCGCCGCGCGCCTGGCCATCACGGAACGCAGCACCATTTTATGGCCGTTAAAAACCCCGTTCAGGGACATTATCACCGAAAAGAGCAGGGAACCGGCCGTGCCGAAAGGCAAAAAAACGCCTTTCTGCTCCTTCGACTCGTAATACCCGTAATCGTTCACCTGCAGTTTGGTCTGCTTGTTCCTGATAGTTCCGAGATAAAAAAAATCGAACCCCAGGCCTATGGCGAGGAACAAAGCGATGAAGGACGCCATCATCATCACCGTGAGCCTTTTGTTTTTGGCCTGCTGTTCGTATATGTTCATATAAAGGCGGAGATTAGAGACGAGAGTTACTGTCGTAAATCGTAAATAGTAAAGAGTAAAGGGGGAAATGTCAGGAAGGTTGGAGGTTTAGAGGTTTGGCTTTTTATAAGGAATTTTCCTTATTAAACTAACCATCTAACCTTCAAACCCTCTAACCCTCAAGCTTTAGACCGCTTTACGCTAACCCCTCTCCTCTATTCTCTCCCGTTATATCGTAAGGTCGACTTTGGGAGTTTCCCGTTCCTTCGCTTCCTGCGGAAGCTCGAAAAGCTGGGACTGGGTAAAACCCAGGGCCGAAGCTATCAAGTTACTAGGGAAAACCTGCTGGGAAATATTGAACTTGGTCGCGATGTCGTTGTAAAACTGCCTCGCGAAGGAAAGCGTGTTTTCCGTATGGGACAATTCTTCCATAAGTTTCTGCACCTGCTCGTTGGATTTAAGGTTGGGATAATTCTCGGTCAGAGCGAGGATCTTGGAAAGGCCCTGGGTGATTATATTTTCGTTCTCGAAAACCTCTTTGGTATTGCCGCTTTGCGAGGCATTTATGGCCCTGGCCCTGGCGCTTATAACCTTTTCAAGGGTATCCTGCTCGAATTTCATCTCCCCCTTCACGGCGCTTACGAGGTTGGGAATGAGGTCGTGC
>PEXN01000103.1 GCA_002774685.1 Elusimicrobia bacterium CG08_land_8_20_14_0_20_51_18 | reverse complement strand
GGCAGCGGCTGGAATAACCGTCTGGGTTATTTTCAAACCGGAGGGCGTTGTCCCGTCAACAGCGCCGAGCTCTATGCTCACCGCCCCGTCAGAATCGTTTCCGTCCGGCAGGACAAATGTAACATCCTGATCCCATTCCGTAGAACTGCTCCGGCTAACTGACACCTGAATATTTTCAGTTTCAAATTCTCGGTCGTGGCCATTGTATTTGATTTGGTAATAGAAATTTGAGCTGCCTATAAATCCGGCGGGAATTGTGACATTCGCGCTCTTGGACGCAGATGGAGAATTTGTCGTAAAATCGTGCGGCAAAGTCAAAGTCGCCGTAGCCCGGGCAACCCCCGTCCTGAAATACTCCACTTCAAGGGTGTCCACTGACTGGGCGTCACTAAGCTCAAAAGAAAATTTCATGTCATTGCCGACCATATAAATTTCACGCGGAAAAGGAACGGGCGACACAATAGCGGGAATTTTATAGTTATAAACCGTTATTCCGCAGTAATCCGTGCTGGTGTTGGCCGCTTTATCAACCGCCCACACTCTGTAATAATATGTCGTTCCCTCTGTTAAATCTCCGCTTGTCCAGGATAAGCTCGTTGTGCTGCCGAGAGAAACAAATGCGCCAATGTCTCCCACCCCCCGGCTGACATTATAGTAATCAATATCCAGCGGTCCCGCCTGCCAGAAAATTGTCGCCGTTGTGGAAGATGTTCGGACCCATGAAATAGCGGCCTTGGCAGGCGCGTCCGGAAAAACATCTGTAACAGTTAAAGTTTCTAAATTGCTTTCAGTTGAGGGATTTCCCGCCTCATCCTCCGTTTTCAAGCGGAAATAATACACTTTGCCCGGATAAAGCCCCGTTAATTTATGCGAGCACTTTGTCCCGGGGGAAACACTCGTGGATGCGTAATATCCATATTCCATAGAATCCCAGGCCGTAGTGGTTGATGAGTACTTTATCCGGAACAGTCCGTCTATAATGTCACCTATAGTCCCGTCGTCGCCTGGCGCGGTCCATGTGAGCCGAACATTGCCTTCCTCATCCTTGGCAAACGGAGAGCCCAAATTCACGGCGTCCAAATCAGCGACAGCGGCGGGAGGAGTGGAGTCATTCCGTATTCCTTTTGTCGGCCGCGCTAAACGCCAGTCATCAATCGCATTGCCCGTATCATCGCTGTCATACGAGTTCTCATCGCGCGCAAGAGTATAACCGACGGCGCCCTGCGACCAGTCAACCATATTGGTATTGACAATGTAGGATAAAGCCGCGTAAGTATTGGCCGGTTCCGAAATGGGTGACCACTGGCGAGCCCAGTAGCATTCCACATAAGTGTCGTCGCAACTCTCCGGAGTGAGGTTCACCGCCCGGTCGGAATAAAGAACGGCGTCAACGACATTTCTGTCGCTGTCGGCCAACATAACAGCCCCTTCGGCATCGTTGAACTGCGCGTAATCAAGATAGAGGTCATAGTAACCATTGCCGTTTGTGTCTGACGGCGGGACTTCATCCGTGCCGCTTGAACCGAAATTTAAAACCACATAAGAATCAGGAGGCAGAAAATAATATGTGGTCGGGAATATTTTTACCGGCTTAAAATAATCCTGGCCCGATGATTTTAAGTAGTGCAGATACACTATCCAGCCGCTCAAATCCATGGTGCTGCCGCTGGCGTTATAAAACTCGATCCAATCTTTTCCCTCCGCGTTTATCGGCGAAATCTCGTTAATGACCACAGGTGACCCTATTATATCCGAGGCGACCGCACCGGCCTGCCCCCCTGTGGACAGAGGCCCTTTGTTGCCCTGTTCGTCCTCTGCTCTCACCGCTATGTAGTATTTCACGCCAGGTTCAAACTCTCCTATTATGTGCTCCTGCTGCGTGTCTGTTGAACCCGGCACCCAGTAAATGTCCGCTGTGGACTCTTTGTCAAATTCCAATCTCATCCTGTCTTTCGCATTCTCTTTAGAAGCGTAAGTAATGAGTGTTGCCGCCTTGAAATCCGATTCTGTCACAATAGGGTCTTCACTGTACCGCGCGTCATAAGAACTGACCTCGCCGCCCTCCATGCCATCGTCGGCGACATTGGTAAAAGTGATTTTCAAGCTTCCTCTGTAGGGCCCGGGCGCGACTGAAAGATCTGTTATCTGCCCGGGGTCGGTCACATCTATCGCCGCGGCCACAAAATTAGCGCTCCCCGGCGTCTGAACTTCGGCAATGGCCCACTCGTTTCTGGAAGGATTTGTGCCGTCGGTGGAATCCCCGTCTCTGGCGATTGAATAGCCCTTTATACCGAATTTCCACGAAACACAGTAATCCTCAACCGCGCTGTCATTCCTGCCGGTGGCCTCTACGCCGAACCACTGCCCCGCCGCCACCGCAGTATTGTACTCCAGCCTGCAGTTTTTGGCCGGCGAAAGTTTGAAAGCGTATTCGGATTTACCGGGATAGCCCACCAGATCACCCTTCCACTCAAAAGTTTTGCCTTCTTTGTCAGCAACGGCCACGGCGTCAATAATGGTTTCTGCGGCGAAAGGATCTCTCAGACTTATCATGATGTCCGCCGGAGAACTCGGGCCGGATGCAATGCCGCCCACATCGGCGTAAAAATCGCGGTAGCCGTTGCCGTTTATATCCCCGCTGACATCGTCCTCATCCGCCAGAGAAGAATTGAAATGAAGAACTATATAGGTTTTGCTCTGAAAAGCAAAATCGGGAAAAGTTTTGACAAGAGAATTGTTCACATAAACTTTCCATGTTTTTATGTTCACGGTGCTTGAAGAATTATAAAACTCTATCCAGTCGTTATCTGACGATTCGGACGGCGCCACCTCGTTTATTCTCACGCTTGAACCGACAAAGCCCTCTTTTGCCATAGCGCTCGCCTGCGTACCGGAAACAAGCTGAGTGACGGTATTTTCATCTATATCCGACATATTCCCGCTGGCATCTATGGTTTTGACGGCAAACCAGTAAGTGACGCCCGGCTTAAGATGCAGGGTTTTCTGTTCCGTTGACCCCACCGGCGACACCGTCCATGATTCCGGCACCTGATCGTATGCTGTTGCCAACAGCCACCATTCGGCCGCGCTTGATGTGACGGGAACGGTGGCGAAAAGCGCTTCATAACTTGCGCCCGGAATGTTATCATACAAAGTGCCGTCATCACCCGGAGCCGTCCAGCTCAGGATTATCTCCCCCGCATTACTGCCGGTCGCCGCGCTCAAATCGATTATTGCCGCAGGCGGCACAGGGTCAATAAAGGCCACAACGCCGTCAACATACAAGCCATTATTGTTATCCACGCTTTCCTTGACCTGAATTGAAAACACGGCATTGGCCGCGTTTGAGGGCGCGATAACATCCATGTATTTGAGTTCCCACGCTCCAAAAGCGCTCAAAGTAATTTCTGATGATGTGGATGAGGACAGGAAAACCCCGGCGTTATCCATCCAGCTCACATGAATGAGTACTTGAGTATCTCCTATCGAGCCGCCGCTATTGTCAAGATAAAAATATCCCCCAACCGTGTAGGTGGAACCTCCTGTTGCGGAAACGGCTGAAGAATTCAGTTCTCTCCCCGAATAAGCTGTCGTCGGATCATTAAATTTGCAGGAATAAGCGCCGAATTTTTTATAAGAATCCGATTGAGTAATTCCCGTGCTATCCGTATTCCAGCCCACAAGAGCGGGACTCAGCTCAAATCCGGCATTTGGTATTCGCAGGAGATTCTTGTAACCCTTGGAATACACCATGTTTTTGTCGTCGGGATAATCATTCTCATTCCAACCGCCCCATATAGGGTCTCCGGGAATACCATTGTCTTTCGCCTTTATCGCGAAATAGTAAGTAACCCCCGGCAGCAGGCCGCTGACAACGCGGTTTCCGGAAAGCCCTTCTATAGAACCGGGCGCTATCGGCGCCCAACTTTGGTCATAAGTGTTTGCGGAATCAAAATTGGCGGATGTAATCCGACTCCGTGAATATTTGACAAGATAGCCGTAAGCAGTTCCGCCTTCGTCGCCGTCATCACCCGGAGCTGTCCAGACAAGATTAGCCGTTCCTATCGCGGCACCCGTCAGAGCCGTTAAATCGTCTATATCCGCCGGTGGAACGGGATCCGACGGCGACTTAAAAGCCCATGCGCGCGCCTGCGTTGTTGATGATAAGGAGAGCGTATCCGTCTCGGACACATTCCCGGACGAATCATAAGTGAAGACCGCAAAATAATATGTCGCGCCCGCCGTGAGACCCGTTACCGTTTCTGTTTCCGCTGAGCCGAGATTCCCCGCGCCGGTTTTTATTTTTTTATTCGCCGCGGCGTTATTCCACCACGCCGTTGTGTCGCCGTCGGCGACATAATTTTCCGACCAGCCGATAAGGTAGAAACCACCCGTGTTGTCGCCCGTAGTGCCGTCGGTGCCCGGCGCTGTCCATGTCAAATCCACCTCGGCATTGCCCGACCCCGTCAGCGCCGACAGATTAGTAATCGCGGCGGGCGGTGTATTATCAAAAATAATTTCTACATCATCCACATACGCGTGGTTCTTGTTGTTTACGGACTCCTTAGCCGCAAGTTTAACCGCGGCCCGCACCGCATTATCAGGAGCCGTCGCCGCCACGCTTATCTGCTCCCATGTGTTGAAA
>PEXN01000148.1 GCA_002774685.1 Elusimicrobia bacterium CG08_land_8_20_14_0_20_51_18 | reverse complement strand
TCACTACCACGGGAATGAGGTCGTGCTTCTTTTCGGTTATTATTATGGATTTTTCGAAATTCTCGTCAAGGAAATCCGAGATCAGTATTATTATCGCCTTCCGCTTGAGAAGGTGGTTTATGTTCCTCAGGGCGGAGGAGATGCTCGTAAGCTTGTTTTTCGGCTTGAAGGCCAGCAGTTCCCTGACTATCCTCAATATGTGGTTCTTGCCTTTTTTGGGAGGGATGTAAAGTTCGGTGCGGTCGGAGAAAAGGTAGAGGCCGGTCTTGTCGTTGTTTTTCAGGGCTGAAAAGAGGAAAAGCGCCGAAAGTTCAGCGGAGATCTCATTCTTGAATTTGGCGGAAGTGCCGAAATGCTGCGAGCCGGAAACGTCGCAGGCTACCAGGAGGGTCAGTTCCCTCTCCTCCTCGTATTTCTTTACGAAGGGCTTCATAAGCCGCGCGGTGACGTTCCAGTCTATGGTCCTTATGTCGTCGCCGGGCAGATATTCCCTGACCTCGGAAAATTCTATGCCCCTGCCCTTGAAGATGCTCTGGTACTGGCCGGAAAAAGTTTCCGAGACCAGTTTACCGGTTTTTATCTCTATCTGGCGCACTTTCTTGAGGATCTCGGCTGTATTCAGTTCCATAGTCGTTTAAAACGGACGCGTAGAGGCGTAGCAATCTGGATGTATGGTTTTTTTATCGGGAATTTGCTTCTGCCACGCTTCCACGCCTCCATGCTTCCACGCATCTCCTTTACGTTACGGTACCTCTATCGTTTCAAATACGGTTTTTATCACGGTCTGGGAGCTTATCTCTTCGGCTTCCGCCTCGTAGGTAAGCATTATCCTGTGCTTAAGCACGTCGAAGGCGATGGCTTTTATGTCCTGAGGAGTGACATAACCCCTTCCGTTGATGAAAGCGTAGGCCTTGGCCGCCTGGACGAGGTAAATCGTGGCCCTGGGGCTCGCGCCGTACCTTATCCAGGGTTTCACGGAGGAAAGCTTGTATTCCTCGGGTTTTCTGGTCGCGTTGACTATGTCGAGGACGTAATTTTTTATTTTCGCGTCCACGTAAATAAGGTCTATGGTTTCCCTGGCTTTCAGTATCTGCTCTATGGTGACTATGGGCGAGACCTGCGGCAGTTTCAGCCTGGTCATATCTTCGAGCACCTTCAGCTCTTCCTGTCTCGAAGGATAGGTGATGTTCACCTTGAGCATAAATCTGTCCACCTGCGCTTCGGGCAGGGGATAGGTGCCTTCCTGCTCTATGGGGTTCTGGGTCGCCATGACCAGGAAAAGGTCCGGGAGTTTATAGGTGTTTTCCGAGATGGTCACCTGTCTTTCCTGCATGGCTTCGAGAAGAGCGCTCTGCACCTTGGCCGGCGCCCTGTTTATTTCGTCGGCGAGAATTATATTGGAGAAAATGGGGCCTTTTTTCACTATAAATTTATTTTCGGCCTGATTGTAGATCAGGGTCCCCACGATGTCGGCCGGAAGCAGGTCGGGTGTGAACTGTATCCTCTGGAAAGCCGAGTTTATGGTCTGGGAGAGGGTTTTTATGGTAAGGGTTTTGGCGAGGCCCGGCAGTCCTTCCACGAGGATATGGCCGTTGCCCAGCAGGCCTATCATAAGCCCGTTGACCAGGTCTTCCTGTCCCGAAATGACCTTGGCGATCTCCTTCTTGAGACCGTGAATGAAAACGCTTTCCTCTTTTATCTTTTCGTTAAGTTTGGTTATTTCCATGTCCATTTCAGCCTCCGAAAGAATAAACTAAAAAACGCGGTTGTGGGGAAGACGGAGAAAAGAGTGAAGCGCGGCCGGGCAGAACCCGGTTTAGAAGGCAGAAAACCAACGCCCTTCGCTTCTTTCTGTCTTCCATCGAATATAAACGCAATTATATCAAAAACGCCGTTTTTCCTTCAAATTATACGCCTCGGTCTTATTCGACTTTAAAGATCGGCTTGGGCTGGGAAAGTTCGCGGAGCTTCTCTTCCCTGTGCAGCTCGATATTCTTTTTTATCTTGTTTATCGATTCCAGGGACTTGAGCCTGACTTCTTCGTCGTAATCCTTAAGGGCGTCGTTTAAAATTATTATTCCGTCCTTGCTGGTGAAATCTCCCAGCGCTGCCGCCGCCTCTATCCTGGTATCCTTGTCGTAGTTCTTAAGGGCTTCCGAGAGTATTTTCAGCGACATCTTAGTCTTGTCCTTGGCGACCATTTCTATGAGCTTCTTTTTGATAGAGGCTTCCGTTTCCATCTCGAACATTCTTTTTATGATGTAGGGTGACTGTTCGTCCTGCAGCTGCCATAAGAGCTCTATGGAAGCGAGGCGGACCTTTTCATTGGTGTCTTCCGTCAGCAGGCGCAGGGTGACGAGGGTCTGTCTGGAAAATTTCATCACGTAATCGTTCTGGGCCACTACTGGCAGATCGGGGTCGAGGTTCTTTATTTCCTCTTTCTTGATTTGTTCTATCTGGACCTTTTTTTCTTCCTCGGCCTTTTTCTGCGCCACCATGTAGTAAACCCCGCCCGCGAATATGAGCGCAAGAAGTATCCATTTCATTGAAGTTTCCTCGTTTTTAGGGAAAGTTCTCCGGTTCCGGAGATTTTTATGACGGAGTTCGGCTCCGTTTTCAGCCAGTTGCCGCCGTCCAGCGGTTCGCTGGAGATTACCGCCGAGTCTTTTTCCCGCCTTACCGCGAACCTCCCCCATTCCCAGCCGGGGGTCATCAGGGAGCTTTTTCCCTTCTTCAGGCCGTAGTCGCAAAGGGCGTGAAGAGCTTTCCCGTCCGAGACGAAAACGTTCAGGCCCCTGTAAGGCTCTTTTATCCCTTTAGTTTTAAACTCGCCCGCCACGGAGATCCATACGGTTTTTATTTCGTCCCTGGTCATTTCGAGCGCGGTCTGCATATCCCCGTAGGCGTCCAGGGTTTTCATGAAGGTCCAGAAAAGCACTTCGCTGTCGTTTACGCCTCCGACGAACTTTTTGTATCTGCCCAGGTTGGAGTATATCTCGTCCGCTATGAAGAGGGTGCCGTTGTGGGCGAAAGAGACCTCCCCGGCCGAGAAAGGCTGGGAGTTCTTCCGGGCGATCAGTTTTTCCCT
Source organism: Elusimicrobia bacterium CG08_land_8_20_14_0_20_51_18 (assembly GCA_002774685.1). GTDB lineage: Bacteria > Elusimicrobiota > Elusimicrobia > Elusimicrobiales > UBA9959 > 0-14-0-20-51-18. Next base: position 1,586 of record PEXN01000148.1, on the reverse strand, counting down.
GGGGAGATTACCCGGGTTGGAAGCGTCCCTTATGTGGGAGATGAAAATGCGGGAACCGCCGGCTTCGGCCAGCTTTTTCCCCAGCAATTCCTTTTCCCGGAAAACCGGTTTTTCGCTTTTAAAGACGGAAAGGCCTTTCGGGCCGTAAAAGGCCAGGCCCCAGCCGTCTCTCTGCGTCCTTTTCCCGTCGTGCCTGGACTGGTTAAAAAGAGCCTTTTCGGAGGCGAGACAATACTTCCTGAGACATTCGGCCCCGGCGTTTTTTTTCGAAATTATCGCTACCATCCTGCACATAAGCTATATTTAATAAAATTTGCGCGGTACTTACAAGGTGTCAGGCTGCTTTTTGAACGTAGCGCGTGTTTTCGCGATAATTTCAAAAAGACCGGGGCTAAAAAAACTCGCAAAAGCATACGTCTCAAAGTAGCCTGACACTCGGGAATTATGCTAAAATTTAAGGAACCGGGGCCCAAAGCCCGTAGCTTTTCCAAGAGGAGCGCGATTTATGGAAGAAGAAAAAAAGAATGAAATAGACATGGACGTGATGGACGTCAATGCCCGAGAAGAGGAAGCCCCGGAGGCCGCCGACAATACGGCCGGTTTCAACGAGCGTTTCCTGGCCTATCTCATAGACACCCTGCCTTTCGTGTTCCTGGCCTATTACACCTTCGTCATGATGCTCAAGTACAACGTCCTCCAGTACAGTTCTTCCGCGGAGTTAAAATGGAAAGCCGTCTGGATAATCGTTTTCATAACTTACGAGACGGTCTTTTCCTCCGGCGGCAGGGCCACGCTGGGGAAATATCTCCTCGGCATCAGGGTCAGGGACAAGAACGGGGAAGAGCTTTCCCTGGTCAAGTCCTTCCTGCGCGTAGTCGGCTACTTTCTGAGCTCGCTGACTATAAACTTCGGCTATCTTATGGCTCTTTTTACCCCCCAGAAAAAAGCCCTGCACGACTATCTGGCCGGCAGCCGGGTGATACGGGTAAGGGGGAAAGGCGATTTTGCGGAAGGCTTTATCCTGGTCGCGTCCTGGTCGCTTTTGGCTTTTTTCGTGGGCAGCTGGATACAGAGGACCTGGCTCACCTTTACCCCCGTCGAACAGAAACAGATATTCACGGCCCGCAGGACCCTTTCGAAGATAGCCAAACTCGAGGAGATACATTCCCGGAAATACGGTTTTTACACCAACGACATAAGAAAACTCGCCGAGCTGACCAAGAACATCCCGGCGGTCAGGGCCGAACTCGCAAAGAATCTCGCTCCGGATTCCCTGGAGATAGCCACGAACGGCAGGGATTACGTGGTTTCCGGGAAGGCCAGGAACTGGCGGAAAACCAGGATAGAGTTTTCAAGCCTCGCCGCCAGACAGCGGGAGGAGCAAAAACAAAAAGCCGGAGAATAATAACAGAGTGGCAAAGTCGCATAGGCGCATAGTAACAAAGTAAATAAGGAATTCCCTGAAAACTTTGTGCCTTTGTCCCTTTGTTCCTTTGCCCCTTACTCTTTACTCTTTACTCTTTACTCTTTACTCTTTACTCTTTACTCTTTACTCTTTACTCTTTACTCTTTACTCTTTACTCTTT
>PEXN01000163.1 GCA_002774685.1 Elusimicrobia bacterium CG08_land_8_20_14_0_20_51_18 | reverse complement strand
CAATGAGGTGCGTTTTGAGGACGCATATCCGCTGCTTCACGACGATTTCACGGCGGAATGGCCGCAATCCGGCGAGCTTTTCCGCGGCGCCAAGAATTTCATAGAAACCAACCGCAATTACCCCGGCAAATTTCTGATAGAAGTCCTTAAAATACGGCATGCCGGCGAAACTGTGATCTCCGAAGTCTCGATAAAACCGGAGGGCGGAACGCCGTTGTTCGCGGTTTCCTTTTACGAATTCTCAGGGGGGAAAATCCTGAAAGCCGTGGAATACTTTCCGGACACCTATCCGGCCCCGGAATGGCGCGCCAAATGGGCCTCAAAAATCCTCTCCTAATCCCACCCCGGTCATTCTAACATTCGTTAGAATGTTAGAATGAAAACCATCATTTTTCCGCGACATACACTTGGCCGTTTGTTAGGCATAGCCTCTGTTACGGCACCACGCATAGCGAGGTCGCCTAATTTTCCGCGACATAGGGGTGTCGCGGACATCTGCTAGACTATTTGCTGAAGGGGGGAAGATGAAAGAAATAATTCCAGCTGAAGTCATAGAAAGCAAAATATTCATCATTCGCGGCAAAAAGGTCATGTTGGATTACGATTTAGCCCGCCTTTACGGAGTAGAAACAAGATATTTGAAACGCGCAGTAAGAAGAAACCTGGAACGATTCCCTATTGATTTTATGCTTAGAATTTCAAAAAAAGAAGCCACAAGACTTTCAAGGTGCCAAATTGGCACCTTGAAAAGAGGTGAAAACCTTAAATATTTCCCTTATGCTTTTACTGAAAACGGCATAGCCATGCTGTCTTCGGTTTTAAATAGCAGCCAAGCCATAAAAATAAACATACAGATCATGAGAACCTTTACCCGGCTAAGGGATTTCCTGAACTCGCACAAGGAACTGGCCTCCAAACTGGAAGAACTCGAAAAGAAATATGACGCCCAGTTTAAAATAGTTTTCGAAGCGATAAGGGAGATATTAACCCCGCCGGATAAGCCCGTGAAAAGAATCGGCTTTACGGCAAAAGAAAAACGGGCGGCATATCGTTTATAGGAGGTAAAATATGACTTTAACCGGCAATTACAGGCGTTTGGAAAGGATAATCAAGGGCGTTTCGAACCACAGGAGGATACAGATACTGGAACTCCTGGGCAGGCAGCCGGAGCTTTCCGTGAATGAAATTTCCGAAAGGACGGGGAGCGATTTCAAGAACATTTCCGCCCATGTGAGGAGAATGGCGATAGCGGGGCTCGTGATGAAAAGGTCGGACGGGAAAAGCGTCCGCCATAAAATAACTAATCGCGGCATCAACGTTCTAACATTCGTTAGAATGTTAGAATGAAAACGCTGCTTTTTCGCGACATAGGGGTGTAGCGGTGGTCATCTATACTATTTGGAAAATATTAATCCGGTGACATAATACTTAATTCCGGCATAAATCCCGCCCCCTAACCAATACCACACCGGGAGTGGTACAAAAATACCACTCCCGGTGTGGGACTTGTATCCCGAAAATTATGTAAAATGGATTTATAGGGTTTAACGACAAAAATGGAAAAAATCGAGATAATCATCGTCGAGGACGACCAGTTGGTGGGGGAGATCTCCCGCGACATACTGACCGAACATGGCTACGCCGTTCAGCTGGTGCCGGAGTCCCGCGAGGCGCTGGCCGCCATAAAGGCCTGTATGCCTAGGCTGGTCATCACGGATATCATGATGCCGGGGATAACGGGCCTGCACCTATGCAAGGCCGTCAAGTCCGACCCGGCCCTCAAGCACATAAAGGTGATGATAATGTCCGCGAAATCCTTCGAGACGGAGCGGCGGCGGGCGGCCATGTTCGGGGCGGGCCATTTCCTGGTAAAGCCTTTCACTCAGGAAGGTCTGCTGTCGGCGGTAGCCGGCCTCATCGGCGACCCGGCGGACAAATAAGCCGGCCGCTGTTCCGGGCCGGGGGAAAGATTTTGTGATAGATTGGGGAATTGTTTTTACCGTGTGCATAGGGGTCGGTTTGAGCGCGGCCTGCGGATTCCGCGTGTTCGTACCTTTATTAATACTCAGCGTAGCGTCATCAGCCGGATATATTCCGCTGTCTCCCGGTTTCCAATGGCTCGCCTCCACGCCGGCCATAATTATTTTTTCCACCGCAACTATTTTCGAGATACTGGGCTATTTTATTCCCTGGGTGGACCATTTCCTGGACGCTATAGCGACCCCGCTGGCCGTACTGGCGGGCGTTACCATAGCCGTCTCGGTGATTTCCCCGGATATGAATCCGGTCTTGAGATGGTCGCTGGTCCTTATCGCCGCCGGAGGGGCGGGGACGGTGCAGGCGTCTACGGTCGTCCTGCGGGCCTTATCCACGGCCGCGACAGGCGGGCTAGCCAATCCGTTATTCGCCCTGTTCGAACTGGCCGCCGCCGTAATACTGGCGCTTATCGCTATTTTTATCCCGCTCCTGGCGATAGGCTTGCTCCTGCTCTTTTTGGCTTTGGGGAAAAAGCTCTACCGCAAATTCGCCCATAAACAACCTGCATAAACGATCCGTAGACATAATACTTATTTCCGGCAGAAAATCGGAAGTAAACGATAAAACCACAATCCCAACGTTTTCTTATATGTTTTTACTATATCAATGTTCACTTATAAGTGAACATTGACTAATAGTGAACATTATGGTAGACTATTAAGCATGAAGAACATGTTTTCGGACAAGGCTTCCATAATTGCCAGACAAATGCTGTCGAACCCGGGACGCAAATGGGTGTTGAGAGATTTCGTCGGCGCAAGCAGGCTGAGTCTCGGCATGGCTCAAGGGGTAATTGCCGCCCTGCAGGACATGGGGTGTCTGGAACGGATAAAAAAGGGGCCGCTCAGTTACACCAGGCTATCCGATACCGAACTGCTTATCTCCCAGTGGATAACGGTTTACAGGTTCTCGATGAACACAATTTATACCTACTATACGCCCCACACTGATTTCCTTAAGCGGTTCAAAACGGCGGTCCCGGCGGATAAATACGCTCTTACGCTGCATTCCGGGGCAAATTTAAAAACCGGTTTCGTGAATATAGAAGATTCTTATATTTATCTGCGTCTTGAGAATTGGGCTCAAGAGCTGCTCCGCATAAGGGAGAAGCTCGGATTAAAGAAACTGGCGCAGGGCGGGAATGTTCACCTGATACGGCCATTTTACAGAAATACCGGATTTTACGGCAGTCGCGCGGTGAAGGGATTGAGAGTGGTTTCCAATCTACAGCTTTACCTGGACCTTTATAATTTTCAGCCGCGAGGCCGTGAACACGCGCAATACCTTAAGGAAACTCTTCAGCGCGAGGGAGAGACTCTTGCCTGACAACAGCGGACTTGAGGCGGACCTCTTCGGCGTTCTGGACGATCTGTCCGAATATCTTCCCGACCTTACCCTTGTGGGCGGCTGGGTACCGTATATATACGCCAAGTTTTTATGGCGCTCAGCCGGGACAACGCCGATTTTTACTTCGGATGTGGATCTGGGCCTGGCCGCGCAAGGAGCGCGAACGCATAAAAAGACTATTTTCGAAACATTGTCTTCCCTTGAATATGCCGAAAGGCACCTGAAGATCGGAAAATTGCACCCCGTGGTATTTTACCGAAAAAATAAGACGCGGCTGGATTTCATAGCGCCGGCAGACACAAAGAACATAACCGTTAATCAGCTTCTGGGGCGGGAAATATCTTTAAACCGGCTTGAGGATTTTGATTTTCTCCTGAACAACGTTATGGAGATACCGCTTAAACGCGGCGGACGGAACTATACTCTGCGCTGTCCGCGCCCCGGCGCTTTTGCGCTGCATAAATGCGCCACCTTCGTGGAAAGAGAGGACAGGCAAAAAATGGGTAAGGACCTGTATTACGCTTATTTTGTGCTGCGGCATGCTCCGGTCCAGGAGGAGCTTGCCGGGGAATTGCGGCAATACGCGAAAGAAGACCTGTTCGCGAAGGCGGCTATAAACATAAAAGAATATTTCGGCAAAGAAGGCGGCCGCGGTTGCGCGATGATCGAAAAAGAGAACGGACCGGATGAATATCTGGAGAATCTATACGAGGATATAAAAAACAGATTCACCGCGATTCCCCTTTTGAAGAAATAGACTATTTTAATCCTGTGACATAACACTTAATTTTTTTCTCTCACTCGTTCAAACATTCGTTAGAACGTTAGCATAACCCGAAAACTTGATTTATGCGGTCGTCCGCCGATGTGCTAAAATTTAAATATGCCGATTTGGCCGTATATACTCGCCATAATATACCTGATAAGCCCGATAGACTTATTGCCCGAGCTGGGGCTGGGGCGGCTCGGCTTTATAGACGACATACTCCTGATGGGCTGGGTGATATGGCGCTATGTATACAGGCCGGCCGTGGAAAGGGCGAGGGCCGCCGAACGTGAGGGAGCGAAAGAGAAACCTCCGCGGGAAAACCCGGAGCCAGTTAAAAAAGACCCTTACGAGGCCCTGGGCCTGGCCAAAGGCGCCGCCGAAGAAGAAGTAAAACGCGCCTACCGCGAGCTGGCGAACAAGTACCACCCGGACAAGGTAAGCCATTTGGGCGAGGAGTTCCGCGTCATGGCCGAGAAAAAATTCAAGGAAATACAGACCGCCTACGAGGAATTGTCGGGGAAACGGCCCCCGCCGCGAACCTGAATCAGGCTGTAAAGAGATTTCCGGAAGATTTTATGTGTTATACCGGTAGTTTAAAATAGTTTTTGAGGTAATACCCGCCGCGGGACTTTTACTCTTTACAGACCCCGCGGGATTTGGCTAGGCATACGATACCGGCGGTACCGTTGGACAGCGTATCCGGTCCGCATTTGGTTTTGGTATCCGGACCCTCGATGAGGTCTCCGTCGCAGGCGTCTTCCACTTTTTCCGACGCGCATTTCTCAGCGTCTTTCCGAAGATTTTCCAAATCGCTTACTCGTCCTTCCACCTCGCAGGTCCTGGTTATACGGAAAGTGTCATTCCACCTCAAGGAGGACGGCCACACGGCGTTCCCGGCGAACAACTCCGCCGCCGTCGAGGCGCGGACCGAACCCGCTTTCCCTTTAGACTGAGCTATAGCCTTGTCGATGTTGAAAGAACAGGTTTCGGCTCCGGAGGGCGCCTGGGTGTATTCCACCTCTTCATCCTCGCCGTAACCGACATATTCGTACTCGTATTCGTCTTCTTCGTCTATCAGACGGCCGTCGCGGTCATAGAAATAGAACCAGACATCGCCTTCTATGGAGAAAGCGTCGCCCATATTGTGCACCCAGCCCCGGCCGTAGCCGTCTTTGACGAAACAGCGGGTGAGATAAGAAAGCTCGGGATGCGGAGGGGGATCCTGCTCCTCGTCCTTTATGGCCCCCTTTATGTCGAAGGAACACGAGGCAGCTCCGGAAGGGACGCTTGTGTACTCCACTTCTTCGTCCTCGCCGCGGCTGACGTATTCGTATTCGTACTCATCCTCTTTGTCCACCAGGTTCTCGTTGTCATCGAAAAAGTAGAACCAGACATTGCCCTCTATGGTAAAGGCGTCCCCGGAATTGCGAACATAGCCCCTGGCCGTCGAACCGTCCATCTTGCAGTAGGTGGTGTATTTCAAATTTAGACTGCTCTTCGCCTTGACGCCCTGCTGCGCCGGGGCCACTATCTTATCAGCGCCCGCTCCGAGCTCTTCGGTTTTCATATCCGAAAAATTCACCTGCCTCAGCGTTTCCATGTCGCCCGCGAACAGGGCGGCGGAAAAAGAAAATAGAATAGCGGTAAGGAATGATTTTTTCATATTAAAAGGTCTCCTGTTAGATTTATCCCCACGGTATATAGTAACATAAAGCCGACTCCGCCAGGAGTGCCATAAGTCCCGATTAAAATCAGGAAATAGACCCACTCGCTCCGTCATTCCGGCATTTTATCGAACGTTAGAATATCCTATGGCGAATATGCCGGAAAATGTTGTTTAATAGGAGAGGGGGGAACATTATGGAAAATTTCGGTAACGAAAATCCGGCGGACAAGCTGGTGCTTATAGTCGACGACGACAAAGGCATACGGGAACTGCTGGAGATAATAGTAAAAAAAGAAGGTTTTAAGACCGAACTGGCGGAGGACGGCGAAGAGGGCCTGGAGAAAGCCCGCTCGCTTTCGCCCGACATCATCCTTCTGGACCTTATGCTCCCCAGGTCCGGCGGCTACGAGATAGCGCGGGGCCTGCAGAATGAGGGAACGGCCGCCATACCCATAATCATCATCTCGGCCCGCAATATGGACCGGTCGACCAAAGAAATGATAACCAACGAGCCCAATGTACGGGATTTCATAGAAAAACCCCTCAAAACGCATATGCTCACCGCGCGCCTGCATCAGTTGATGAAAACCAGGCCGGCGGGGAAACAGAGTGACAAATAGCAGGTCAACAAGTTAACAAGCCAGAAAGTTAATAAGCAAGAGGGCAACAAGGCTATTTTCTACTCTCCATTCTCTTCTTCTGCCTTCCTGCTTCTCCCTGCTTCCCTGCCTCCTTGCCTTCCGCCTTATGCCTTTCCCTTAACTTTCTCGCTGGTCTTGCTTGTTTTGCTATTGTCCCTTCCAACCATCCAAAACACGTAACCCGGGACTCGGGATTCGTGATTCGGGAAAAAAGCACAGAGGAACAAGCTAAAAAGTTGATAAGCAACAAATAGCAGGTCAACAAGTTAACAAGTTAACAAGTTGATAAGAACAAAACGACCGTAACGCATACTACATTTCCAATTTGCTACTCTGCTACGCCTCTAATTTGCTATTTTGCTAACCTTCTAATCCTCCAACTCTTTTATTTTTTGTATCATAATATCTGACCGATTTTTGGAGGCTTTTATGAAAGTTTACGGGATGAAACGTGAGGCGCTGCCGGAGAGAATCAGTTCCTTCGCCGACGAGATACTGGAACATTGCGCCAAAAGACGGCTTGGGCTCAAGGCCACTTTGGCCCTTTTCCTGCCGAAAGCGGCGGCGAAGCTCGGGGCCGCGGCCGCGGCCGTGTGGACCCTGAACGAAGACCTCCGCCATGAAGTCTTTTCCTGGCAAACGGAGCCGGGCTTCGAGCTGGACAAAGAGCCGTACTCGGTTTCCGTCAGAATTTCGAAAGGCCTGCGCTGGATAACCCAGCCGCTGGATCTGGACGGCAAAAAAGTCGGGACGCTGGCGCTCGGGTATAAACGCGCGGTAAAGCCGGACAAAAATCTGCCCGCCTGCCTCAACGCCCTGGCCGAGGAACTCGACAATACCCTCTGGAACATACACAGCGCGGCCGTAAAGCAGAAGCTGACCGAGAAGGTGACGCACAGTCTTACGCGAAGCGTTTTGAGCGAGGCGCTGGACGAGGCGGTAAAGGCCCTGCACGAGGAAATACGTTTCAAGAACCTGGCCGTGGTTTACCGCAACGAGGACGCCGGGGAAAGCGAACGCGTGCAATACAGGGTTTACCGCGGGAAAAACTGCGTGAACGATTCGCAGAAGAGGCCGCATAAGCTTTTAGGCAAAGCCGTAGCCAGGGAAGGCCTGAACATTCTTATCCCCGAAAGGCATATAGTGAGGAACCTGCTGGGAATGAAAGAAGGCATAACCTTCATGCTGAGCGGGCAATCGGCGGGCGCCTCGAGGATGGGAAAGATAGCCGTGGAGGTGAGCGGCGGGCTTTCCACTTTCGGACGGGACATGATGAGGATATTCGCGAATTCGGTCAGCCAGCGCCTGATAGACTATAACCGGGAGCGCAGGCATATGGCGAAGTTTTTCGCGCCGAAAACGGTGTCCGAGCTCCTCAGCGACCCGTATTACGCCAAAAAATATCTTTCGCCGAGGGTAAAAACCCTGGCCATACTTTATTCGGACATAAATTCCTTCACCAAAATCTGCGAAAAGCACCTGCGCAGGCCGGACAAGATAGCCGAATTCGTGGACCGCTGGAGCGCGGGCGTGGTGGACATAGGCTGGAAGCGGGGCGGGGTTTTCGACAAGATGGTGGGGGACTGCGTGATTTTGCTCTTCGGACCGCCTTTTTTCAGGCTCTCGCCGGCGGAATGCGCGCGAGAGGCGGCGCTGGCGGCGAAGGAAATACAGGCCTTTACGGTCAGGATGGGGCGGATGCCGAAATACAGGGGCATAGGCGTGAAGATAAAGACGAAGGGGATGGGCGTGGCTACGGGGATAAACCTTTGCCCCGCCGCGACCGGGCTTTTCGGACCGAACCAGGATTTCACGGCTTTTTCCAGCGGCATGAACCAGACGGCGCGCCTGCAGTCCAAGGCCGGGTTCAGGGAAACGCTTATAATGGCTTCGGGCAGGGAAGCCCTGCTTAAGGCGAAGCTGGCGAAGGGGCTGAAGTTCGAAGGGCCTTATGAGACCGAGGCCAAGAACGTGGCCAGGCCGCTGAAGTATTATAAGGTGAAGTATAAGTAGAGGACTAGAGGACTGGAAGAGTTAGAAGGCATAGAAGCGTTAGAAGCATTAGAAGTCAGGGAAGCATTGGAGGCGGGAGTGTAAACTAAACTGTGTAAACGGCCTTAGTAAAGAAGTAAAATTACACGGGAGGTTTACGATATGAAAGTATCATTTGACATACAGGCCGAAAAAGCCCCGGAAACCGCGTCATCGGAGGGAACAGAATCCCCCGCCGGGAACACCCGCCCCGGAAGCCGAAACGCGGCCCGGGCCGAAGAAACCCCGGAAACCGCATCACAAGAAAAAACGCAATCCGCCGCCGGAGAAGCCGGCGGAGGGGCCCGGACAACCGGGCTCAGTTCCTCCGGCCGGAGGCCAGCCTCCTCCGCCGGAAAAGACCGGGGACAATCCGCCGGAACCGGAGAATTCAAATCCGCCGCCCGCTCAGCCCGAACCCGCGGCCGGAGCGGGTCTACCGTAACCGGGAGCGGACCCGAAAAATCCCGGGAAGCGGCCGTCAGCGGCGCGTAAAACCATGAAAAAGACAAAACTCAGGGAACTCGTCATAAAGGTGTCCATAGCCGTTTCCGCCATAGTTCTGGTCGTCATTTTGGCGGCGGCGGGCCTCATTCTGCAGGACGCGAAAAATTCCATCTTCGAAAGCACGCGGCAAAGCGCGGAGGTCATGTCCAAGCGCATCGGCGCGGCCATGTTCCCCAGGGAAGACATTTTTTCCATACATATGCTGGTAAACACCATGAAAATGGACAAGCTCGTAAAATACGCCATAGTCTCGGACCAGAAGGGCTTCATACGCTCTCATTCCGAACCGGAAAAAATAGGCGCCCTGGACGGGACGCCCCAGGGGGAAAAGGCGAGGCGGGCGGACGCCGCCCTCACCCAGTCTTTCAAAGGCGGGGACGGGCTGGACTATTTTTATTTTTCCGAGCCCATAACCGTGGGCGGAACCAGGATAGGCACCGCCGCCCTGGCCATCAACACGGAAACGATGAAGCCCCAGCTGGAACCGGTGAAGGAAAAACTTTTTTTCATCTTCGCAGCGGCTTTCCTGTCCCTGATACTTCTGCTGGAAATAAGGAATCTCACCATAAAAGAGAGGAACGCGGCCGCGCTGAAATCGGCCATGGTGCACGCCGTAAGCCACGAATTCAACAACGCCCTCTCGGTGATAGACGCCTCGGTCTTCATGCTGAAGGAATCCGAACCCCAAAAAACGAGCCTTTCGAGGGAAGACCTGTACCAAACGCTGGAATACGAGCAGAATTTCCTGAAGCGCATGGTGAAGAACATACTCAATGAAGCCAGGATGGAAGCCGGCAAATTCAAGATAGAAAAAAGGCCGCTCCTGCTCAGGGACATTGTTTCCAGGTCCCTGGCCGCCATGCATACGCTGGCGCAGAACAAAAAGATCTCCTTCAGCCGGGACTTGCCGGAAAATCCGGTGCCGGTAAACGCCGACCCCGAAGCTTTGGCCCTGGTCATCTCGAACCTGGTGGGGAACGCCATAAAATACACGCCTGAAAAAGGCCAGGTGGTTTTCAGGCTGAAAAAAGACGCGGAAAAGGCCGGCTATGTGACCTTTTTCGTGGAAAATTCCGGAGCGGGCATTTCGGAAAAGGATATAAGCCTGATAAAGGAAGGCTTTTACAGGAGCGAAGACGCGAAGTCTTCGGCTGAAGGCTTCGGCCTGGGCCTTAAGATATGCAACGAAATGCTGGAGCTGCACGGCGCGCGCCTGGAACTTAAAAGCGAACCGGGCAAAAGCGCCTGCTTTTACTTTACCCTGCCCATAATGACCGAAAAAGAACTGAGGGCCGCCTCGACCATTTCCGCCCCTTCCAGAGAGATAAGGGCTCGTAACGGAATAATATGATTATTTGGAGGCCCATATTTGGGCTGGATGCAAGGCGCGACGAACGAGCATACCGGCAGTCTGTGAGTGAGGAGCAACGCGGCAGCCGGTTCAAAGATAGGCCTCCCCCCGGGGGCTGGCCGCTTTTAGGCTGCGCCTTTACGGCGTTCCGCTATCGTACGGATAGTACGCGTCGCTCCACGCCGCTTCGGCTCGTTCAAAAATCGACTCAGCCAAATAGCCATAGTATCCCGTTACGAGCCCTAAGCATTACCGGTAAAAAGCCCAATCCCTGATTATGTCATTATAAACCCCCGATATAGGCCCTTTGTCCCATTGCCCCGTTTCCCGCTTTTTTTATAAAATTTAGGTATGCCAAGCATTAACCTGAATTCCTTAAGTTGAGGAATTCAGGAGTTCAATGTTGCATGTTGCAAGTCACAAGTCACAAGTAACAACACAAAAAGCGTGATTTTTGCGTCATTTTTTTAACATGTTACATGTAACCTGAGACTTGTGACACCTGAAAATTGATTACATTTTTCAGGTTAAAGGACTGCCTTTGACGACATTTTGATACCCTGTTTTCTATCGTTTCCCAATAATACATTAGAGAGGTCAAATGGAAAAAGAAAAAATAGCGATAATAGGCATAGGGATAATAGCCCCGAAAGCCCTGAACAAAGACGAATTCTGGTCCAATGTGATAAACAAGCGGAACTGCATAGTCGAAGTTCCCAAAGACAGGTGGGATACCGCCCTTTACTACGATCCGGACCCCAAAGCCAAGGACAAGACCTATTCCAAGATAGGCGGCTTCATAGAAAATTTCAAGTTCGACTCCATAAAGTACAAAATACCGCCGACCTCGGCCGCCCAGATAGCCCGGCTCCAGCAGATGACCATAGAAGCCGCGAGGATGGCCCTTGAAGACGCGAAATACGACCACGCCAAAAACGACCCCAGGAGGACAGGCGTGGTGATAGCCAACGCCATGGGCGCCCAGAGAAAGGAAATGACGGACATGCGCGTCTACAAATTCCTCAACGAAGACATAATGCTTAAAACCTCGGTGGCCTCGGCCCTGAGCCAGGCGGACCGGACGAAGATGATAGCGGAATACGAGAAAGGCCTGGACGGGCATGTTATAAACATCACCGAGGACACCATGCCCGGCGAGCTTGCCAATGTCACCAGCGGCAGGGTGGCGAATATCTTTAATTTCAACGGCCCGAACCTCACCCTGGACGCGGCCTGCGCTTCCTCGTTCGCCGCCCTGGACTACGCCGTAATGGCGCTCAGGTCCGGCAAAATGGACGTCGCCGTGACCGGCGGAGCGGACGAGATGATGAGCCCGGCCGCTTACGTGAAGTTCTGCAAGATAGGCGCGCTTTCGCCGGACGGCTCCTGGGCTTTCGACGCCAGGGCCAACGGCTTCGTCATGGGCGAAGCGGTGGGCATTTACGTCCTCAAAAGATTTTCCGACGCCGTCAGGGACGGGGACAGGATATACGCGCTTATAAACTCCGTAGGCGCCTCTTCCGACGGCAAGGGCAAGGGGATAACCGCCCCGAATCCGAAAGGCCAGAAAATGGCCATAGAGAACGCCTTCGCGGAGGTGGATTATTCACCGGCCGATATCGACTTCGTGGAATGCCACGGCACCGCCACAAAGGCCGGAGACCTCGGAGAAATGCAGGTAATGAAAGAATTTTTCGCCAATACCGGGAAAAAGATAAAAGTAACCTCCGTTAAATCCCAAATAGGCCATTCCAAGGCCGCCGCCGGCGCAGTGAGTCTGATAAAAACCGCTTTAGCCCTGCACAATAAGGTCCTGCCTCCTTCCATAAACTACAAAACCCCGAATTCGGAACTGGACGCCAGCGTGATAGAAGTGATAACCGAGCCGGGTAAGTGGGAAACGAAGGGCCTGAGAAGGGCGAACGTCTCGTCCTTCGGCTTCGGCGGCGCAAATTTTCACGTGGCCATGGAAGAATACGCAGGACAGAAACCCAAAGCAGGGGTCAGGGGTCAGGGGATAGAGGAGAGCGCAATGAAAACAGTAACCGCCGTCCCATCTCCCGCCTCCAGCCTCTCGCCTCTAACCTCTCCCGAGAATCCCAAGACGCCTTACGCCGGCCTGCAGGGCGAGACTTTTACCGTGACGGCGGAAAATATGGAAGAGCTGGCCAAAGAGCTGGACGCCCTTTACGCGAAGGCGAAGAGCCTCGGGGAAAGATATCCTCTTGCCAGGCTTTCCGTCCCGATGAACGAGATGCCGCAGAAAAACGTAGGCGTGGCCATAGTCGCCAAATCGCCCAAGGACCTGACGGAAAAAATAGACCTGGTCCGCAAGAGCTATAACGAGAAAATTTTCAAAGAAAATCCGCTCAGTTTCAAGCTGAAAGGCGTTTACGCCTTTACCAACAAGATAAACTACGGCGGGAAGATCGGCTTCCTGTTCCCGGGCCAGGGCTCCCAGTACGTGGACATGATGAGGGACCTCGCCGCCAAATACGAAGTGGTGAAGGACACCTTCGACGAGGCCGACAAAATACTGCAGAAGATGATAGGCGTAAACCTGACCGACACCCTCTGGTCCAAACCGGGCGAAAGCAAGGAAGAACTGGAAAAAAGGGAAGCCGCCATAAAACAGACCCAGATGACCCAACCGGCCATGATGACGGCCGATATGGCGATGTTCAGACTGCTGACCTCCTACGGCATAAAACCGGACATGGCGATAGGCCACAGCCTCGGCGAATACGCCGCCGCCACCGCCGCCGGAATTTTCACCCTGGAAAACGGCCTCAAGGCCGTGACCTCGAGAGCCAAGGAAATGTCCAATATAAAGGTGAAAGACCCGGGCAAGATGGCCTCTGTGGCCTGGGGCTGCGAGAAGGTAGAGGAACAGCTCAGGAAGATAGACGGCTACGTGATAGCCGCCAATAAGAATTGCCCCATACAAACCGTCATAGCCGGCGAAAGGAAGGCCGTGGAAGAGGCGGTAAAGCTTTTCCAGAACCTTGGAGTGCAGGCGCAGGAAATAGCCGTTTCGCACGCCTTCCATTCCTCCATCATAGAGCCCGCCATCGGCCCTTACAGGGACTTTTTGCAGAAGATACCGATAAAGAGCTGGGACATGCCGATACTGTCTAACGTCACGGCGGATTTCTTCCCGAAAGACACGCAGGGGATATATGACATGCTGGTAAAACAGATGGTCAGCCCCGTGCAGTTCATCGACCAGATAAACAGGATGTACGCCGAGGGCGTGAGGGTGTTTATAGAATGCGGCCCGAAAAGGGTGCTGTCCGCTTTCGTCACGACGACCCTCGAAAGCAAAAAAGACATCTTCATACTTTCGTCCAATCACCCCAAGAGGGGCGGGATATTCGAATATAACGACATGCTGGCCAATATGATGACCGTGGGCTTCAGGCTGAACTGGCGAAGCAAGGCCCCTCATATAGACGACAGCTTCTACAATCCTTACTATCTCAACTGGGCGGCTTCATTCTACTCCGGCGAGAAACAGCCGGTCCTGTCTCCGGGCAGGGAGGAAGGTAAAAATAACATGGGAACAAACATAAGCGAGTTCGCGAAAAATTACGGGTTTAATTTCAACGACATAGTCGTCTCCGGCATAGCCGGCGGCACGCCCGGCACCTGGGGCAAGCTTTTCAGGGAAAAGAACCTGGACGAGATACTCGACGGCAAGAATATGATAGAGTCGATACCCCACGAATGGCGCCGCAAGCAGATAGACAAGAACATCATACGCGTCATAAAGTCGGACACCGGCAACCACAGGATAGAGGCGATAGATTCGGTGGACGACGCGATAAAACTTTCCAGCAGGAAAGGACAGTTCAACATAGAGAAGGAGTTCGGCATACCCCCGACCATGGCCAAGGCCATGAACGACACTTTTAAAATGGCGCTGGGCGCCGGAGTGCTGGCGCTCAAGGACGCCGGCCTCCCGCTGGTGCATTATTACAAAAAAACCACCACCGGCGGCTGGCTGCCGGAGAAATGGGCCCTGCCCGAACCGCTGGCCAGCGAAACCGGCGTGGTTTTCGCCTCGGCTTTCCCGACCATGGAATCCGTCATACACGAGGTCACCGCCCATTTCCTGGACAAATATTCCGGGCTCGGCGACGACAGGCTCTGGGAAGTGTACGACTCGATAGTAGACAAGCTGCACAGCGAGGAAGATAAGAAAGAGATACGGAAATGGATGAAGGAAAATATTAAAAAACTGCACAGTCCGGAAAAAAAAGAAAAACATGTTTTCAGCCAGAACTTCCTGCTTAAGGTGATACCGATAGCGGACAGCCAGTTCGCGCAGTGGGTGGGAGCCAAAGGCCCGTCGATACATCTAAGCGCCGCCTGCGCCTCCACGACACAGGCCGTGAACATAGCCGAAGTCTGGATAAGAAGCGGGAAATGCAAAAGGGTGGTGGTAATAGGCGCAGACGACATCTCGAACGAAGCCACTCAGCAATGGGCCATGCCGGGCTTTCTTTCTTCAGGCACGGCCACCACGAAGGAACTCGTCAAGGATGCGGCCCTGCCTTTTGACAACCGCAGGCACGGGCTTATAGTAGGCTCGGCCTCGGTGGCGCTGGTCATCGAAGACGCGACGCTTTCCGCCGAGAGGGGCATGAAGCCCCTGGCCAGACTTCTGCTCTCGGAAGCCGCCAACAGCGCTTTCCACGTGACGAAGCTCGACGTGGACCACGTTTCCCGGGTAATGGATAATTTCCTGAGCAAAATAGAAAAGATTTACGGACTCAGCAGGAAAGAGATGGCCCCGAAAACGGTTTTTTTCTCGCATGAAACCTATACTCCTAAACGGGGCGGGAGCGCCGCGGCGGAAGTGGAAGCTTTGAAAAGGACTTTCAGGGAAGACACCCAAAAAGTCATAGTAAGCAATGTCAAAGGTTTCACCGGCCATACGATGGGCGCGGCCCTCGAAGACGCCATAGCGGTAAGGGCGCTCAATACGGGCATAGTGCCTCCCATAGCCAATTACAGAGAACCGGACCCGGAACTGGCGGGGATAAATCTCTCCAAAGGGGGAAAGTACGATTTCAAATACTCGATAAGGTTCGCCGCCGGCTTCGGCTCGCATATGGCGATGTCGCTTATGGAAAAGATCTATTCCGAAGGCGAAAAGCGCACCGACGAGGGGATATACAACAAATGGCTGGAAACCATTTCCGGCTATGAAAAAGCGCAAGTGGAAGTGGTACTGAACACGCTCAGGGTAAAGGACCAGGGACCGATGGACACAAGACAAAAGGCAGAAGGCATAAGGCATAAGGCGGAAGCAACGAGTCCCGAGTCCCGGGTTTCGGATCACGAATCACCCGTTTCGAGTCCCGAGTCTATGGCGCCGGAGCACGGCTATACCCGGCCGGTTTCAAGCCCGCAACCGGCGGTCAGCGGACAGCGGTCAGCCGCGAGTAACGAGCCGCAGGCTGAAACCGCGGAGGCGCAAGGCATAAGGCAGAAGGCGGAAGAACATAAATCCCAGCACGCTCACGAGCCGGCCGTATCCTCCGGCCTTAAGCCTTCAGCCTCAAGCCCGTCACTTAACGAAGATTCCGTTAAAGCGGAAATACTGAACATGATATCCGAAAAAACCGGCTATCCCAAGGATATGCTCGAACTGGATTTGGATATGGAAGCCGACCTCGGCATAGACACCGTAAAACAGGCCGAGCTTTTCGCCATGATGAGGGAGCATTTCGACATCCCGCAAAAGGGGAACCTTTCGCTGAAAGATTACCCGACCATAAGGCATTGCATACGTTTTGTCCTGGACGAAACG
>PEXN01000003.1 GCA_002774685.1 Elusimicrobia bacterium CG08_land_8_20_14_0_20_51_18 | reverse complement strand
TCGCCAGTATCGCGGAATACTGCCAGGCCGAAAAATAAATCGTCGGGAATATCATAACGACGAGAGGCAGGAAGGTCACCGGCGCCATCCCGTATTTCGCCTTTAAGAAGAAAAACGCAAAACTGGCGAAGAAGATAGAGACGAAGGTCGCGGCCAGGGGGATGATGGAAACGACTACGGCTTTAAGGAACAAGGGCAGGGAGCGGCTTATGGATTTCCCCATGAGGTCCATGGCCGGGCTGAGTTCGGCCGATACCGGTTCCTGCGTAGCCGGTTCCTGGACCTGCGGCTGCTGTTCCTGTCCGGGTTGCGGCTGCTGGTCTGGTTGAAAGTTTAAATTTTCTCCGTTTCCCTCTTCCATTTGTTTTTCTCCTGTTCCGCCCTGTCTCGTATAAAAAGGTACCTTTTTATATCTTATTTTCTGCGGTATCCTGTCTTGAAATCGTTTAATTTATTTTACATTAAAAACGGATAAATTACTATTTTTATTATCTCATGTCTCTTCAAGCAGTTCTTTAGTCGTTTTGGCGAGTTCCCTGGGGTCAAAAGGCATTACGATGAAACTTGAGGCGCCTGAGATCAGCGCCGGCACCATCATTCTGGTCCCGCTGGCCGAGGCCACGGCTATTTTAGTCTTTTGGGTCCTCGGGCTTTCCCTCAACAGTTTGCAGAGGGTCAGGCCGTCTATTTTGCCTATGGAATTGCAGCCGAGTATAAATACCAGATCCGGCATCGTCTTTTCCGCCGTTGCCATCGCGTCTTCGCCGTCTTCGGCGGTATATACCAGGTAATCCGGATAGGCCTTTTCCAGAACGAGCCTGGAAACGAGCCTTATATCCGCCTCGGAGGAAACTATGAGAATTTTAACCATGGTCAGTTTTCGTTTTTCGCTTCTTTAAGCGGTTTCTTTTATTTGCGTAAAATTCCCCCTGTCAATAACTATATGGTAATAATAAACACGCCGAAAAAGCAAGGCGCTTTAAGGGATTACGCGTCTGATGTTTTTATCCGTTATTCCAGCAGTTTTATTATGTTCTCCGCGGCCTGGCGGCCGGAAGGAATGTCTATGCGCTCATAGCCTTTGGCCATGGCGGCCAGATTGGCCGGGTTTATGAGCTTTTCGAGGGTCGTTTTGATGTTTTTATAGAGGTTTTCATCGTCTTTCAGTATGAGGGCGCAGGCGTACCTGGCCAGGGTTTCGGCGTTAAGGGTCTGATGGTCCGCGGCGGCGGTCCTGAGAGGGACCAGAATGGCCGGCCTTTTCATGGTTATAAGCTCGTTCACCGTGCCGGACCCGCTTCTCGAGATGACGAGGTCGGCGGCCGAATAAAGTTCGTTCATGTTTTCATAATAATCGTAAACCTTTACGCATTTGCAATCAACTTCTATGGCCTCGTATTTCCCCTTTATTTCTTCGTAATTTTTTCTGCCGGTCAGGTGCAGGAGCTGTATCTTTTCTTTCCGGGTCACCGCGTCCAGCGCCAGCCTGTAGGCCGTTTCGTTTATATTTTTAGAGCCCTGGCTGCCGCCGAAGACGAGAAGGGTGAAGGTTTCGGGAGCGAGCCCGAGCTTTTTTTTTGCCTCTTCTTTGCTCGTTTCGGAAAAAAAGCTTTCCCTGAGAGGAGTGCCGGTCAGCCTCGTCTTATGCGGGAAAGGGTCGTTCCTGAGCGGCAGGCCGGTGAGTACGGAATGAGCGAAAAAACCCGACAGGTAATTGGAGAGCCCCAGAACCGAGTTGGATTCGTGTATCAGGGTTCTGATTTTTTTCAGGCGCGCCGAAAGAACCAGCGGGAAAGCCACGTAACTGCCGGTGCCGAGTACGGCTTCGGGGGCGAAATCGCGCAGTATCCGGAACGAATAAAGAACTGAAACGGCCAGCTTCCAGAAAAAAACCGCGTGGCGGAAGGGATTAATGGAGCGCGGAAGGGCGATCATGTCTATTTCCACGAAGGGGATGTCGTTTTCCCTGAGAACCGGGATGGAAATATCCTCTTTTTTTACGGCGAAAACCACTTGCAGGCCCTTTTTTATCAGTTCTTTGGCCAGCGAGAAACCGGGATAAAAATGTCCCCCAGTCCCCCCGCCGGCTATTATTATTCGTTTCATACCGTCGTTTTCCTTCTTAAAGAGATATTGAGTATGAGGCCGCATAAGATAAGGGTGGTCATTATCGAAGTGCCGCCGTATGAGAAAAAAGGCAGGGGCAGGCCTTTGGTGGGGATTAACCCGGCGGTCATGGCTATATTGAAAAAGGCCTGAAAAACTATCAGGAGGGTCGCGCCTGCCGCCACGAGCGAAAGATAGTGGGAGCGGGCGTGTTTGGCTATGGACAGGCCCCTGAAAAGGAAGAAGAGAAAAACGCCTATTATGACCATAGCTCCGGCCAGGCCGAATTCTTCGGCCATTATCGGGAAGATAAAATCCGTGTGCAGTTCGGGAAGATAGGAGAGCTTTATATTGGAGGCGCCGAAGCCCACTCCGAACCAGCCGCCGCTCCCTATGGCTATAAGAGATTGGGAGAGCTGGTAGGTTTCATCCTTCATGTGGTCCAGGGGCGAGAGCCAGGATCTGAGCCGGACGAGCCTGTAGGGATGCCTTATGAGCTCTATTATGAAAACCGGGATAGCCAGCAGTACCGGCATAAGGAGATATTTCAGCTTTACGCCGGAGACGTACATCATGGACAGCGTTATGGCGAAAAGGAGCGCCGGGGTGCCGAGGTCCGGCTCCAGCGCTATCAAAACCAGCAGTACGGAGACTATCAGGAAAGGTTTTACGATGTATTTGAGCGAGGCCGCTATTTTGCTGAAGTTCCTGTCGAAATAGTCGGCTATGAAAAGCACTACTATTATTTTAGCGAGTTCCGAGGTCTGGAAGCGCATGAAGCCGAGCGGTATCCAGCGGTGCACATGCCGAACTGCGGGCATAAAAAGAGTTACGAGCAGGAGGAAAGCCGTGCCTAAGACCATGAAAGGGATATATTCTCTCAGCCTTTCGAGGTCCGTGAAAATGACTACTATCATGGCTATAAAGCCGGCAAAAGACCAGAGCACCTGTTTTTTTAGGAAATAAACCGAGCTCTGGTATTTGTTCAGGGCCTGTATGGAGCTGACGGAGTAAAGCATGGTAAGGGAAACCAGTATCAGGGTTACGATGACGGTAAAAAGCGCGTAATCGAAGAACTTGAAATTAAAGTTGAGCGTTTTGGAAGGCGGCGGCGTTTTTTTCATTTTAAATAGTTCACCATTTTTTTAAATTGCCGTCCCCTGTCCTCGAAATCCCTGAACTGGTCGTAGGAGGCGCAGGCCGGGGAAAGCAGGGCTATATCCCCTTTTTCGGCCCCGGCGCGTATCAGATCGAGAGCCTTTTTTATCGTAAAAGCCCTTTTTATTCCGGCGGCGCCGTTTAGCTCTTTTTCTATTTTGGCGGCGGCGGAGCCTACGGTAAGTATCTTTTTGACGTGTTTTTTTATCAGCGGAGACAAGGGGCCGTAGGGAGTGCCTTTATCGAGCCCGCCCAGTATCAGCCAGATGTTCTTTTTGAGCCCCAAAGCTTTTAAAGCTACCGCCGTCGAGTCTACGTTGGTCCCCTTGGAATCGTTGACGTAGCGGACGCCTTCCAGCTCCCTGACGTATTCTATCCGGTGTTCTACGCCCTTGAAGGCGTCGAAAGTCTTCTGTATAATCTTTCCGTTCACGCCAAGCGCCGCCGCCGAGAGCGCCGCGGCCATGGCGTTCTCTATATTATGCGTACCGGGTATGGGAGGTGGAACGAGCGGGAACGCGCGTTTCCCCTGACGGATAATTATTTTCCCCTTTTCCAGAAAAGCCGCCATGGCGGGGCCGCGTCTTTTGGAGGAAAAGAAGAGTACCCGCGCCGGGCATTTCAGGGCCAGTTTTCTTGAATATTTATCCTCGTAATTTAAAACGCAGAAATCCTCGGGGTCCTGAAAGGCGAAGACCTTCGCCTTGGCTTTTATATAGGAAGCCATGCTTCCGTGATGTTCCAGATGGTCCGGTGTTATGTTCAGTATCGCGGAAACCGCCGGTTTTATGAAATTGGAATCCTCCAGCTGGTAGCTGGAAACTTCCATCACTATATAATCTTTCGGTCCGGCTTTCGGCGCCTGTTCGCAGGCGGGATTGCCTATATTGCCGCAGGCCAGGGCTTTCCGGCCTTTTTTCCGGGCAAAATTTTGGAAGATAAGATGGGAGAGTCCCGTAGTCGTGGTTTTCCCGTTCGTGCCGGTTATCATGACGAGGTTGGGCGAACCTGAGAAGGCCAGGGCGGTTTCTATTTCGCTGAAAACGGGGATACCGGCTTTTTTTATGATCCGCAGAGGAGCGGCGTGATTGGAGATGCCGGGGCTTTTTATTGCGAAATCCGCTTTACGCAGGGCGCCGGCCAGGTCTTTTTCTGTTATGAACCTGACCGCCCGGCGTATCCCGGCCCCGCCGAGCTCGCTTTTCTTCTTCCTGTCCGAGAGATAGACCGAGAACCCCTTTTTCGAAAGGAGGTTTGCCGCGGCTATCCCGCTTTTCCCCGCCCCCAGCACGAGGGCGGTCTTATAATTTTTGTTTTTGAACATAATAAATCCAGTCTCAGGTCTCATGTCGCAAGCTGCAGGATTCTTAAGGAACTTCCTCAAGAACTTGAGACTTGAGACATGCAACTTGTGACATCTTCACCTGATTTTCAAAGACGCGAGCGCCACGAGCATAAGCATTATGCCTATTATCCAGAAACGGATCGTCACTTTCGGCTCGGGTATGCCTTTGAGCTCGAAATGATGGTGTATGGGGGCCATCAGGAAGATCCTCTTTTTATTCCTCAGCTTGAAAGAGCCCATCTGCATTATCACGGAGAGAGTTTCCCCGAGGAAAAGGGCTCCCGCCACGGGCAGCAGCAGTTCCTGCTTTATGAGTATGGCGGAAACCCCTACTACTCCGCCCAGGAAGAGGGAACTGGTATCGCCCATGAAAACCTGCGCGGGAAAGGCGTTGAACCATAAAAAGCCGAGGCAGGCCCCTATCATGGTGGCCAGGAAAACAGCTATCTCTCCGGAACCTTCCACGTGTATTATCTTGAGGTAGGAGGCTATTTTGACGTGTCCCGAGCAGTAGGCTATTATCAGGAAGGTCAGGGCGGTGAAAACTATAAGGCCGCTGGCGAGGCCGTCCTGCCCGTCCGTCAGGTTCACGGCGTTGGAGGTCCCTATGACTATGAGCATTTCAAAAATGAAATAGAGTATTCCGAGATTGATGAACAGCCCTTTCATATACGGGACCATGATATGGGTCGGATAATCCGGATTGGGCGGATTGACCGCCAGGTAGCCCACCACCATAAGCGCCACGGTTATCTGCAGGATGAATTTGAAGTAAGAGGGCGCGCCGCGCGGATCTTTCTTGACCAGCTTTATGTAGTCGTCCAGCCACCCGGCAAAGGCGAGAATAAGGGTCGAAGCGAGAAGCAGTATGATGAACCTGTTGTCCATCCTCGCCCATAGAACGGTCGAGAGGAGCATGGAGACGAGTATGAGCAGTCCGCCCATGGTAGTGGTCCCGTCCTTGGAGAAATGGCTCGGCGGTCCGTCTTTTCTCTGCACCTGCTGTATTTTGTAGGATTTAAGTTTTCTTATCAGGAACGGGCCTATTATTATCACCAGCAGGAAAGAGGTTATGATGGCTCCGCCGGTCCTGAAGGTGATGTACTGGAAAACGTTCAGCGGGCTGAAGAAATCTTTGAAAGCGTGCAGGTAATAAAGCATAATTTTTCTCCCATGATTATTGGAGGAATAGAGGATCGGAGGATTAGAAGATTAGAAATTAAGGCGCTCCTTATTAAACTAATCCTCCAATCTTCCAATCATCCAGTCCTCCCCCCCTGTAGCAATTTCTCGAATCTCATCGAGCGGGAAGCCTTAAACAGAAAAACGGCTTTTTCCCTGTAAAGCAGGCGCCTTATCTCTTTACGGGCCTGCCCCGTCTCAGTGA
>PEXN01000004.1 GCA_002774685.1 Elusimicrobia bacterium CG08_land_8_20_14_0_20_51_18 | reverse complement strand
GCAACTGAAGGATTCAGGTTAAGAGGAGAAATAAACGGGGGCTGTTCCGTTTTTAGTGTTTGGGGAGTTTGAAATAAAATCTGCTGCCTTTGCCTTTTTCGGAGTCCACTTCGAGGTTTGACCCGTGAAGCGCAAGAAGTTCTTTGGAAACTTTGAGGCCTATGCCGAAGCCCTTGGCTTGTTTGGAGCCCTCAGCGGTCCTGTAAAAGCCGGAAAATATTTTCCCCAAATCGTTCCGGGCTATCCCTATGCCGTTGTCTTTAACGGATATCTCTACTTCTTTTTCCGAGACTTCCGATATGGAGAGGATTATCTCCCCGCCGTTGGGGGAATATTTTATGGCGTTGCTTATAAGGTTGGACAAGACCATGCTTATCGCGTCGGGGTCGCAGCTTATCAGAAGTATCGAGTCTGGAAAGTTTTTTATCATGGTTAGGTTCTTTTCAAAAGTCAGAGGCGCAAGCATTTCCAGCGTGTGGTTTATTATCCGTCTTATTTCTGTTTCCTCCAGACTAAGTTTCAGTTTCCCGGATTCCAACCGGGCTTTGTTAAGGAATACTTTTATGTTCTGCATCATAACGGTGTAGTTTTGGTCGAGTATACGGTAAAGTTTTTCTCTTTCCCGGGTCAGTTTTTCCCCTTCCTCGTCCCGCAAAAGCGTCGAAGAGAGATGTATGCCGGTCAGCAGATTGTTGAATTCGTGGCTTATGGCCGAGATCATTTCGGAATTGAGCCTGGATAAAGCTTTTTCCCTCAGGATCAGCTTCTTTAACAGGTAAACCAGATACGACACGGAGGTGAAGGCTGAAAGCTTTATGATGAAATTAAAATAGGGAATTCCGTAATTATCCGTAAAAATTATGGTGGATTTATCCAGGGAAAATCTTAAAAACGAACAAAGGACTGCGAATATCACGCTTGTTTTAATCCCCCATTCCCAGGTTAAGTAAATAAGGGGTAAGAGGTAAAGGCTGGAAAAGGCGATCCTTTCGCCGGTTTTCAGATCGAAATAAGCTATAACGGCTATCGTAAAAACGGAAATCAGCAGGGAAAATGACTTCCTCAGGTTTTTAGCGGAAATTTTTTTCATAAGAGTTATTTTAGCAATTTCCACCCGCGTTTTTAATTGTATAATTTATGTTCGGGAGGAGTTTTTATGAAAATAGGACTTTTGCAGTACGACATGAAATGGGAAGACAAGGAAGAGAATAAAAAGAAAATTTCGGCCTTGGTGGAAAAATCTGAGCATAAAAACAAAATAGACTGGCTTATCTTTTCGGAAATGACGCTGTCCGGTTTCACTATGAATACGAAAGTTTCGGAACTGGACGATGCGGACAGGGCTTTTTTTCCGGACCTGGCCCGGAAATACGCCGTGAACGTTTCCTTCGGCGGGGTGGAGGGCGGTTATAACAAGCTGATAACCCTGAACCGCAAGGGCGAAAGGATAAACGAATATTCCAAGATACATCTCTACGCCTTCGGCGGAGAGGACAAGTATTATAAAAGCGGAACCGAGCGGAAAGTTTTCGAACTGGAAGGTTTGCGCGTTATGCCCGCCGTCTGTTTCGACCTGCGCTTTCCCTACCTTTTCTGGAGCGCGGCCGAAAAAGCGGACCTTTATGTCGCGATAGCCGCCTGGCCAATGAGAAGGGCCGAACACTGGATGACGCTTTTAAGAGCCAGGGCCGTCGAGAACCAGGCCTACTGTTTTGGAGTGAACAGGCTGGGTTTCGAGGAGAAGGTTGAGTATTCCGGCAATTCCATGGGTTTCGACCCGCTCGGCAAGGTTATCGTGGATTGTCAGAGCCGGGAGGGAATATCCGTCACCGAAGCCGACGTGACGGCCGGGCTCGTCTCCAAAACCAGGGAAAGATTCCCCTTCCTCAAGGAAAGGAAATCAAATTGTAAATGGTAAAGAGTAAAGGGTAAAGAGAGTATAAGGAAATTCGCTATAAAAACGCTTTACACTTCATGCTTTACGCTTCACACATTATGCTTTCCGCTTTACGGTTTAAGATATGGTTTTAAAAATATTGAGCTTCGGCGACCGCATAAAAGACGGAGAGTATAAGCTTTATTCTTCTTTCGGAAAGGTTTTGAATTTTTTACGCGAAAAAAAACTGGTTTCCCTGGTCCTGTCCGAAATAGGCCCCGGCCCTAACAATATAGCGGTTTCATTCCTGCCTGAAATTAAACGACTGGAAATTAAAAAAAAACTGGTATATTTTGACGGTTTTCCCAAAAAGGCGCCTGACACCTGTATATATGATTCAGCCGTCCGGAGAAGCAAAAAAAGTTTTTTCCCCGGGCAAAACCTGCGTTTTTGCGTGAAAGAACTGTCCGGAATCTCCCCCGCCCTTTCCATGGCTTTCGTTTTTTGTCCGGCGAGGGAAAAAGAATTCAAAAGCGGGTTCGAGAAGAAAATGCTCGCAAGGATGAAAAAGGGCGTTTGGGAACTGGAAAGAGGAAAATACGCGCGCGGCGCCGGGACGCTTTCAGGCCTGGGTTTCGGGTTGACCCCTTCCGGCGACGATTTCCTGGGCGGGTTCACCCTGGCCCTGAAATTGTCCGGCCGCGGAGAAAAAAAGATAAGGCTCATACTGAAAAAATTTAAAAGCGAAAATCCCGTCTCCCGCTCCTTCTTCGGGGCCTGCGCCCGGGGGCGGGTCGACCTGAGGACTAAAAAGTTCCTGCAAAGTCTCGGCTCCTCCGACAGAAAGGCTCTTAAAAAGTCGCTCGAAGACCTGCTGGACAGGGGACATACTTCCGGCGCGGATTTTTTGAGCGGTTTTCTGTTCGCATTATCGAAGCATCTGTGAAATGTACTCCCCGTCTTGTCCCGCCTTTTTAAACGACCGCCCCAAAAGACGGGACACGTTTCCGCCGGCTCCCTGTACAAAGGGCTTTTTTATTATCTATAATAAAATCAGCCTGAATTCCCATAGTTTTTAGGAATTCAGGGTTCCAAGTTGCAGGTTTCAAGTCACAAGGAACAACTCGGAAAATGTGAATTTTGCATTATTTTTTAACTTGTCCCTTTTCCTTAGTTTTTATAAGGAGAGGGACTATCCCGTCCTTAAGACTTATAGGAGATGGGATGTGACATGTGACTGGTGACTTGTGACACCCGGAAATCGCGCGATTTTTTATCCGCGATTTCCGGGTTAAAGGAGGATTTTATGCCGATAAAAACCCAGATAAAGAAAGGCGCTTACTTCGACTCGGTAAGCCTGATGCAGATCTCCAGAAAGCTGAATTCCATAAAAGGCGTAGCGGACAGCGCCGTGATAATGGCGACTAGGGAGAATAAGAACATAATAAAGGCTTCCGGGCTCCTTACCGCCGAAATAGAAAAAGCCGGAGATAACGATCTGGCCATAGCCGTTAAAGCGAAAAACGACGCTCTCTGCGGGGAAGCCCTCAAAGAGGCCGAATCTTTGCTTACCCGGAAAGAGGCCCCCTCTTCCGAAACCCGGGCGAAGGCGGACAGCGTGGACTCCGCCGTGAAAAATTTTCCGGGCCTGAATATGGCCCTCATTTCCGTGAACGGCAGATACGCCGGCAAGCTGGCCTTCGACTGCCTCGAGAAAGGCATGAACGTTATGGTTTTTTCCGATAACGTGCCCCTGGAGACCGAACTGGAACTTAAGAAGCTTGCCGTCAAAAAAGGGCTTCTTCTCATGGGTCCCGATTGCGGCACGGCCGTGATAAACGGCGCGCCTCTCGGCTTCGCCAACGCCGTAAACAGAGGCAGGATAGGAGTGGTCGGTCCTTCCGGCACGGGGATGCAGGAGGTGACGAGCGTCATCTCCAACGCAGGCGCGGGCATTTCCCAGGCCATAGGAACCGGCGCCAGGGACGTAAAGAAGGACGTGGGCGGCCTGACCACCATAGCGGCCCTTAAAATGCTGGCCGAAGACCCGGGCACGGACGTGATAGTCATAGTTTCTAAACCCCCTCACGAGGAAGTGCTCAAAAAAATACTCGGCGAAGTCAAAAAAATAAAGAAGCCGGTAGTGAGCGTTTTCATAGGCGCGGAATTTAAGTCGGAGATAAAGAATCTCCATACCGCGGGCAGCCTTTACGCCGCCGGGCTCAAAGCGGTTTCCCTTTCCAAAGGCGAGAATATACACAGGGTAAAAGAAGAGATTTACAACGAAAAATTGAAAATGACCGTCCCCGTGAAACGGGAAAGGGCGGGCAAGGAGAAAAGGCAGAGATACATAAGGGGCCTTTTCTCGGGCGGCACCTTCGCGGCCGAGGCGCAGTTCGTGCTGAAAGAGATAATCGGGGCTGTCAATTCCAATATCCCTTTCGACAAAAAATACAAGCTGAAAAATTCCATGGAGCTGAAAGAGAATTCGGTAATAGACCTCGGCGAGGACGAATTTACTTTCGGCCGTCCCCATCCCATGATAGATTTTTCCCTGCGGAACAAAATGATAGCCGCGCAGTCCAAAGACAGGGAGGTTTCGGTCATCCTGCTGGACCTGGTGCTCGGCTACGGTTCCAATGAAAATCCGCTGGAAGACATCGGGCCGCACCTGAAAGCCGCTTTCAGAAATAATCCGCGGCTTACCGTGGTGACTTCCATAACCGGCACTGACGCCGACCCGCAGAATAAGCGCAAGGTGGCGGAAGGGCTCAAGGCTCTGGGCGTTCACGTTTT
>PEXN01000117.1 GCA_002774685.1 Elusimicrobia bacterium CG08_land_8_20_14_0_20_51_18 | reverse complement strand
TGGCGTAACCGTCACGACAAATCCGCTTCCCTTTCCGTATTCCTCTTATTCTTTGCTTTTCTCCGTCTTAACTTCCCCCGGCTTCCTGACTTCCGGCTTCTGCCCTTCCTGCTCTTTGGCGAAAGGAAGGACGAACTTGAAGGAGGAGCCCTTGCCCGCCCCTTCCGATTCCACCCATATTCGGCCGTCGTGGCTCTGCACTATTTCCTTCGATATGGAGAGCCCCAGACCCAGCCTGCCGTGAGGCGACTTCGTTCCCTGCGGCTGGTAAAAACTCTGGAAAAGCTTGGTCAATTCTTCCGGGGCTATGCCCTCGCCCGTATCCCTGACGGTGACGCAGACGGCCTCTTCTCCCCCGGTTTTCTCCACTATCACCGCTATCTTGCCGCCGCGCTGCGTATGCCTTATCCCGTTCTCGAGCAGATTCAAAATCACCTGGCTTATCCTTCTCTTGTCGGCGCAGACCATCTTCAGCCCGTCTTTCCTTATTTCCCCGGTAACCTCTATGCTTTTCTGGCTGGCCCTGGCTTTTGGGCCGACTATCAGCTCCTCCACCATTTTGTCCATTTCGAAATAATTCTTTTCCAGCCTGAATTTCCCCTGCTCTATGCTGGCCCAGTCCACCAGGTCGCCGATAAGCCTGTTTATCTGCTGAATGCTCGTGGTTATGAAATCCATTTTTTTCTTCTGGTCGTCGCTGGCTTTTATCGACGAGGCGAGCATCTCGAAACTGATCTGCAGGGTCATGAGGGCGTTCGAGAGGTCGTGGCTGGCCATGGAAAGGAACTTGGACTTCATATTGTTCAGCCTGTCCAGTTCCTTGTTCTGGTCCTTGAGCACGTTGAGCAGGCGCTGGTTTTCCTGCTCCAGCCTCAGTTTTTCCTCCGCCCTGCGTATGGCGGAGCGCAGATAATTGAAATCCACCGGTTTTATCAGGAAATCGTAAACGGATTCCTGTATGGCCTTTACCGCCGTGTCCAGGGAGGCGTGGGCCGTCATCATCAGGATCTGGCTTTCCGTGTTCAAATGCCTTATGTCCTTTATGACCTCTATGCCGGTCTTGTCCGTGAGGTTGAAATCCATCAGTATTATGTGAAAAAAATCGGAGGCTACCGCGCTCATCGCTTCCGAGCCGCTGGCGGCCTCGAAAACCTGATAACCTTCCATTTCCAGGAGATCTCTGAGCGTTTCCCTCAAATGAGCGTCGTCGTCGACTATTAAAACCTTGGAGGCCATACCTTATATTCTTACTTATTTTATAATGTTTTTCAACAGGAAAAAGAAGACGTGAGAAGGGATAGAAGCTTTGGAGGATATGGAAGAGTTGGAAGTTATAGAAGTGTTACGAGAATTCCGCTCCCTCCACCTCGTCTAATTCGTCCAATGCTTCCACCTCTTCTATTTTTCACGCCCGGGGAGGAGGCGGGGGCGGCATTGCGCCTTTATACAGCGGAAGCGCGAACTTAAAACAGGTTCCCTTCCCGACGACGCTGGCGATTTCCACGCGGCCTTTGTGCCTTTCTATGGCTTTCTTGACCACGGCGAGACCGAGGCCGGTTCCCCTGGCTTTCGTCGTGAAGAAAGGGGTAAAAAGCTTATCCAGGACGTCCTTGGGTATTCCGGGACCGGTATCCTCTATGTCTATCCTGACCGTATCGTCGGGCAGCCACTCCGTCCTGATTATCATTTTCCCGACCTCGGGCATGACTTCTATACCGTTCTTTATCAGGTTCCTTATGACCTGGTTCATTTCGTCCTGGTCTATATTTACCATGAAATGCTCCCCGGCGAAATGCTTCTCCAGCTGTATATGCTGGGGGAAGGGGTAGGACATGAGCAGGTCTTCCAGATAAGCGTGGAGATTCGTGACCTTGGGCTTCAGGTCCCGGCTCCTGGCGAAACTCAGTATCTCGTCTATAATGCCGTTGGCCTGCCTTATCTCCGACTCTATTATGCCGATATGCTTGACTATCTTCGGCTCGGGATTCGGCTGCGCGTTGGTCTTCGTCTTGATGAAATAAATGGAATTGTTTATGACGGCCAGGGGGTTCCTTATCTCGTGGCTGACCACGCTGGCCATCTGTCCCATGGCGGCGAGCCTTTCTTTCTTTATCAGTTCTTCCTGGGCCGACTTGAGCTCCCTGGTCCTGGCTTCGACCCTGTTCTCAAGGCTCCTGTTAAGCTTTTCGAGCTGCTCCTTGGCGTCTATTATTTCCGCGGTTTTCACTTTAAGCGAATCGCTCATTTCCATGAAGGTGTGGGCCAGCTCTCCTATTTCGTCGTTGGGGATGGAGATGTCCGGCAGATAATTGAAATCGCCCTCGCCCAGTTTTATGGCCGCTTCCCTGAGCGCCTGTATGGGCTGGGTGATGACTATGGAGACTGCGTAACCCAGGAAAAGCACGAAAACCGTGACCAGGAGCATCACTTTCCAGGTCTTGTCAAGCATATCCCGCGAAGCCTGATAGGCGACCGAGATGGAACGCTGTATGTAAACCACCCAGCCGAACGCTTCGACTTCGCTGAAAGCTCCCAGCACCCTCTCCCCTGTTATGAGGGGGATCTCGCCGCCGCCGCTTTTGGCGTCGTTCTGAAGCAGTATCTTAAGTATCTCGTCCGGCAGCTTGGCGTTTTTTTTCAAAACTTCTTCCGGATTGGAATGCGCTATCAGAAAGCCGTTTATGTCTATGACCGCCGCCTGGGTGTGGGTGGCGTCCGGAAAACTGGTTTTGAGCAGACCGGAAAGGCTGTTAAGGCTGAGCTTCGCCATTACCATGCCGGCCGCGTAGCTGGTATTGGGGTTCACTATCTGTATGGCTACGGTTATGCAGGGGTAGGTGCCGTTGTATTTCTCGAAACCGCCTATATATTCGCCGGTTTTCATCACCTTCCGATAGACGGGGTCGTTTATGAAATCCCTGGTTTTGTTGCTGTCCGAGAACCTGACCATCCTGATGGTTTCCTCGCCCAAAGCGTTTATGACGGAAATTTCCAGGAAAGCGGAATGGACCTGCATCAGGTGATTGACCATGGAGCGCTCTTTTTCCATGTTCATGGTGTAAAAATCCTCGAGATGGGCCGATTCGTAAAGGATGTTCCTGAAAGAGATGACGTAATTGGAAACCGTGTCCGAGAAACCCACGGCCAGGGCTTCCTGGTCTCTCGTGATGGCCTTGTTTAAAGTCACCTGTGTGAGGCTTATAAGGTAGTAGCCCACTATGCCGAGCGGAACCAGGGAGACGATCAAAAATATCAGGAGCAGCTTGTAAAAAAGCTTTCCTCTTTTTCTGTTTTTTTCCTGCATAAGAGAAATTATAAAAAAAAACTATTAAAGAATTGTTTCAAAAAAAATAAAACTCAGGGGAGCGGGGCGAGACGCCTGTCGTAAATCGTAAACAGTAAAGGGTGTATAGGGAAGTTCCTTAAAAAAACTCTTTACGCTTTCCGCTTTACACTTTCCGTCAACCTCTATCCCCTATTGCTAGTTGCAGGCTCCGGCGGGAGCGGCCTGCACGCCCAGTTTTTTGTAATCGTCCATCTGCATAAGCTGGCCGATACCGACGACGAGGATATTGCCGTTCACCAGGAAAGTCGGAGAGGAGCCTATCTCCAGACTGTTAGCCCTTTTTACGTCCTCTTCCAGAAGCCTTTTGCCCTTTTCGGCTTCGGCCTCTATTTTCCCGGGATCGAGTCCCGCTTTTACGGCCGCCGATTCCCATTCCGGGCTCTGGTAAGTCTTGTTCCTTTCGGAAAGGTAGGCGAAAAATTTGCCCGGGTAGTTTTTCTTTATCAAAAGCTGCCTGGCGTTTTCCTTCCATTCCGGCTCGCCGTGCAGGGACCTGAAGCTGAGCGTCCCTTTTCCGTCCCTGGAAGATTCGGCTATGTAGTGTATCTCTATTTTTATGTCCTTGGCTATCAGATTTTTATTGGCCGCGTCTATCACGGAATTTTCCGCCACGACGCCATAGGGGCATTGCGACATCACGAAAAGCTCCAGTTTTTTGGGCTCTTCCTTCAGCCCGTTTATGAGCAGTTTCCCGTTCTTGTTGTAAAAAATGTAATAACTGCCGGATTTTTCCAGCGCCCCGGCGGCTATGGCCTGGGCCATATTTTCCCTGACGGAAGGGGTGTCCTCTATGGCGTAAGCCGGCAGGAACTTGAGGCCGGGGAACTCTTTCTTTACGGCTTCAGAGGTATAGTCCAGGTCTTCCGGCTTGAGGTTCGTGAAATATCTTTTAAAGACCCCTATCACGTTCGCGTCCGCGAAATCCTTGGCCGCCGGGGAGGAGATCACCTTAAAACCAGGCGCCTTGACCAAAGCCTGCTGCTCCTTATACAGGTTCATCTTTTTCCCGGCCGGAAGAACCGCGTTCACGGCTTCCAGGAGCGGCATAAGCCTCGCCTCGCCCTCGTAAATTTTCCCGTTTATGAAAAGAGAGTTTTTTTCCACCTTCATCTTTCCGGCCGCGGCGAAGGCTTCCTGTAAAAGTTTTTCCCTGTTGCTTCCCTCGTATTTGGCGAGCTCGGCCGGGTTTATGTCGGAGTAAATAGCCGCGTCGTACCAGCCCTCAGGCCAGGGGCTGAGAGACTTGGCGGTAAGATAGCTGAGAAGTTTTCCGGGATATTTTTTCTTTATGGCCATCATCCTGCCGGATTCCTTGACCTCTATATCCCCCCTTGGAGTTATCCATTCTCCCTTTTCGCTCTTGTGCATCAGAGGGTAAATGTCCACGTTCAGCCGGGGAAGCCGTCTTTTGAGCGCGTCTCCCAGGAAAAACAACTGCCAGCCCTGGGAATCCATGGCTTCGAAAAAGATCCGCACCGAGGCTTCCTCGGAGGTTTTGGCCGGCTGGGCCCGCGAAAAGACCGGGACCGCAAGCAGTAAAGCGAGCGGCAGGAAAACGGTTTTCCCGGCGCGCCTCATTTCCCCCTCCTGGAGAGCAGCTGCCGTATCCTGACCGAAAGCTCCTGTATGTCGAAGGGCTTGGTCAGATATTCATCGGCGCCAAGCTGAAAGCCCTGGGTCTTTTCGTCGGAGGACATGAACCGGCCGGTCATCATTATGATTATGACCTCTTTGGAAAACTTCCTCACCTCCTGGCAGATCTGAAAACCGGAAGAATCGGGAAGCTGTATGTCGGTTATGAGCACTTCGGGATTGTGTTTCTTGGCGAGTTCTATGCCTTCTTTGGCATTCTTGCCCTGATAGCACTTGAACCCCTCGAGCTCGAGCACCTCGTAAAGGCTTTCCCTCAGGTTCGCGTCGTCGTCTATTATCAAAATCTGTTTTTCCATTTGCTCCTCCCGGTTCAATTTTTGCTTTGCCTTCCGCCTTTTGCCTTCCCGCCGCTATGGCGTTGGCGGGCCCGCCAACTCTTTAATGGCGGGTTGCCTTACGCCCGCTTTACTTGCTGTTCGGTATCATCTTGTATCCCACGCAGGGAACGGTATGCACGTATTTGCAGGCCTTGCCCATTTTGGAGCGCAGCCTTCTGACGTGAACGTCCACCGTCCTGGGGGAGCCGAAGTAATTGTAGCCCCACACCCTTTCTATGAGATAGGGCCTGGAAAGCACCCTGTTCGGCGAACTCAGGAAGACGTAAAGCAGGTCGAATTCCTTGGCCGTAACTCTTATCTCCCTGCCCGAAATCTTCACGGTATAACTGGACATGTTCAGCTCTATCTCGTTCATCTTCAAAACCTCTTCGCTCTGGGTGGAGATGGTCCTTCTTATGACCGCCCGTATTCTGGCCACGCTCTCGTGCAGGTCCTGGCTGTAGCTGAGACATTCGTCGGCGCCCAGCTGGAAAAAAGCCAGCTTATAGGTTATCCCCTGCGACTGGCTCTGGCCCTTCGGCGCGGAGCCGTGCGGCAGCACCAGGTCCTGGTTAAGCGTACTGGGCATATGGCTGAGCACCGAATCCGGCGATTCCAGCACCGCTATCACCGGAAGGCTTTTGTTTTTCTGCCTGAGGCCCTTCAAAAACACCAGCCCTTCCTCGTCGGCCAGGTTCTGCCCGACCATGAGCACGTCGAAGGTCTTTTCGCCGAGCATGGACATGGCCTCGCGGCCCTTGTTCGAGGTTACCACGGAATAACCCTGCCTGGACAGCATCTCTATTAAAAGCGAAGCTCTTACAAAATCTTTCGCGGCAAACAGTATGTTTACTTTCACGATAGTTCTCCTTGGTTTCAAAGGCCGGCCCGCGCCCAGGTCCGACGTCCCATTTTCCGTAAATCCCGGGGTCAGGGACGGCCGCTCTTTATGCGGCGCGGCGGGACCGCCTCTTTTTATGAAATACTATTATTCCTGTTCCGGCACTTCTTCCATCTTCAGGGTAAGGCCTTTCATTCCTATGACGCCTACGAAAAAATTGTAGACAAAAACGAGAAAAATAACGTAGGCCATGGTGATCACGAAAAGGGTGAGGGTATAAAGCCCGGCGCCCATGACCCTGCCCAGGAAATTGACCGGTATCCAGACCGGGTTCGGAACTATGAATATGCCCGCCACCGCGATAAAAAGAGAGGTGAAGAATATCATCAGCGAAAAAGCGGAGAACATGACGGACATAAGGGTTATTTTTTTTATTTCAAGCTTCATAAAGCCTCCTTGGCTAAAGTTATCATTAATATTATTAATTATTTTTGGGCCTATTGCAACTCGTTTATGGAAACCGGCGCGGGTTCCGGGCCTCAAGTCGCGGGGCGCAAATTCAAACCGGATTCTTTTTGTCTCCGCTCCGCTCCCCCGTAGAAGGGAAAATCCCGGCATAGAGCATGAAGGTGACCGCTATAACCGCCAGGGGCAGGAGGAGGATGTTTATGAAAAGGAAAGCGTAGCGCAGAAAAGAATCGGAAACTCCTCCGCCTATGACGTTAAAAACGAAAATGGGGAAAAGCAGGAACCAGAAAACCCGGGAAAAATGCCCCCCGGTGACGGAGAAGCTCTTTCTTACCGCTTCCAGGCCGTTCAGCCCTTCCCTGTACATCAGCAATTCCCAGAAAATTATCCTGAACGAAAACCAGACCGAGAAAACGAAAAAAGTCATGAAAACCAGCGAAACCGCGGGGGACTTCCGCGAGAGGACGACGACGAACATGCCGCCGGAAAGTATCAGCAAAGGGAGCAAGCCTTCGATCATGTAACCCGGCAGGGACCTGAAAAACATCCTGTTGCCGTTTGCGAAAAAATCGGAAAATTCCGCTTCGCCTTTCTTCATGACGCAGCCCCAGTAGCCCATGGAGGCGTAGGCGCCCAGCGCGAGCGACAGGAGGGCGTAGGCCGCCAGTTTCAGGGAATTCGAGGCGAGGAAGGCCTTGAGCCCGGCCGGGGTCGAAAGCTTCTTGAAAGTTTCCATATCGAGTCCCAGATATCTGTCGGCCCCGTAAAGCAAAACCAGGCACAAAACGTAGAGAAGCGCCCCCCGGCGGCTCCTTTCCAATATGTCGAAAAATTCGTCTATATATTTTTGCATGGCTCAGAGGTCTTCGGGGATTATGGAAGAAACCACGGCCCAGAAATCGTCGAAATGTTTATGAGGCGCCTGGTTGGTCCTGGCCAGGTACTCTACGGCGACGAGTTGAAACACGGTCATACGCAGGCCCATTTTCTCGTCATGCTCCTTCGCGAGGTGTTCGGCGTCTTTCACTATGTTTTTCGCCTGCTCATCGCTGTAGCCGGGCCGGGCGCTTACGGTTTTCATATAAAGCTGTTTGGGCGCCAGGGCCGGGTTGCGCTCCTTTATTTCCCGGAAAATTTCCAGTTGCGTCCTGGCTATTTCTTTCGCTATCCCTTCGGGCGTTCCGGATTGCAGCGCGCCGATAAAGAAAAAAACCAGGATGACCACTATTATCGGAATAAAAATCAGCATCATACAAAAAAACTCCGTTACTACGCCGTTTCGTGTCACACAAAAAAATGGCGGAAGGGGAGGGATTCGCCTACTGCGCTCACAGAGTTCTCTGCGTAGGCTCCCCGCGCTTCGCTTCCGCGCATAGCGCTCTCCCTCACTACTCGTTCGGCGCTACGCTTGCTTCAAATCCCTCCGCATCTAATAAAAAAATGGCGGAAGGGGAGGGATTCGAACCCTCGAGGGCTTGCACCCTACAGGTTTTCGAGACCTGCTGTTTCAACCGCTCACACACCCTTCCGTAAATAAAGCGAACTGACAGTTAAGTCGGGTGGTTCGCGGCACCCGCCCCGCCGTCCGCTCTGTCGGCTTTGCCTTTGGCAAACCGCCACAGTCTCCGAAGCGTCCCACTCCTCATAACCCACATGGACGGGACTGTCCCCTTTAGGGGACGCAACCCTCCGGAGGTAAAGTCGACACACACACCCTTCCGTAACAAAAAAACCTGAAAAGCTTCCGAGTTTAAATTATATAAAATTGGGATTTGTTTGTTTCCTTTTGCCCAAAAAGGTACCTCAAAAAGGTACCTGGTACCTTTTTATGCTTTCTGTATACTGTATACTGTTTTCTTGCCTTATGCCTTTTGCCTCTTCAACTCCAGCCATTCCTGCCGGGTTTCTTCCAGGCGCCGGGCTCCGCCCATAAAGAACATGATGAGCATGTAAAAGCCGAGCACTATCTTATAGCCTTCGCTCAGAAGCACGGAGGGTTCGGCCCAGACGGAAACGAGCAGGGCGTAGATAGACCCGACCCTTAAATACAGATAGCGGAACAGGTAAAGCGAAAAAAGCGCGAAGGCCGCCAAATACAGGTAATGCAGCCGTCGCGCGTATTTATTATCCCCGAAGCCCTTCCGCGCGTCCTTATAAAGCCAGTAGCCGTCGGTTCTCAGGAAAGGGTTGAGATTGAAAAGCATTATGAGGGACATCCAGCGCACGGTTTCCAGAAAAAGCAGGTTTTTAGTTAAATACCAGAGCCCCAGAAGCAGTATGAGATAGGCGGACTGGGTAAAGAAACCGCCCAGGTCTATGGCGGTCTTTTCTTTCGCGGAAAGCTTTTCCATACCGGAGACATTGGTGTAAAAAACGGGATAAAAAAGATAGACGGAAAAACCGACGGGCCTGAAACCTATGCCCGCGGCCGCGGCGGACCAGGAATGGCCCAGTTCGTGTATGACGCTGCCCAAAAGAACGAGGGCCAGCATCTGAAAGGTTTGAGGTCTGCCCGAGGAAATTTCAGCGAGTTCCGGGTATATGCCCGAATAGGAAACGACCAGGCCGGCGAGCACGCCGGCGGCGGCCAGAAAAAAGATCCCGCCGGAATTCCTCCCCAGCCGGCCGGGAACGGGCGCGAGGCGCGCGGCCCTGAAAAACTTTTCCTGCCAGGCGGCCGGGATAAGCCGCAGGTCCGGCCTTATGAGACTTAAGAGAAGTTTTCTCACCGGTTTTTTTCGCGCGGGCCTCAGCGCGTCTATCGCCAGCAGGCGGTCGAAAATGGCTTCCGCTTTTTCTATGCCCATTTCCGACATAGCCTTCAAAAAAAAATCTTTGCCGCCTTCTTTCGGAAGATTGTCTATAAGGGAAAGGGTCTCCTCTTTCATCCTGTAGCAGGAGGAGGAGGTTATGATAAGGGAGTCCTCGCCGTTCTCGACGGCGTATTCGCCTTTGAGATGGTTTTCGTAAACGGTTTCGCTCATTTCAGTCATGCGAAGAGTTTTCCGGAACCTCTTCCGTTTTGGACGGCGCGGGTTTTCCGGCGGCCTTGTACTTTTTATAGGCGTGTCTGAGGCCGGCGAGCATTATCTCTTTCATATCCCGGCAATCCGGCTTGAATAAATCTCCGGTTTTGGCCCTGCACATGACGCCGCACTGCCCGCCGCAGGTAAGCGCTATGGAGCAGGCCAGGCAGTCCGGCATATTGGCTATATGCCTTTTTTTGTATATTTCCCGCTGGGGGAAAAATTTCACGCCGCTTTCGTCCACATGGCCCACTTTCCATTCGTCATAACCCGCTTCCTCGAAACAGGCGTAGAGGTCGCCGAACGGGTCCGCCACGAGGGTGTTCTGCATGGTCTGCATGCAGTAGGTGGTGCGGGTGAGTCCGGAGCCTTTCTGCAGGCTGAAAAGGTACTGTAATTCGTTGCCGCGAAGACTGACCGGATGCTCGAGGTCTATGCCCATCTTTAAAACTTTTTCGGAGAGGACTTTGATGTCCATAAAATCGGAATCGTCTATTTTACAGAGATTGTCGTGTATGGGGGTGGCGTAAATCCTGACTTTTTTGTCGCCGGCTATGCCTTCGGCTCTGAGATATTCCAGGAGTCGGGGCGTGGTCTCGAGTTTTTTCCTGTCCAGGTTCAGCCTTATGGACATGGATGTTCCCCCGGCGAGCAGAAGCTTTATATTGGAAATTATCCCGTCGAAAGTGGGAGTCCCGGCGGAATTGACCCTGGAGACGTCGTGCTCCTCCCTGAAACCGTCCAGTGAAACCTGTATCCTGTTCACCTTGCCGAAACCTTCGCCGAAAATATCAAGCATGGAATCCACGAGGGTGGTATTGCTTATGGACTCGCATCTCATTTCGAGCTTCTTCGCGTATTCCAGCGCCCGCCTTATGGCCGGCTCATGCGCCGGCAGGAAGGGCTCGCCGCCGTAAAACATAAGCGTTTTTTTCTTTATGCCGGGCAAAACCTCTTCCGCGTACCGCCCCAGCAGGAGGTCCACCATGCCGGGGGTCATCACGGCTTTGGATTTACGCGGCCTGTGCTTTTGCTGGTAGCAGTATTTGCAGGCCAGGTTGCAGTTGTAGCTCAGGAGAAGGAGGAGCCCGCCGACCGTCGCCTTTTTGCATCTTTTTTCGTGGACGGCGGCCGCGAATTCCCGGAACCTGTCCAGTTCCTTTTCGGGGGAGAGCGTAGTTATATGCCCCCTTTTGGAAAGCGCTTCCAGATTGGCCGCGGGCAGGAGATTGAGCCTGAGGGCGTCCCCCGAAGACAGGATTTCGGAGAGTTCGAGCGGGATTTCGTCCAGACAGCCGTTGATGCCGTTGAAAAGGAGGGCGTTTTCCCCGTCTTCCAGGTCTATGACGTTCAGGTAGCGGCTGGTTTTGTACTTTTCTTTTTTCATTCCGGGTCCGTCTAAAACAAATAACGCAGACGGTAAGGGTCTGCGTTATTTTTTCGTATCTGAAACTCTTTAGTAAAGAGCGTAAAAGCCGCTGCGATACGGTTACACCACCTGCGGGCAAAATTCGATGCAGTTCTCTTCGCAGGGCATGGCGTTTTCGGCTCCGAGAACCACGAGGGCTTCGAATTCGACCCTGTCTTCCGCTTTCTCGAGCGTAAGGGCCTCGGCGTCGTTCATATTGAGAGCTTTTATCAGGAATTCTTTTTTCATTTCGTTTCTCCTCGGCTTTCCAGTTTTAAACCCCGGAAGGGGATCCCTCCGGGGTTCGTAAAATAAATTCCGTTATTTCAGTTCCGGGCAGGGAACCGGGGTCGGATCCGGAACCGGTGGAACCGGACCGGGATCCATGGGATCGCAGGCCGGGCCGTCGCCGAAACCGTCGCACACGACATGGCACTTCTCGTCGCAGGCGTTCCAGCCTTCTCCGCCGACGGTCATCAGGGCTTCGAATTCAACCCTGTCTTCCGCTTTCTCGAGCGTCAAAGCTTCCGCGCTGTTCATATTCAAAGACTTTATCAGGAACTCTTTTTTCATTATTGTATCTCCTTGGTTGCACTTTTATCGATTAGAATAATTTTACCTTATATTGGAGAGGGCTCACAAGGTACTAAGGGCCCATAAGCCGGCTGGGCCCAATCATGGGGACAGTATACCTGATTATCCAGTCTTCGGCCTCGGCAAATAGTCGCGTGTCGGTCTCACGGCCCCGCCTTTACTTTGCGTTTTTGCTGTAGCCGCCCTGGCGCTCCGGCCGGAGTTTACCCCGGTTCTCCGGACATTCGCCGCGCCCTTCACGCCGGGTAGAGCTATGAAGGGATATAGGGATGGGAGCACGAGTTCAAATCGTTAGCGCAACAAGCGGTGGAATTTATATATGTCGTGGCTGCAAATT
This sequence comes from Elusimicrobia bacterium CG08_land_8_20_14_0_20_51_18, assembly GCA_002774685.1. Taxonomy (GTDB): domain Bacteria; phylum Elusimicrobiota; class Elusimicrobia; order Elusimicrobiales; family UBA9959; genus 0-14-0-20-51-18. The sequence continues at coordinate 735 of PEXN01000117.1, read as the reverse complement.
CGGGGGGCCTGCCGGCGGATTGCCCTTCGCCCCGGACCCGAGGGGGACCCTCCCGTGGGCCCCCTCCACCCCGCATTGAGGGTGGGAGCCTCCTTCCCGCTACGGAACAGCACCACTGGTGCCACAGGTGCCGTGAGTAATATGAACGGCCTGGGGCGCAGCGGGCAAACCCGCCGTCACCCCCTCCGATTATTCCCACGACACAATGGTATCCTGACCAACCTTGTTGCACTATCACCTTGAATGTGCCGAGTTAAGCATACTGTCCCCCGCCCCCGCTTCTTTTTGTATAATCTAGTTATGGATTTTCTGAAGAAAAAACTCGCCAAGTTCGACGATTACCCCCCGCACCGGCTCATATTGAGGAGCATTTACGTCATGGCCGCGGTTTTCGCCATAACCATACTCGGGGCTTCCTTCTTCATGAGAAAAGTGCTCTGGGATATCCCCTCCATAGACAAGCTGGACGAATATACGCCTTCCCTGACCACCTACGTCTACGACATAAACGGCGAAACCATAAGCGACTACTCCATAGAAAAGCGCTCCATGCTGACGCTGGACAAGATTCCGATAGACCTGCAGAACGCGCTCATAGCCATGGAAGACAAAAATTTCTTCAGCCACTGGGGGATCTCCCCGAAAGGCATCGGCCGGGCGCTCTTAAGGGACCTGATGCACAAAAAGGTCGCGCAGGGCGGCTCGACCATAACCCAGCAGCTCTCGAAGCTTATT
>PEXN01000034.1 GCA_002774685.1 Elusimicrobia bacterium CG08_land_8_20_14_0_20_51_18 | reverse complement strand
AACCTGAAAGGCGGGAAAATAATAGTTCACGGAACCGGTTTTTTCGGAAAAAAACCGGCCAAAGATCACGATTACCACAGGGACGGGGTGATAGACCCGCTTTCCATGCCCGTTGAGAAGATAAGGCTCGCCCTCCTGAAGGCGCACTGCGTTTTCCTGGAATTTCTGGTAAAAAAAGGCCTGAGGGCCGTAAGCCTGGATCCCGCGTCTATTTTCAGCCCGGGCAAAAAACTGGCGCTTAAGGACTTTTCCCCGGTAAAAAGGCTTCTCGCCCTCGGCATCGTTCCCGTCGTCAGGGGGGACGTTCTTTTTTTCGGCAGGTCCGCCAGGGCCGTCTCGAGCGACGAGATGGCTCAACTGCTCTCGCTGGCCGCTTTCCCTGAAAGAACCGTGTTTATAACGAACACCAAAGGCCTGCTGGGACCCGGCGGGAAAACTCTCGGGAAAGCGCTGAATTCGCGGCTCCCGGCCGTAATAGCCGGGATAAGACCCAGTTCCGGGGACGTGAGCGGGGGAATGAGGGGAAAGATGCTGCAGGTGAAAAAAATATCCGACGCGGGTATAGACGTTCTTATCGGAAACGCCTTTTCCGACTTCTCCGCCCCCGCCGGCGGAACTTTCGAGGGGACTTTTATATATGGCAAGAAAAAAAATAAGCGTCATAATCCCGGTCTATAATTCCCCGGCGCTCCTTAAAAAATGCGTCGAAAGCCTGAAAAAGGAGACGGAAAATTTCGAGCTTGTGCTGGTGAACAATAATTCCGGCCAGGAAACCGTCAGATACCTCAATTCGCTCCGCGGCGCGGTGCGCGTAAACAACAAATCCAACCTGGGTTTCGCCAGGGCCGTGAACCAGGGCATCCTGGCTTCCTCCTCTGATATTCTGGCCGTGGTCAACAGCGACGTCGTTTTCCTCGGCGACTGGGCCGGCCCTATCCTCAGGATCTTCCGTGAAAATCCGAAAATAGGCGCCGTGGGCCCGCTTACCAACAGGACCTACGGAGTTCAGAGAATAGTGCTGGACAAGAAGGTGGAAGGCGATTTCCGGGAGCTTAAAAAGTTTTCCGCCGTTTTGAAAATGAGGTTCGCCGGCGAGTTCTTCAAGGCGCACCGGCTGGTGGGCTTCTGTTTCGCGGTAAGAAAGGAGCTCACCCTCAAAATAGGGCTTCTGGACGAAAGGTTCGGCACCGGCTGTTACGAGGATTTCGACTATTCCCTCAGGACGCGGCAGGCGGGGTATTCCCTGGCGGTGGCCAAGGACGTCTTCGTCTGGCACAATCATCATTCGAGTTTCGACGATTACGACCATTTCTACGCCTGCGCCGTGAAAAACCGGGAGATCTTCGTGGATAAATGGTGCAGGAAATCCCTGGAATTCCTGGACGAGCTGGACCCCTGTCTCGAAACCGGGCAGAAAGAAGTCTTGAAAAATGGCAAAAACCTATAAAATTCTCGGCCAGTCCATGCGTTTTATCCTGGAGGCCGGAGATGCAGTTTCGGCTGAATTATGCGGTTTTGACGACGCGTCGGCCGGGGATATTCTGGTCCTTTTGCTTTGGAAAGGCAACAGACCGGAAAAATACGTAATACACCGGGCTATTTTTAAGTCCGTAATTTTCGGCCGTGAAATTATTCTTACCAAAGGCGACGGCGCCCTTTTGCCGGATTTCCCTGCCGGTAATTTGCAGGTAGTAGGCAAGGTTACCTCGATACGCCGGGCCAACGGGGGGGCTTTCGAGATTTCCGGGATTCCCGTCAACCGGGTCTGGCCCGTTCTTTCTCTCTTTTCCGCCGTCGCCGCGAAGGGCCTCTATCTGCTCGTTCTGTCGTTTTTCTTTTTTTCAAAGGCGTTGTATTTACTGGCCCCCGTTTTTTTTTACGAGTCGCTGAACTCCCTTTACCGCTTTTTTGAAATGCCGGTTTATCCCCGGATTGTGGATTTTTTTTCCTTCCTTATATTCCCCGGCGCCGGGTCCCCGGCCGGAGAGAACTCCGGCGTCTCCGGTATTAAAACCGGCCGGATATTCAGGGATGAGACCTGGAGCGGGGAGATACAGGTCGTGGATTATCTTCAGATAATGCCCGGCGTTTCCGTGAAAATAATGCCCGGAACCAAAGTGAATTTTAAAAGGAGCGAGACTTCTTTTTTCCCGGTGATAAGAGGGACTGCCGGGCATATCGAAGAAATCGAGACTTCCAACGCCAAAATAATCAATTACGGAAGGATGGAGGCCGCCGGAACCGAAGACGCGCGCATAGCGTTCGGCGGGGAAAGTTTCGGAGGAGTTTATTCCCTCGGAAACGGAGAAGCGGTTTTTGCAAACTCCTCCTTTCTTTCTTCCCGCGGGCCGGCCCTGTATTCCGGAGATTATGCGTTCTCCAGGCTGAAGAATTGTCTTTTTCGAGGGAACGGCATGAATGTTCTGGTCTCAGGCTCCTCGACTCTCTTCGCGGAAAAATGCGCTTTGGAAAAACCTTCGGAACTTTCTCTCTCGGTCGCCGGAGATTCAAGGGCTCTTCTTTCGCGATGCGAACTTTCCGCCCCCGGCGCGGGTTTGGCCGAAATCTCCGGTTCCTCGGAACTGGCTTTGGTTTCCTGTTCTCTCTCCGACGCCGCCTCCGGCGTTTCGCTGAAAGGGAAATCTTCTTTTTACGCTTCGGGGTCCGTCTTTTCAGGGCTGGGGAATTACGCCCTGCATTCGGAGGGAAAAGGGAACACGATAAAGCTGGAAAGCTGCAGGATATTCTCGAATTCCAACGGTATAAGCGCAGGCAAATCTTCTTTTTTTTCGCTGCGGAACTGCAAGCTGACCGATAACGCGGGAACCGGGGTTTCCATTTCCGGGACCGCAAAAGCCTTTTTTGAATCCACTCTTTTTGAACGCAACGGGGAAGGGTTTTCCGCCGAAGAAGGCGGGGAGATAAGGAGCTTTAATTCCTCTTTTTGCGCAAACTCGGTTTGCGGGGCTAAGATAGGCGGTTTCGCGCGGGTTTTTTTCGAGAATTGCCTCATAAAGGGGAATGTGACTGGACTGGAAACCCGGAATTCCGGAGCGCTTTCTTTTAAAAACTCGGAAATTTCAGGCAATTCCCTGGGAGCGGTTTTCATTTCCGGTATTGAAGAAGCGCATTTTTCGGGCGTCAAGGTTTTCGGCAACGGGAACGGAATAACTGTTTTTGCCTGTTCCCTTTTTTCATTCCGGGACGGGTGGGCGTCGGACAACTCCGGGACGGCTTTTTCTCTCATGAAGACGAAAGAAGCGGGATTCTCGGGGATCAAGGCGGAGAGGAACGGCAAGGGAGCGGTTTTTGGAAAAGGGCGGAAGGTTTTTTTTGAAAATTCTTCTTTTTTGAATAATAATTATTGCGGGTTCGCCGCTTCCGATTGTTCGGGGGCCGAGCTGAATTCCTGCCTGTTTGCCGGCGGCCGGGCCGGCGTGGAAATGAAAAACGTGGGAAGAGCCGTTCTTAACGGCGTAAGAATATCCGGGAACTCCTCGACCGGGGCGGGTTTTAAAGATTCCGGAGAAGTGCTGGTTTCCGGCGGCGAAATTTCCATGAACGAAACGGGTATGAGGTGCGAGGGATGCCGTTATTTCTCCTGCCTGGATGCGTCCGTTTCCGGCAACGCCGCGGGGGGCGTTTCCCTGACGGGCCCCGGGAAAGCCTTTTTTTCCCTTTCCAAATTCGCCGGGAACGGCGAGGGGATAGTCTCCCACTCTATCGAGTCTCTGGAACTGGAAAAGCTTTCCCTTTCCGGAAACCGCTTCTGCGGCCTTAACCTGTCGGATTCAAAGCTTGTGGTCGTCAGGGAATCCGTGATAGAGGGCGGCGACAAGGGCGTTTACGCGGGTAATTGCGGTGAGTTCCGGGCCGAGAAACTGCGGGTTTCCGGGGCGCGTCTTTCCGGTATTTCTTTTTCCGGAACCCGGACGGCCCTCCTTTTCTCTTCCAGCCTGAATGAGAACGGAGAGGGTATAGCGTCGAAAAAAGTGGGAACGCTTTTTTTGAAAGGGCTTTCATTTTCCGGGAACGGCGCTTTCGGAGTGAATATTTCGGATTGCGGCCGCGCGGAAATGGAAGCGGCGGAAATAAAAGGAGGCAGGACGGCTTTCCACGCGGAAAATTGTCGTCTGCTCCGTCTGAAAGAAGCTAGGACGGAAAACAATTCTTTTTCCGGGTATTCCATAAAGGGCGCGGGAAAAGTTTTTTTAAGCTCCTGCTCGGCCCGAGGAGGGAAAGACGGGCTGATACTGAAGAAGACGGGGTTCTTTTTCGCCGCGGACTCAGAGTTTTCCGGCAACTCGTCTTTCGGGATAACGCTGGCGGAAACCGCCCGCGCCGAATTGAAAGGCTGCAGGGCGGAGAAAAACAGGAACGGATTTTCCGCCGAAAACTGCCCCTCCGTCCGTCTGGCGGGAAGTTACATAGGTTCCAACTCAGGCGCCGGAGCGGCCCTCTCCGGGGGACGCGAAGCGGTTTTTTTGAATTCTTCCTTTTCCGCGAACGGAGAAGGGCTGATTTCAAAAGGCCCGGGACGGCTCCGCCTGGAAGGCTCTTCTTTTTGCGGAAACAAATCTTTCGGAATAAACCTTTCGGGCGCGGACGCGGCGCGTCTCCGTTTCTGCGAAATAAAGGGGAATAAAACCGGTTTTCACGCCTCGGGAACCGGCGAAATTTACGCGGAAAATACGGATATTTCCGGCAATCCAGGCGGCGGAGCCGTCTTCTCCGGCGCGAAGCTGGTTTCTTTTTTTGAAGGGACGGTGACCGGGAACGGCAACGGCCTTGAAATTTCGGACACGGGAAGCTTCACCGCCCGGCTCATCCGGGTTTCCGGGAACGCTCTCACGGCCGCGGCTTTGGAAAAGGTAAGGGAAATCCGGCTGAAAAACTCGGTCTTTTCAGACAACAGGAACGGCATACACGCGGAGAAAACTTTTTTTCTGGCGGCCGAAAAAAACTTTTTTTCCCACAACGGTAGTTCGGGAGCTTCCCTGATAGAGGTGGAAAAAGCGCGTTTTTCCGGCGGCGGTTTTTTTTCTAACGGGGAAGGCCTGCTTTACGACAAGGGCGGCTCCCTGGAGGTGGAAAAAACCGTTTTTTCCCTTAACGGCAAAGGCGTTTCCGCGTCCGGCGGCGGGAAGCTGTCTTTTTCAGGATGTTTAGTGGAAGAAAATTCTCAGGGGCTCGACCTTGCCGGCGCCTCTTCCGCCGTGATAACTGACCTCGGTTTTTCACGAAATAAAAAGGCGCTTAGAGTGGCCGAGACCAAGACCTTCCGCCTGAAAAAATCCTTTTTCAGGGAAAATGCTGAGGGCTTTTCCTGTTTTTCCCCGTATTCGGGGAAAATAGACAAAGTTTCTTTCTCTAAAAACGGGAAAGCCCTGGAACTGTCCGGGTTCTGGCGGGTTTCCGTTTCCAATTCGCTGTTTAATCTGGAAGGAAAAGACGCGCTTCTGGTTTCAGGCGAAAGAATCAGGTTCAAAAATACGGCCATAAAGGGGAAAGTTTACCCTTATCTGAGGCTTTCGGTACTCAGGGTCTTTTCCAAAGGCTTCACTTTTAACGGCTCTGAAATACTTTTTTTCCGCGAAGGCGGAGGGGAGCGGCTGGCCAGAAAACTTCTCCCGGCGCTCATAGCTGTTTCCAGTTTTCCTCCGGCCGGATACGCTCTTTCCCTTGTCTATCTTCTCGCCCTGAAAGCGGCGGCTTTTGTCCTGCCGGTGAAAGGCGTTACCGGTCTCTATCTTTACAGGGGGCTCGCCTCCGGAGACTGGGTCCCGGTTTTAAGCGACATAGACCTTATCCTGATAACCGAAACAGGAAGCGCCGGCTTTTATCCCGGATTCTACAGGAGATATTCCGCGCTCAAGAAACTTTTCCCTTTTCTGGGAGAGATACTTATAGGAGACTCCCGCGTCATGGGGGAATTTCTCAATTCCTGGGGGCTCAAAGGAGAAGATTTTTTTTCAGGGAACAGGCTTTTGTACGGCGTTTCCGAGATACGGAAAGCTCCACGGTCGGCGGCGGGAAAACTTTCGGATATCAACGAAGCTTTGTACGCGTACACTACGCTCCTGGCCAATCATTTCGGGGGGGAACCGGAAGAGCTGAAAAAAAGGAACATCTTCAAATCCTGGGTCGATATAAACAGGTTTCTGGACCCGGGCGAAGAAAGGACCCTCTCCAGGCGGGAATATTTTTCCCGGAAACTTTCGCCGGCTGGCGCCGGAGAGGGATTTTCCCCGGCGGAGCCGCTTTACAACTCCTTCAGGCTGGTTTCCCAGGGCATGAAGGAATATTCACCCAGGGTGAGGGAATGCCTGTTCGCCCCGGCTGAAAAAGACCCTTCCATGGACCCGGAATTCGAAAAACTGGCCAGGGGGATCTCTTCCGGGCTCAAATTCCTTCTTTTGCCGCTTTACAGGAGTTATATAATCGTCCCGGACGGTTTTGAGAAAAAAGAGTTCGAAATACTGGTCAAAAACATAGGCGAAGCCGGGCCTTCGCTGAAAAATTTCAACGCGGCCTTTCCTATCCTTTCCGAATCGGCTTTCAGGACCTTTTTGGGTATGCCTTACCTTAACAACCCGTTCCTGCATAAATCGGTCTGCGGGAAAAGTTCAGGGAACAACCTGATAGACGGCCGGGTCTATTCCAATTTCACGGTGGAAAAATTCTCCGCCGAAAAAGATTTTCTCCAGGAGGCTTTCCGCGCGGCCTGCCTGCATTTTTCCGTTACCTGGCGCTATTCCTTCGCCGCACGAAGGCAGAGGGACCTGCATTATCTTTATACGAGGACCTGCGGACTGAGGCTTTTCGGCGAGACCGGGATTTCCCCCGATATGGAGGACGCCGTCTCGCTTTCCAGGGAATTCAACGAAAGGCTCTCCCCGCCCAATAAAAGCTGGGGGGATTTCCTTAAAGACGGGTTCAGCCGGGAAAATCACGAGTTTATCTCGGAAAACATCGCTCTTGTAATGACGAAATATGAAAACAAGCGTTCTGATAATAACCTTTGAAAGGCCGGACTTTCTCCTTTCCTGCCTCGAGAGCTTTTTCGGGAACTCGATCCCGCCCGGGGAAATACTCGTCGGGATAAACGGCGAAGACCCGGGGTCGCTCCGGGCGCTGGGAGCTTACCGGGACAGGCCGGAATTGAAAATAATCGTTTTGCCCGGGCTTTCCAGGGGCGAGGCCAGGAACAGGCTTCTGGCGCTTTGCGCGGGCGAATTGGCGGTTTTTATAGACGACGACGTGGTGGTTCCGCGCACCTATCTGGAGGAGCTGGAAAAGCTTTCGACCGAATACCCGGAAGCGGAGGTTTTAGGGGGCGGGCAGATCGAAGGAAGCGGAAGGGCTTTTTTTGAGAGGCTCTCTTATAGGGCTTTAAGTTCTTTCTGGGGGTCCGGCGCTTACAGGAAGCGTTTTATGGAGCTCGGTGAAACCGGCCCCGGGGTTCCGGGGGATTTCATACTCTGCAATCTGGCGGTCAAAAAAGACTTTTTGAAAAAAAACGGCATAAAATTCCCGGGCAAGATAGCCAGCGCGGAAGAGAATTACCTGTTGGAGAGGGTCGGACGGGCGGGCGGTAAAATGGTGACGAGCGGAAGGTTGAACGTTTTTCATCGTCATAGAACCGGCCTGAAAGCCTATATAAGGCAGGTTTTTTCCTTCGGCAGGGGGAGAGGGCAGCTTTTCGGGGCTACGGGCGATTTCCCGGGCTTTTCCGCGCTCCCCGCCGCTTTCGCCCTCCTCATCCTTTTTCTTCTGGTCTGGGACCCCCCGGCGGCGGCGGACCTTTTACTGGCCTATTCCGCCGCGGACCTTCTTTTCTCGCTATCGGCCGGGGAAAGCCTCGCGGAAAAACTGTCGCTCTTTTTTCTTTTTCCCATAACTCATTCCGCGCACGCTCTCGGCGTTCTTTTCGGCCTGGCCGAGGAACTGCGTTCGGGCGAGACTAAAAAAAGTCTTTAAATTTTAAACGCCTTTTTTCTGAATTCCGAGATCAGGGCGCCGTTCTTTTCCCCGTCGGCGCTTCTGAGATAAAGATAGCACTTAACTTCCAGGGAAAGTCTCAGGGCGCAGTAGAACCTGGACAGGGATATCCGAGCCAATCCCGACAGGTCGCGTAAATTAAATTTCAAGAGGAATTCGGCCATCTGGGGGACGCCGTACCCGACTACGAGCGGCAGGAAAAGTTTTAAAAAAGCTCTTGGAAAGCTTATTTCTTTTATTCCCGGCTTCCCGCTTTTTTCCACGAAGACCAGGAAATTCAGCTTCCTCTTCTTCTTCTCGGTCTCAAAAAGACTTTTGTCCAGGGAATATTTCGTCTTCCCGTCGAGACGGCTTATTTTTCCGGAACCGTCCGGCGCGGACCCGTTCACGGAGATCCTGAGGGGGAGCGGATATAAATTAAGCTCCGAGTCCAGGAGAGTTACATCGTCAGAAATAAGCCTCGCTTCCCGGTTCCCTTCCAGTAAGCTTAAAAGTAGAGTGGTTTTCCCGGCCCCGGGAGCTCCGGTTACGGCCAGCGTCCTTCCGTCCAGAGAGAGGGCCCCGGCATGCAGTCTGTGGATGCCTTTGGCGTCCAGGAACTCCCCGAACCTGGAATGCATAAGGAGATAGAGCAATTCTTCCAAATGTCCTTCATCCCCGGAGTTTATGACGAAAATGCCTTTCTTGAAATTGCAGTGGCAGCTGAGCAGGTCGCCGTAGGTTATAAGCCGTAATCCGGCCCTGGTAAGGTAAACGCTGTATCTGGAGTTTTTGAAAAGAAGAGAGGCGGAGTTGGGCCGCGCGGGGGGAGAAAGTCTCGCGTAGACTACGGTGGCGGGGCTTTCGGGCCGCAGGGTGGGCGGCGCGGCGAAATCGGCAAATTTATCCCGCGCCGCCGCCAGGAGCGGTTCCGGACCGTCGAGGGTCAGGTAATGGCCGTAAACGTCGAAATATAATTTATTTTTTTGCATTTTTTTTAAGGAAATCCAGGGTCCCGGCGAAATTGGCGGCATTGTCGGTCTTAAGCGCTACGGCGTCCCTGGGGAGTTCGCAGATAAATTCGGTCAGCATTATCCCCGGGCCTATCTCGACGAAAACCCTTACTCCCGCGGCCAGCATGTTTTCCAGCGTTTCCTGCCAGTATACCCTTTTGCTGACTCCGAGCGCTATCTTCGACGCCAGAGCTTTTTTTCTGGAGCATTTCTCCGCGTCGCAGTTGAGAAAAACGGGTATTTTGGGGTCGGACAGAGCGGCTTTTTCCAGAAATAGCGGGATATCCGAGGAAAGGTCCCTGAAAAGAGAGGTGTGGAAGGCGCCGGGCTCTCTGGATACGGAGGATCGCCAGCCTTTTTTCGCCAGCAGCTTTCTCAGAGTGTCAAGGGATTTTCTTTCGGTTCCGAGCACGGAAACCTTCAGCCTTTCGTAAAAAATGGCCAGTTCGCAGGAATGTCCCGCTTTTTTCATTTCTTTCAGAAGCCAGGCGGTTCCAGGTTTCCCGGGGCCGTAAACCGTCACCAGGGACGAAGGATTCCTGACGCAGATCTTCTGGCCTTCTCGTATCGTTTTCTTTATGGCATTAATACAGTCCAGGGGCGAAAAAAAACCCGCGAAAGAAGAGGCGGTAAATTCTCCGAAACTCCTCCCGGCGGCGAAATCCGGAAAAGACGTCTTTTCCGCAAGGCTTTTGGCTATGGCAAGCCCAAGGACGGCGGTGGTCTCGGCGAAAACAGTGGGGATATCGGAGAAGAGTCCCGGGAAAAGGGCGGCGTCGGGACCGTGGAACATGTAGTTCTTAAGCTCATAGCCGAGCCGGGATTCAAGCAGGGAAATATTCTTTCTTATTTCGGGATATTCAGCCCAGAGCCCGGCTCCCATTCCTATATGCTGGGAACCCGTTCCGGGGAAAAGGAAAGCGACTTTCTTAAGGTTTGAAGGCGGAGGCGACATCGCTTATTTTACCGTGAGCCTTTATCTGCGGCTTCTCGTATTTTTTCTTTTCCGGAGAGGCCTTTTTATTTTTTTTCATATTTAACCAGTCCCAGCTTAGTTACGGCCCGCAGGAAGGCTTCCAGGTCCGAATCCGCCGTTTCGCGGTCTATCTTGAATTCCCTGGAAAGATCGGAGGCGATGGCGTCCGTTTTTTTTCCTTTTTCAAGCGCTTTCCAGATAACCGCGCCGGTATGGTTGAGGGAATAATATTCGGATGTTTCGAGATTCAGGAGAACCAGTTCGTCGTCTATCTCCCTGTAAACAAGGTTCTTCGGTATCGAGAGCTTCTTTGCGTCCATACTCAGATTCTAATAATTTAATTCAAACAAGTCAATTTTAAACGGGAGGCTGAGTTTTATCCGGCGCAGGGGAGGACCGGACGGGCGGGGACTTTTTTCGCCAGGCGGATTATCCGGAAAAGGGGGGTTTTGCGGATATTTCCCATGACGGCCCTTGAATAGGGGCAGGATTTCACTTCGCCCCCGGTTCCCACATAAAGCATTTTATTGAGGCTTCCCGAGCATTTGCGGCGCCCGGGATCGGAGGAAAAACAGGTCCCGACATAGTCCTCCAGTTTCATAGCCTTTATATCGCCGGCCATCAGTATAGGTCGGCCGGGGAGAGTGGCATTGTCGTAGAAAAAAAGGCTTCTTATGCCGTGGGCGCCCAGTTTTTTTGTAAAAGCCGCGAATTTCTTCAGGGTTTTACGGTTGTAGTTGCCCTTAAAAAAGCAGGCGGAAACGTAGCAGAGCAAGCCGGCTTTGAGGGAGTCTTTTATGAATTTCAGGGCTCTTTTATGAGAACCGGTTTTTCCCGTCAGCCTGTCGTGTTCCCCGGGGGTTTCCGAATGGAGGCTGACCATGACCGAGGAAAGTCCCGCGCGGGAAAGTTCTCTCAGTTCTTTCCGTCCTAGCGACTGGCCGTTGGTGTCCAGTTCCGTGAAAAGGCCCAGACCGTCCGCATACGCGGCCAGTTCGGCCAGACGCGGATAAAGAGAGGGTTCTCCGCCGAAAAATGTCACCTGGGGTATGCCGTTCTCGCGGGCCTGTCTTATAATGTTTTTGGCCGTTCCGAAAGACAGGGAAAGCCTTCTCTTCCTGTCGCGATAATAGCAGTGAAGACAGTTTAAATCGCAACGGTCGGTAAGGGAAAGGAAAAGGTTGGCCGGCCCCGCTTTTCCGCGCAGGCTTTTTTTGAGCGAAAGGAAAGCCAGTTTTCTCCTGTAATCCGGAAAATCCGCGGTCATCGAAATATTATATAATAATATGGCGAGTCAGATAAAATGCCCAAAATACTCCGTATTCTTTACAATATAAGGACCCCTTTTGTTTTGCTCTATTTTCTGGTCTTTGTTCTGGTTTCCAAAAAACTGAACGGCGATATAACCTCCGCGGAGGCGGAGGCGGGCCTTCTCTTTTTCGTCCTCATGCAGCTTTCCTACCTCCTAAACAAGGTTAAGGACATGAGGGAGGACGTTTATAACGGCGAGGCCCTTATGGTTTCCGGCTTTTTCACGAAAGAACGCAATCTCAAGCTGCTGATATCCCTGATAACGGCGTATCTGTCTTTCAGGTTCCCGGTCATGATCCCTATCTTCGTTTACGGGGTGTTTTCGGTTCTCGGTTACCGGACGTACAAGGGGATATTCGTCCTTAAATCGCTGGCCGTGGCTTTCGGCTTCTTTCTTTCTTCGGTCCTCGCGCCGTGCCTGGTTAATTATCCGTCCGCTTACCGCAACGCGCCGGAAATATTCATTAATTCCCTGCCGCTGGTCACGGCGGTTTTTTTTATAACCGTGCTTTTCGACATGAGGGACAGGAAAGGGGATTCCCGGGCCGGACTGAAAACCATTCCCGTTGTATTGGGAGAGCGGAAAACCCTGTTTCTGATACTTTCGCTTATGTTTTTTTCCCTTCTTCCGGGGGAGCCGGGCGCGGTAAAGCTGTTTAACGCGCTGAATTACGCGCTTATCTTCGTTTTCGTCTTCGCCGCGGTCAGGACCGGAAAAAAAATTTTTTACGAGATAGTGCCTTTTCTCGAGATAGTTTTTCTTCTTTTTCTCATATGGAAATTATGACTTCGCGAAATTCCCGTTGCTTCTCGGCCTATTATTCGGCAAGGCTTCCCTTTATCGGGAAGACTATTTCCCTTTTCCCGGGAAAAGTGGACGGACACTGGGCGTCTTTCTGCGCGGGAACCGGACTGCCTCTAAGCTATTCCCTGGCCGCGGGCAAAGTACTATTGAAGCCCGTCAATTCCTACCTTTCCAGAAAGGGGAAGATGCTTCGTTCGCTGCTTTCCTGTCTGGTTCTGGAGGCGGGAGGCAAGGATCCGTCGGCTTTCGCTCCCCTGGTGTCCATGATGGAAATAATGGAATCCGACACTATTATGATAGACGACATGATAGACGCTTCGCCGTCCAGGCGCGGGGGGGCGAGCGCCCACGTGCTTTACGGCTGCGAGAGGACGATGCTCTCGTCCGGGATGTTTTACTACGGCTGCTGGAATATTTTTTCGCGGGATTTCCTCCCCGTCACGCCGCGGCAGGAAAGGAAGGCTCTCGAATGGTTTGTAAAAAGGCATCTTCTTACTTCGGTGGGACAGACCGAGGAGATATATTACAGGCGGCTCCGCCGCCTCCTGTCTGAAAAGCGCTATTTTCAGGAGATATCCTCCAGAATTTCCGTTCTTTCCTTCGGGGGTCCGCTTTACCTGGCCGGCCTTGCCGCGGGTTTTACGGACAGACGGCTTAAGATATTGGACGAACTGGGGGATTATTCCGGGCTGGCCTATCATCTTCACGGCGACGAGTTGAACCTTTTCCCGAGGTCTGCCGAATGGGGGAAAGAAAAGGGGGACGACATAATTTCCGGGACCATGACCTATATCCTTTCCGCCGCTTTCAGGAAACTGGGCCGCCGGGACTCGGCTTTTTTAAAAAAATGTCTCGGGAGGAAAGGCCTGGAGCGGCGGGAACTGGAAAAGGCCATAGGCCTGATAAAAGCTTCCGGCGCGGTCGAGGAGAACAGGAAAGCCGTGGACCGGCTTTGTCTCAGGTGCTCGGAACTGATAAGGGCGCTCCGGTTCCCTGAGAAATACGAGAAACTGCTTGAAGGCGCTCTGGGTTATATGGCTTATGAAAGAAAAAAATAGGAAATATCCGGGCCTTTCATCCCGCCTCGTCCGTCTGCTTCGTTCAGGCGGGCCGGGAGCTTTCCAGAAAAAGACCCTGGGAAGGCCTCGTTTTGCTTCCTGGGACGGAAAGACATTTGATGAGGCTTACGTCCGCTTACTGGAAAAAGAGGGGCGGAACCGGTCAAGGGTTTCCTGCGTGGCGCTTTTTTCCGGGCTTTTGTCGAAGGAAGCCGGGCTGTCGCCGGCGATCACCGAAAAAATCTCGCTCTGTGTCGCCTTTTACTCCTTTTCCGGTCTTGACCTGGAGAAATATTGCCTGCTCGCTCCGCGGGAACAGCTCGATTACCGCGGGCTTTTCTTCATGATGAGCTCGCTCACTAGTTACGGGGTTTCCCAGAACCTCGCCTTGTCTTTTCTCTCTCCCCAAAAAGCCTTTCTGTTTAACAGAGCTCTGACTTACGAGGCCAACCGTTTCATTTTTCACCTGGCTTGGGCCGCGCTGAAACCGGAGGAGATGGGAGCGTTTTCAAGAGCAGATTTCGAAGCGCAGGCCGAAAATTCCTTTTTCTGTTCCGCCCTGAGAGCGGCGCTGGTCTTGAACGCCGCCGCCGGCAGGGTCCGGGGGGGGAAAAAGCTGAAAGCCCTCGTGAAATACGCCGGGATATGCCGGGAACTGCAAAAGGAGATGGATTTTTTCCTTGGCCGGCCCGCGCCCGGCCTTTGTCCGGAAAGAAGTAAATTCTATTCCTTTTCTTTCCTTCCGTCCGGAAAGCTGAAATCGATCTCGGGCAAGACTGGCGCCTCTTTTGCCGCCGTCCTGCGGAAAAATTTGCCCGCGCAAGAAACCCTCGGGCTGCTTTCGTCTGTCAGAAATGGATATCTGTCTGAGCTGGAGAAACTGCTTTCGGCGGAGGAAGTCTCTTTCTCCCGGGAATTTTTCAGGGAAACTGTCGGGAGTGCGAAGTGAAAACCTTGATAGTTATCCCGACCTACAACGAAAGGGAGAACATAAAAGACCTGGTGGAGCGCATATTCTCGGTTTATCCCGATTTCGAGGTTTTCGCCGTGGACGATAATTCCCCGGACGGAACGGGCGAAATGCTCGAAACCTTGAAGAGAACGTATCCCCGCCTGCATGTCGTCCACAGGCCATCTAAACTCGGAATAGGAAGCGCCCATCTGCTCGGTTTAAAGTTCGCCGTCGAAAGAGATTTCAACGGCGCCGTGACCATGGACGCCGACCTTTCTCACGACCCGTCCTATATACGGCCCCTGACCGCCAAATCGGAGGAGTTCGACCTGGTTATAGGTTCAAGACACGTAGAAAATGGGGGATTTGAGGCCACCCCTTGGCCGAGAGTTCTTTTCTCCAGATTTTCTAATTTTCTGCTCAGATTTGTATTGGGAGGAAGTTTCAGGGATTATACTTCGGGTTTCCGGTGTTATTCGGTAAAGGCGCTACAAAGGTCCGGTTTGCCTAAAAATCTTTCCGGCGGATATTCTTTCCTGGTGGAAATTCTTCACTTTCTGGATAAAGAGAGTTTTTCGGTCCTGGAAATCCCGATAATATTCAAATACAGGCAGTTTGGAAAATCCAAAATATCTTCGGGCGAAATAATGGACACTCTGGCTGTGGCCTTAAAGCTTTTTAGCCGCAGGCTTTTAAGATTAAAGGGGGGGTAAGTGAGTTTCAGGAAATTATACCGGGAAAAACTGGGGTTTCTTCAGGGGGCGCTGGAAGGTTATTATTCGGACTTTAAAAAAGAATTTCGCGTCCCTGACGGTTTTTACCGGATAACTGAGGCTTACGTGAAAAGAAGGGGAAAGCTCCTGAGGCCCTTTATCACGCTTCTTATCCTGGATTCTTTCGGTAAAGATTACGCCAGACATCGGAAACTTATGGGCGCCATAGAACTTATGGAAGCCTCCACGATAAGTTTTGACGACCTGGTTGACGCTTCTCCCTTTAGAAGGGGGGGGCTTTCCACGCACGAAATTTTCGGCAACCCCGCGGCCTGTCTCGGGTTTCAGGCGGCTTATAATTACGCCTATAAGGCCTTTGAAGAAGCGGAAATGGAAGACTGGAGAAAAACCGACCTGCTTTTCCATCTTTCGAGGGATATTTTCCTTTATTTTTTCGGCCAGAATTCCGAACTCTTCTGGAGCAGGCTGAAAAAAGTCCCCTCCCCTGAAGCTTATCTCTCTATGAGCTGGGACAGGGTCAGGTTCCTGTCCTTTAACGCTTCTTTTCTGTCCGGAGCCCATCTTTCGGGCGTTTCCCGGGGGCGAATCCCCGATTTCAGGCTTGCCGGCTCCTGGCTGGGAATGGCTTATCATCTTCGCGGCGACGAACTGAACATTTTCCCCGGTTCCCGCGACTGGGGGAAACAGGCGGCCGACGATGTCACTTCCGGCCGGTACACGTATCTGATACTAAAAGCGCTTGAGGGTTCTTCTCGCGCGGACGCGGCTTTTCTTAAAAACGCGATGGGGAGAAAAAATATTTCCAAAAAAGATATAATTTATCTGCAAGGCCTGATAAGAAAGACGGGCGCCGTGGAAAAGAACAGGAAAATGATAGACCTTTTCTACGGAAAATACGAATATTACATAGGGAAATGTTTCGACGGGGAAAAGACCAGGGCCCGATTTCTGGCTTTGGGCAGGTACATGTCCTATGAAAGAAAAAAATAAAATAGAACTTCTTATAAGTCCTTCGAACCTCAAAGAGGCCCGCGCCCTCTTTTCCGGCGGCGCCGATATAATCGACGTAAAAAATCCGGCTGAAGGTTCCCTCGGCGCCAATTTTCCCTGGGTAATACGGGATATAATACGGGCTAATCCCCGGGCCCGGTTCAGCGTGGCCATAGGCGACATCTTTTACAAACCGGGCTCTTTTTCTCTGGCCGCCTATGCCGCGGCGTCGCTTGGCGCGGATTATGTAAAGGCCGGCTTTTTCGGTTTTAGCGATAAAAAGCTCGCGGGAGAAACCGCACGCCGCCTGCGTAAAGCCGTGAAAATGGTTCGAAAAAAAACGAGTTTTGTTTTGGCTGGATACGCGGACTGGAAAAGGTTCGGAGGTCTGCCCTGGAGGGATATCCTCCACGCGGCCTCTTTTGCCGGAGCCGACGTGGTGATGCTGGACACTTATGTAAAGGACGGCAAATCCCTGTTTGACGCCATGCCTTTATCCGAAATACGAGCCTTTCTTCAGAAAGCCGGAGGGCTGGGCCTTAAAACCGCCCTGGCCGGTTCCCTGAGGCCGGCTCATATGCCGGCTATAAAGAGTCTTTCTCCCGATATAATAGGGATACGCGGAGGGGTTTGCAGGGGTTTCGACAGGAATCAGCCTATATCCGCCGGGATGGTGAAAAAATTTAAGAGGGAACTTAACGGCGATTTAAGCTGGGAATTTCCGGGGAATAGATCTGACTTTCCGGACCCATAAGAACTTTAGGCCGGAAGCGCCGGTTGGCTGAGCGGGTAAAAATGACTTCGAAAAGACTCGATCTGGGCGGGTGGCGCTCAGGAATAGAACACAACCCTTTCTCTTCGGACCGTCTCGCCCTGGAGCTTTCTTTTTTCAATCCTTTAAAAGAAAATATTGAAAAAAAGGAGAAGGATTTTTCCAGGCTTTTTTCAAAACATCGTCTGAAAGGCGCCTCTCTTCTCGCCGCGAAAATATTCCATTTAGCCTCTTCCCGCTTTTTCCTGGTCTTTTCCGGGCGCTGGAAGGAAGGGAATTCTGACGAGGTCAATTTTCTTCAATCTCTTTTTTTTACGCTAAAATTCTGGTCTTAAAAAATAAAAAATTAGGAACCCGGAAAAAAAAATCTTTCGAGAGATTCTTTTCGAGGGAAATGACGGAGCTTTCTCTCCGCGCCTGGCCGGCGGACGGAAGGGGAGAAGCCTCCGGTATGGAATTGAAGAGCCGTTGTGAGAAATCGGCGGAAGCCTTTTGTTCCGCCCTTTCCGGAAAGGGGAAGAATGGAAAAAATTTATAAAAAAGTGGCCGCCCTTTACGATTCCAAAAGGGACGACTTGAATAAATACCTCGCTTATGACGGGATAATCCATCATCATAACGGCCTTCTCCCGGGGGAATTTAAGGGGAGCCTTAAGGCTGAGCAGGAAAAACTGAGGAAAGTCCTGCATGAAGCCGAAACCCGGCTTTCGCGCCTCGCCATAAAAAAACTTTCCCTCAGGGACGGCTCCAGGATACTGGACGCCGGCTGCGGACGCGGCGGGAACGCCGTTTTAATGGCTTCGGGACGTAAAAACGTCAGGGTGAAAGCCGTGAATATTTCAGATTATCAGCTGGGCGAGGTAAGGCGCGTAATCCGGGCTAAAAAACTTTCCGGCCGGGTGAAAGTTTTTAAAATGTCCATGGAAGAGCTTTCTTTTAAAAAAGGCTCTTTCGACCGCGTCCTGGCCTGCGAATCCACCGAGCACGCGGATTTGAGCCGTTTTTTCGCCTCGCTTTCCGGGGTCGCGAAGAAAAAGGCGCGGCTCGTGATAGTGGCCTGGACCTCCAATCCTTCCGGAAAAAAGGGCCTGGCCGAACTTTCCAGGGTGAATCGGGCCTACGTCACCAGGATGCAGGATTACCTGGAGATACCGGCGGCCCATGGCTGGGTTCTCAGGGAAAAAATAGATCTGACCGCCGGGACTTTCTTTTACTGGAAACTCAGAAAAGATTCCGCTGTTAAAAGCGGGACCGAGGACCTGATGACCGGGGTTTTCGGGAAAAGACTCGCGACTTACATGTTATATGTGTACGATTTTATTGAATGAAGGATAGAAACCGGCCGCGGCGCGGACCGTCCCGAAATTGACCGCCGCGTGATTCTCCGGATCGCCGTAACCGCCCGGAATAGAAAGACAAACCTTTACTCCGCTCTCCGAAAGCTGCTTAAGCGCCGTTTCGTCCCTTTTTAAAACGCCTTCCGGCGTAAGCCCCAGTCTGCCGACGGGATCGCCTCTCAGGAGGTCGGAAGAGGCTATCAGGAAACAAAAATCCGGTTTCGCGTTCTCCAGGAAGGCCGGCAGGGTAAGGCCGAGCCGGGAAAGATACTCTTCGTCGCCCGCGCCGTCCGGGAGGTCCACGTCCGTGAAGCTTCTCACCCTGTCGTAGGGATAACCCTCCGCGCAGTGTATGGAGTAGGTTTTGACGGCGGAGCCGTCGAAAATAAAAGCGGTGCCGTTGCCCTGATGGGCGTCCAGGTCCACGATGACCGGCCTTTTAATTTTGCCTTCGAGAAGAAGCTTTTTTACCGCTATGGCGCAGTCGTTCACCGGGCAGAAGCCCTCGCCGTGTCCCGGGAAAGCGTGGTGAGCCCCGCCGAGGGGATGCAGGCCGAGTCCGCAGGACAGCGCGTTCTCCGAAGCCGCCACGGCGGCTCCCGCCAGCCTGTAGGAGTGAGCCAGTATCTCCCTGGAGCGCGGAAGCGAGTATTTCTTTTCCTCTTCGGGGGAAAGATCGTTCCTTTCTATCCTGGTCACCCAGCTTTCCTCGTGTACCAGAAGCAGGTCTTCCCTTGAAGCGGGAGGGGCTTCCTTCAGGACGTAGCCGGCCTGCCGGAGTTTCCCCAGCAGAGCGCTGCTTCTTTTCACGCTGTTGAGGAAAAGATCCCCGGAAGCGCCGACCGCGCCGCCCGGCCGCGCGGTCTTTCTGAAATATTCCGTCTTACCGCGGTTCAGCCGCAGTTCGTAATCGGCCAGGCCGTCGACGAGAGCTCTTTCGTGCGTGGAGAAGATTATGACGGCCCCTTCGCGCTTCAGAGCTTTTATTTTTTCAAGGCATTTCGCCCTGAACTTTTCGTCCCCGACCGAGATCATCTCGTCTATTAAATACAGGTCTCCGCCCGAATTAAGGGCGCTCAGGAAGGGAATCCTTATCTTCATCCCGGCGGAAAGCTTGTAAAGGGGGGAATTCCTTAATTCCGTCAGTTCCGCCTCTTTCAGCAGGGAGTCGGCCGCTTTCTTTAAAGGGTGTATCCGCGAGCCGAAAATAGCCAGGGCGGCCAGGGCGTTCTCGTAAACGCTCAGCCTGTCGTTCATTATGGAATCGAAGCCGAGCAGCGCCGCTTTTTTCCCTTCGAAACTGATCTCCCCGGAATCGGGCGTCAGCGTTCCCGCCAGTATCCGCAGAAGAGTCGTTTTCCCGGCCCCGTTGTCGCCGGTAACGGCTATTATTTCCGACCTGGACGCCTCGAGGGAGAAGTTTTTAAGTGCGGTCTTTTTTTCGGTTTTACCGCCGCTGGCGAGGAAGGCGCGGAAGCCGTCGAGGAAGCTTTCCCTCGCGAGTTCCTTTCTGAAAGATTTCCCGAGATTCGCCGCCTTGAGGGTCATAACGAGTCCTGTATCCCCGGTTTAAGTTTTTTGCAGAAGAAGAGGGCCAGAAGAAAAAAGGCGCAGGAGACTGAGGCCAGGAGCGCCAGGTCCCGCGCGGACGGGTTTCCTCCCAGCAGCGCCGCCCTGTAAAGGTCCATAAAAGAGCCCAGTATGTTGTATTTCAGGAAAGGGTAGGCGGAGGTGTTTACC
The DNA here is from genome assembly GCA_002774685.1 of Elusimicrobia bacterium CG08_land_8_20_14_0_20_51_18. GTDB lineage: Bacteria > Elusimicrobiota > Elusimicrobia > Elusimicrobiales > UBA9959 > 0-14-0-20-51-18. Next base: position 5,481 of record PEXN01000034.1, on the reverse strand, counting down.
GCCTCTTTAGGATAGAACACGGGGGTGAGGAAAAAGAGGCCGGTCAAAAAGATGCCCCAGAGCCTTTCCGTATCGTAGTAAAACACGTTAAGCGCCGCCGTTATCACGGCGATTGAAGCCGCGAAGGCCAGGAGTATGAGGTCCAGGAGAAAGACCAGCAGGAAGACGGGGGAAAAACTTCCGGCATGGAAGGAAACTATCAGGACGAGTATCAGGTTCTCCGCCAGATGCGAAAGGAAGACGGCCGCCACCGAGGAAACGACTATCTTGGCCGGTTCGAAAGGATAGTTCTTTACCAGATTGGACCTTCTCAGGAGGGAACCCAGCCCGTAAGAGGTGGCCAGCGAAAAGAAATTCCACTGTAGCAGGCCGATCAGCAGGAAAAGGGCGTAATCCGGCCTGGAAGAGGAAAAGAGAGAGGCGAAAACCGCGTAAACGGCGAGAAAGACCAGGAGGGGGTTCAGCAGGGTAAGCAGAAAACCGAGAAGGGTGTTCTGCTGGCGCAATTTCCATTCCCCGCGGGTAAGCGTTATCAATTCGTTCATGTTTTGCATCTCAAAAGGCAAGCGCCGCAATTTTTAGTTCCCAGTCCGCGTAAGGCTTCCGGCCGCCCTTCCAATATTTTATCAATATTCCCGCTTCTTATGCTTCCCAAAGTCAGTTTCTTGTTCTGGGGACAGGCGTAGATATCCCCTTCCGGGGAAACGAACAGAAAATCCAGCCCCGCGCCGCATTTTTTCTTTTTCCCGGATTCTCCCGTAAAAGCGGAAAAAAAGAGCCCGGCCGCGGGCGTTCTTCCGCTGATTCTTTTCAGGTCTTCCGCGAACTCCGTTTTTTCCTTTTCGTCCGGGAGTATGGCGTAGTTTTCCGGCCTCGAGGGTATGACATACTGGGGCAGTACCGGTACGCCTTCCCCGCCGTAAAAAAAGTCGAAAACCTCTCCGAATTCCAGGCGATTGAGCCGGGAAACGGTAAAAGTAAGGCTTAAGGAAACGCCCCTCTTTTTTTTGAGGAAGAGAAGGTTTTTCACCAGGCGGCCGAAAGCTTCCCCGTTACCCCTGATGGAATTGTGAGTGGCCTCGAGGCCGTCCACCGAGGACCCTATATGTACGCGGGCCCGCCGGCGCGGGGGCAAGCCTTTTAAAAAGAGGTCCAGCGCGGAAATGTCGTAAAGATTGGTCAGGATTATCAGCCTTTTCCCGGCGGCCGAGAGGGCGTTCGCGGCCGGGGAAAATATCTTCGAAAGAGTGGGTTCCCCGCCCGTAAGGGACACGGTCTCCGCCTCCATCAGGGTCCGGGACGAGAGAATGGCGTCCAGATCCGCCCTGGCGAGCCCTTCCGAGGGGGCGGCCAGGGGATGTTCGCACATCAGGCAGTTTAAATTGCAGGAATGGTTCAGTTCCAAATGCAGTTCTTTCAGGCGCATAGTTTTAAATACAGTTCCAGGACTTTCCGGCTCACCTCCGCTATGTCGTGGCGCCGGGAGAGTTCGCGGGAGTTGGCCGCCATTTTTTCAAGGTCGTATTTCCCCCTGAAAGCGTCCACGATCTTTCCGGCCAGTTCCCGCGCGTTCCCGGCCTTCAGAACGCAGTTCCCGGAAGGCCCGGTTTCAAGGCCGCAAAAAGTCTCGTGATAGCCGGCGACGGGGAGTCCGGAAGCGAAGGCCTCCAGTACCTTGGTCTTCACTCCCCGGCCGTATCTTACCGGCGCGGCCATTAAAGCGTACTTCTCGAAGCGTTCCAGGTGGTTTTTAACGTAATCCGTGATTTCTATACCCCCGCCGGCCGTTTTTTTGAGCTCTTCCGGGGGGAAAGGGCCGGCCAGGATAAGCCTGGCGTCCTTTACTTTTTCCTTTACCGCCGGATAAACTTTAAGCGTCAGGGTGAGAGCCGCGTCGGCGTTGGGATAGTGCAGATAGTTGCCTATGAAGAAAATGGTGTTCTTCTCTCTCTTTACCTTCCCGCGGTTCGCGTAGGCCCCGAGTTCCAGGGCGTTCGGGGTGTAAAGCGCGCGCGCTCCCTTCGTATAACCCTTTATATCGCCGTAATCTTCCCTGGAGAGATAAGTCACGGCCTGGAAATTCCTGAGAAATTTTTTGGCGTAGGCCCTGTATTTAAGCGTTTCCCGCATATTGCCGAGTCCCCGCGCCCCGGCGTTCTCCCTGAGGTAGGAGTTGAAGGGGGAAAGCCAGGAGGAATCTATTTCGGTGTAGACCAGCGGGAGCTTCTTTTTTATTTCCGCCGAATAGAAAAGCAGGTCCTGAAAAAAAATATGCGCGAGGTCTATCCCTTCTTTTTCTATTATCCCGTTTATCCTTTCCGCGGCCCCCGGGGAAAAATGCCGGGCCGGGGAATCCGGCAGGTCTTTACTGTCGGGAAAGGGTTCTTTTTTTCTGTAGCTTACCGTTTTGAAGACCTTTTCCAGGAAGACGGAATGCGCCACCTGATGCGGCTCGAACCCCGGTTCCAGGAAGCTGAAAAGATGCAGTTCCGCCGTTTTGGCGAGATTTTTGGCGAGCCCGTAAATCCAGCTTTCCCCGCCGCTTAAAAGCGGCAGGGGCATCCTGGGCGTGATGAAAAGAATTTTTGGCCTCGACATCCTAATATTATACAAATCATCGGCAATTTAATATAATTGGGGAAGCCGCCGGAAGGCGGCGGACTATGAGAAGAGACATAGTTATACTTTCCCACGAAGAGGTGACGCCGCTTTGCGAAAAAATGAACGGCTATCTGGCCGAACCCCTTCTTTCCCTGGAAGGATTTCGTCCTGAAATTTTTGTTTCCAATCCGCCCCTGGCTCTGACCCTGTTGTGTTCCTACCTCAACGAAAAAGGGATGAACGCATTCCCGGTGAACAATCCTTTCCAGATTCCCGCCGGTTTGGAACGGCTTAAGGAAGAGCTCTCGGCCGCTCCTCTGGCGGTGGGGATCTGCACGGACCACATATTCAGGAGAGAGACGCTCGAGAAAATAGTCGGGGCGGTAAGGGCCTTTTCCCCGTCTTCGCTGATAATAGCCGGCGGGCCGGGGGTGGGATTCAATCCCGATCTCCGTCTCGAAGGTGTCGTAAACGTCCTGGGGCCGGGAGAGAAAACCCTTTTCAGGCTCCTGTCCAGGCTGAAGGCCGGAGAAAACTTCGAAAACCTGAATAACATCTCCTATTTCAAAACCGGGGTTTTGCTGGAAAATCCCCAAACCGCCAATATGCCCCTGGACGAAACCGTTTTCCCCGATTACGGCCTCTACTCTCCGGAGAAGATAAGGTCGGCTTTCGTGCAGGGCTCGAGGGGCTGTCGTTTTAAATGCGGTTTCTGTTCTTACGGACTCAACGGTCTGGAACTTCGCTCTCCCGGCAGGGTTTCCGCCGAGATCAGGCGGAACGCGGACGAATTCGGCATATGTTTCTTCAGGTTCGTGGACAATAACCTGCCGGCCGACAAAAAATGGCTTCTGGAAGTACTGCGCGGAATAAAGGATATGCGCGGTCTGGTCTGGACCTGTTTCGCCAGGGTCGATTCGGCCATGGACGGCGAATTGCTGGACGCCATGGCCGCCGGCGGCTGCGGAGGGATTTTCCTCGGAATAGAGTCCGGCTCGCAGAAGATGCTTTCCGCTATGAACAAAATGATTTCGCCCGAAATGGCCCTGAAGGCCGTGGCGGCCATAAAAGCGCGCGGCATAGCCGCGCACGGCAATTTCCTGGTCGGCTATCCGGGCGAAACGGAAGACACGCTGGCGGAAACCGGCTCTTTCATAAAAAAGTCCGGTCTGGACACCGTTTATTTTTCTCCTTTACGGATAAGGCCCGGGGATATCCCCGCCTGCGCCGACGCCGAGGGCGGATTGGTCCCCGAGGGAAGCAAGTGGAAGCATGCCACCATGGACAGCGCCGGAGCCGAAAAGGAGGCTGAAATCCTGGTGAAAGAGATGCTGTCGGACCCCGCCTGCCCGCCGGTTTCCAATGAAATGCTCTGTTCCTGTCTGAATCCGGAAGCTTTGCGCGATTTTCGGGCCGGCTATGTGGAATTTTCCCGGGAAATACGGGCATGGCATCAGGGCAAACTCTCCGGCGACGCGAAAGTTATGCTGCAAAGCGCCGAAAAAATGAAAAAGATGATGGTTTGACCGGGGAAGACGGATTATTTCCCGTTTATAGGCTTGAATTCTATGGCCTTGAAATTGTTGAAACTCGCGGAACCCCGTTCGCCGAAAAGAGATTTTTCGCTCTCGTCGTCTATATTCTCCCGCCATTTCAGCCACTCCTTTTGCAGGTCCAGCGAACTCTTTATCCGGTAGGCGTCCCAGAGGTTATCCTCTAAATCGTATTTTTTCCTTACGAGATCGCAGAAGTTCTTGAACATCAGACGTTTTTTAGGGCTGTAAAGATAGAGAACTATCCCGTAGGACTGCAGATACCAGTTCGCTATCTGCTGGGAATTGGAAAGACGGTCCACCTCCAGCCTGAAAAAATCGGGGAACCGGACATAGGTGTCTACCGGGGAATACTTCAGGGCTTTCCTCCAGGGCCCTTCTTCGGAGTAGGTCATCTCCTCCATGAAGACGGCCAGCCCCTCGTTGAGCCACTGGGGCGGGTATTTCATTTTTTCCGCGAAATAACTCTCAAAATAGAGATGCGTCAGTTCGTGGGCCATGGTGGCCTTAAGTTTCCGGATGTCTCCCATGTCGAAAACCACCACCGCCTTTTTGCTGAAAAAGGCGAGGCCTTTGGACCATTTCGGCGGGTTGAATTCCCCGTTAAGATAGTTCTCCTGGTTGGCGTAGATGTAGATTTTCGTCTTGTATTTGTTCATCCAGGGGGCGAACATGGCGATGTTCAGCCTCATCTTGGAGAAAATTTTTTCCACTTCCAGCATTATGGAATTTGGCGCCCAGCTGCCTTCGTAATACACGGTAAAATGCGGGGAGGTCTTGGTCTTCCATTCGGCGGCCTGCGCGAAAGAGGAAAAAAGAAAAACCGCGAGAAAAAGGATCCGCATATAGTATAAAGTATAATAGACCCGCGGGCTAAAATCAAGTAATAACGGCGTTATATTGTATAATCTGATTATGCCCGTAAAAAAATGCCCTTTCTGCGCGGAAGAGATAAAGTCTGACGCCCTTAAATGCAAGCACTGTGGTTCTTTAGTGGAACCCGGTGTATGTTTAAAATGCGGCAAGCAGAACCGTACCGAGGCCAAATTCTGCGGCTCTTGCGGCAAGGATAGTCTTATTAAGGGTCCCTCGCTCCCGCCGCCGGTTTCGGCGGATAGCAAGCGGGCAAAGTCTGATGTTCCAGGGCCGGGCAAGGTTCCTAAAAAAACTCCAATAATTTCACTTGTCCTTTTAGTCGCGGTAATCGGCCTTATTTATTACTTACCAAAGGAAAAATCGGAAGCGAGGGCCGGGGCGCAGGCGGAAGCGCAGGCAAGGATGCATGCGGAATCACAGGCCAAGGCAAAGGCGCAGGCGGAAGCGCAGG
>PEXN01000082.1 GCA_002774685.1 Elusimicrobia bacterium CG08_land_8_20_14_0_20_51_18 | reverse complement strand
CCCTGGACATAAAGGCCATGATGACTTGACGTCGTCCCCACCTTCCTCCGTGTTATCCACGGCAGTCTCCTGAGAGTCCTCTCCTTGCGGAGTAGCAACACAGGACAAGGGTTGCGCTCGTTGCGGGACTTAACCCAACATCTCACGACACGAGCTGACGACAGCCATGCAGCACCTCGGCTAGCTCCCTTGCGGGTCGCCTCTACTTTCATAAAGGCTACCACTAGTCGTTCGAGCCCAGGTAAGGTTCTTCGCGTAGCGTCGAATTAAACCACATGATCCACCGCTTGTGCGGGCCCCCGTCAATTCCTTTGAGTTTTAACCTTGCGGCCGTACTCCCCAGGCGGTAGACTTAATGCGTTAGCGTCGGCACGGAAGGGGTCGATACCTCCCACGCCTGGTCTACATAGTTTACAGCTAGGACTACCAGGGTATCTAATCCTGTTTGCTACCCTAGCTTTCGTGTCTCAGCGTCAGAAAAGGCCCAGAAACCTGCCTTCGCCTTTGGCGTTCTTCCAGATATCTACGCATTCCACCGCTACACCTGGAATTCCAGTTTCCTCTACCTCACTCTAGACTTTCAGTATCTGCCGGCCTTTCACGGTTGAGCCGTGGAATTTCACGACAGACTTAAATATCCGCCTACACACGCTTTACGCCTAGTAATTCCGAGTAACGCTTGCAACCTACGTATTACCGCGGCTGCTGGCACGTAGTTAGCCGTTGCTTATTCGCAGAGTACCGTCATTTGTTTCGTCCCCTGCAAAAGGAGTTTACAATCCGAAGACCTTCGTCCTCCACGCGGCGTCGCTGGATCAGGCTTTCGCCCATTGTCCAAAATTCCCCACTGCTGCCTCCCGTAGGAGTAGGGCCCGTGTCTCAGTGCCCTTGTGGCCGTTCATCCTTTTAGATCGGCTACCCGTCATAGCCTTGGTGGTCTTTTACACCGCCAACTAGCTGATAGGCCGCAAACCCCTCCTCGAGCGACTCTTGCGAGCCTTTCATCCGAATCCGATGCCGGACCCGGATAATATGGGATATTAGCCCGACTTTCGCCAGGTTGTCTCCCTCTTGAGGGTAGGTTGTTTACGTGTTACTCACCCGTCTGCCGCTAAGAGCGCGATACTCTGCCACTCTTCGCTCGACTTGCATGTGTTAGGCACGCCGCCAGCGTTAACTCTGAGCCAGGATCAAACTCTCCAATTAAATCCGTATACGGTTTATGTACCCTTTCGGGTACTTACCATAAGCCGGATGCGGAGAATTTAATTAGCTCTAATTACCTAATTGCCTAATTAATTACATCTAGGTTAAACACACCTAAAGTATTGAATAAGAGAACATCCATTCATCCGTTTGCACGGAAGTCAGGGTGCCCATTCATACACTATTAGATTTTTTTAGAGAACAAAACCTTACCCCGCTTTTTAGACAGGTCAGGAATCATCGCGCTCGCGCGTTTTACCGCATCTACCGCGATAAGATTATGTCACAAATTTTTTTTCTGATTTGTTAACTAATTTTTTCTGAAAAACTTTGGTGCTTTAATCACTTCAAGTTAGTAAGTTCAGAGACCATTTCAAATATAACTAAATTAGACCAAATTTCCGGAACCTTGTCAACACTTTTCTTTCCATTGGGGAAAAAGACTTTTTTAAAAAATCTTTTTCGGCTTTTTTCAGGAACCGGTTTTTAAAAAAGAGCTTCGTTTACTACAAGAATATTGTAGTAAATCGAACCGAAAAAGACAACCGCCCGCCCCTCTAACCTGCCTGCCGGCGCGCAAGTTGCAACTCATCGTCAGGCAGGCAAGTCGCAGGTCTCGGGTCTCAAGTTAAAAAAATAAAGCAAAAATTACGCTTTTTTGCGTTGTTACTTGTGTCTTGTGACTTGAAACATGCAACTCCTGAAAACTTCGACTAAAGTTTTCAGGTTAAGGGTTTACCGGAGGCCGCTGATCGGGGTTCCCGGGCTGCGCCGGGGCTTCGGTACCGGCTGATTTCCCCGCTTCTTCCTCCGCTATAGGGTCCGGTCCGTATTCGTTGGCCCCCTCGTCCCCTCTGGTGCAGGCCAGAATAAGGTTGTAAATCGGGATAAGCAGGTACCAGCCGCTTTTGCCGGTATCGTGCATTCTCCTGACGCCAGCCGCTATGCTGGGTATCAGTATGGCCAACTGGTATACGTTGATCAGGGTTTCCAGGACTTTGGCGTTCACCCTCAATATCGCCCCGACGAAACCTATCGCCAGGAACAAGAGGAAGTTCATAAGAACGAACATCCAGTATTCTTTTCTTCTCGCGCGGCCGCTGAATACCGCGTATTTGCTCAGCACTTTGAAGTAATAATTCATTTTAACCCCTCTTTTAATTATCAATTATAATTATAATTATATATGTAATATACAATTAAACCCATAAACAAACACGCCAGAATTCCGCCCATGCGCTTAAAACCTGTAAACCAAGGCCCCGCCGGCCGTATCCCCGGCCAGGTAAGGGTAAAAACTGACGCTTCGGGCCTCTTTTTCTCCCTTTTCGACCACATGCCTGGAGGCCACGCTTTTGCCTATCCCGTAACCGACGGCTAAACCCAGCGGGTAATCGCTGACCCAATGCACCCCGTTATTCACCATCTGGAAGGAAAGAAGGGCCAACAGGGAATAGCCTACCGGCTTTATATATTTCTTCTCCGGGTAGTTTTCGGTCAAAACGGTTACGCACATCATCCCGGTAGCCAAATGCCCGGAGGGAAAGGCGTCATACCAGCGCCTCTTGGAAAGATAGTCCGTGGCGAAAGGATGCCAGCGTCCGGTGGAGTCCCCGCTGGAGGTTTTGGGCATCTGCCGGCCCGTGGACCATTTCAGTATCTGGGTGGTAAAACCGGTGACCAGGAGCCCTTCCATAAGCTGATTGGCCGTGGAAGAGGCGCGCCAGTCGTCCTTAGCCAGGCCGTAGAGCTTGAAAGAGCCGAAAAGCCCTATGCTTATCCAGCCGTCGCCCAGAAAATACATAGCCGAACCCAGGTCCGTCGGGCCCCTGAAAAGGGAGACTCCGTTCAATTTTATGAAAGTCTTCGTCTTGTCCTCGGTGGAAATGTTCATCCTTTTTCCGAATCTCCGGGTCTCCTCGTAGATCTCCCTGTCGTATTTTATAAGCAGTAGCGTGGAACCCGCTATGCCGGCCAGCCAGGGCGCGTTTTCCCTCGTAAAGGAATCTTTCATGAAATCAGACCAGTCCTTCGGGCCGCGGGCGAGGTCTTTCCAGAAACGGGGCTTTTCATAATTGAGAACCTTCCCGTTTTCGAAACTGTAAGTATGTGAAAAAGAGGATTTTGATAACTCGCAGGAAGAGGCACGGCACACGCCGCAGGCGAGGGCCAAAAAGGAAAGAAAAAAGATGAAGATTTTCACAATACTTATAATATCAAATTATTTTCTGAAAGTTTTTCATATTGCATTCCAAAAATTAGATATAATATTTTAAAATTTGTTTTTCCGAGAGGTGATATGAGCTTACATCATAACCAGCCGAAAGGCCTGTTCCTTCTGTTCTTCGTGGAGATGTGGGAAAGATTTTCCTATTACGGCATGAGGGCGCTCCTCGTGCTTTACATGATAGACTATCTAAAATTCACCACGGAAAAATCAAGCCACATCTACGGCTGGTACACCGGCCTCGTTTACCTCACCCCCCTTCTCGGCGGCTACATCGCCGACCGCTACATGGGCCAGAGAAAGGCTATAGTCGTCGGCGGTACGCTCATGGCGCTCGGACATTTCGCCATGGCCTTTCCCTCCATGCCCTTCTTTTTCGGCGCCATGATACTCCTGATAATGGGGAACGGTTTCTTCAAGCCTAATATCTCCACCGTGGTCGGCTCGCTTTACGAACAGAACGACCCCAGACGCGACGGCGGTTTTACGATATTCTACATGGGCATAAACCTCGGCGCTTTTTTCTCGCCTCTGGTCTGCAGCACGCTGGGCGAAAAAATAGGCTGGCATTGGGGCTTCAGCGCCGCCGGCGTCGGCATGGTCACAGGCCTCGCGATGTATCTCTGGGGACAAAAAACCCTTCTCGGCGACAAATGCGTGAAACCCGCCGCCCCCCAGACGAGTTACTGGATACCGACGACCCTGGTCGCCCTTATGGTTACTTTCCTTATAATTACCGCGATGCAGTTCAACGGCTACGAAATACTCAGCAGAGTGCCGCGCTGGCTCTACGGCTTCGCCGCGATAGGAGTGCTCATCGCCCTCGTATACAACTACGCCTCCAAGCCGGAAAAATCCACCCTTACCCACGTGGAGAAACAACGTCTGGCCGTCATCTTTATTATGGTATTCTTCTCCATCTTTTTCTGGTCGGCTTTCGAACAGGCGGGGAGTTCGCTGACGCTGTTCGCCAAGAACGAGACCAACCGCTGGATAAATATTTTCGGCTGGACCTGGGAAATGCCGGCCGGTTTTTTCCAGTCTCTCAATCCTCTTTTCATAGTGATACTCGCGCCTTTCTTTTCCAGCATGTGGATAAACCTCGCTGAAAAAGGAAAAGAACCGCCGAGCCCCGTCAAATTCGCCATAGCCCTGGGCCTCCTTGCCGTGGGCTTCATAGTGCTGATAGCCGCGGCCGCCGCCTATCAGCAGAACGGTCCGGTCAGCGTATTATGGCTGGTCGGCGCCTACTTCTTCCATACCCTGGGCGAACTCTGCCTCTCCCCGGTGGGACTTTCGCTCGTGACCAAGCTCGCGCCGATACAGTTCGGCTCTCTGATGATGGGCGTGTGGTTCCTCTCCAGCGTCGCCGCCGGCTTCGTGGGCGGATTCTTCGCCGGCAATTACAACGCCATGAACCATGTGCAGTTCTACATGATCCCCACGGCCACCGGCATAGGCGCGGCCATACTCCTGCTCATAATAACCCCGAAGCTCAGGAAATGGATGCACGGGGTACACTAACAGCCGTGACTCGTGACTCGAAACAGAGAAAACAACATAAAACTCGGGACGCGTAACAACAAAAACGGCAAAGAAGCCGGGACTCGTGACAACATCGTGATTCGTGACTCGAAACAGAGAAAACGACACAAAAACCGCGATGCGTAATGCGAAGCGTTCAGTATGGAAAACAATAATTTGCCTGTTCCTGTTTTCGCCGAGCCCACCCCTATGGGCCTCATCGGCCTCGCCGTGGGCTGCGCCGCCCTGACGCCGATAGCCCTCGGCATAACGCTAACCCCCGCCGCTCTCAAGACCGCGGCGATGTTCTGCCTGTTCTTCGGCTGCGGCTGCCAGTTTTTGGCCGGGGTAATGAGCCTGGCCAACAAAAACCTCTACGGCGGAACCCTGTTCACCGCTTTCGCCTTCAACTGGGCCATGAACTGGTGGATACTAGACTCACTGGCCGGCGGCGTTATTCCCGACCACGACGTCCTCCTCTTCGTGGACTGCTGCTTCCTCCTGGTCTTCGCCGCGATGACCTACGGTTTCGGCTTTTTCAGCGGCCTGCTTTTCCTATTCCTCCTTGTGATAGATCTCATGTACGTTTTCAAGATAATAGCGGCCCTTACCGGCACCTCCGCGCTGACGCTGCCGATAGCCGTGCTGACCATAATCCTGGGCCTGCTTGCTCTCTGGATAGCCTTCGCTTTGCTGATAAACCCTGTGGCCGGGAAAAGGCTCTTCTGGTTCCCCGGGCCCGTCTACCGCGCCGCTCCTCCGCAAAAACCCTGACGACCGGCTCAAAGTCTATGAACTTACTGATAACCCTCTGTCTGTTTTCCGTTCTTTCGGCCGTACCCGCAGCGTTCTCCGAACCGGCGTCCCGCGCGAAAAAAGTCGCCGACGGCGATATAACGGGACTTCTTTCGCCGGAAGGCTTTCAGATAGGCAGGCCCGACGCCGTAGCCGTGGGGAACCGGCTGTACCTGGCTTTTAACGACATAAAAACCAAAAAATTCAGGCTCGCCATACTGGATAACGAAGGGGGGCTCGATCTCCGCGGCGGCGTTATGGCTTTGTTTTCCGGCTATAACGCGGGCGGAATAGACATAAGGGTCGCCTCTCAAAACGGAAAATTCTGGTACGCTTTCGAAGATTTCAAGAAAGATCTGCGGCCCTGCGGCGACCGTTTCGTCAATATCGCGGTTTATGAAACGCCGGACAAGGAACCGGCCGTAAGAACGAACATCTCTTCCGGCTGCGGCACCTCCAAAGACGCCGCGAGTACCGACCCGAAGGAGGTCCCCGAAAACCCCGAAGCCGCGGACGACCCCTCTCCGCTTTTCTTTAACGGCAAATTCCACGTCCTTACCAGGGCCTGGTCCGGCTGGATAAAAAAATACAAGAACAATTCCATCCACCACATCAGGGTTTTCGACGCTTCATTGAAAAAGACCGGCGACTTTATCCTCGACCTCTCCGAACTCTCCGAAGGCCGCACGCTTTCCCAGAACGCCCTGGCGGAAATACGGGGCCGGGTCTACCTGATAGGCGGCTTCTACCTGGGCGCGCGCGAAGCTTCGGACATTTACGCCGTTCCCCTCTCGACGGACCTGGGCTCACCGGCCGGGGAGAAGATCCCCCTGCTGACGGGGAAAGAATACGATTTCAAAGTTACGAAAGCCGTTTTCCGGGACCCCCTGCTTTATATTAATTTCCAGAGACGGGACGGCGGAAAAGTCGGGAATTTTTTGGCCAGCTTCGACGCGAACGACGGGTTTTCCAAACTCGCGGAGCTGGAGATAGCTTCCGCCGCCTCCGGAGCGATCACCGCCAATCACACCAGCTTCGACATACTCGGCGAAAAGATATTTTTTTCTACCCCGGTAAAAAGGGCCGCATTTTTATGAAGACCGTACCTCTGGCCGACCTGGCCGGGAAACCCTCCCCGAACGCGCTTCCTCAACGGCCCAAAAAAGAGTAGGCCGTTTAATTCCCTTTTTATGCCCCTTTGTTTCATGTGCGTAAGGCCTTTTATTCATAAGATGTATTAATGGAAAAAATTTCCCGCTTTATCGCCTCTTTTCTCCTGCTCGTTTTCTCATTACAAACGGTTGACGCCTCCGAAAATTTCGGCGCCGAAGAATTTGAGAGAACCGTCGGCCAGGCCGTTTCAAGCCTCTCCGATCTAAACAAAGAACTCCCCACGCCCGAACCGCAAAAAGCCGAACAACAGCCTCCGGAAGGCAATTCCATGCCCCTCGGCTCCAAATGGGGCTATCTGGTGCTCGCCTATCACGCCGTCTGCGCCCATCTGACGGAAAACGGCCTACTGCCCCACGAAGGCGACATCCCCGGTTTCGACGAGATTTCACAGCGCTCCCTTGAA
>PEXN01000009.1 GCA_002774685.1 Elusimicrobia bacterium CG08_land_8_20_14_0_20_51_18 | reverse complement strand
GTGAATGAAAAACTGTTTCAATTGCAATTTTCAGGTTAGAGGACTGGAGGATTGGAAGCATAAGGAATTTCCTTATTTAAGCTGATCCTCCGGCTTGCTAATCCTCTAATCTTCTATTCTTCCAGTCCTCCAGCATCTTTCTCGCGCTTTCCACGTCGTCTTTTATCCGGGCCACTAAAGCGGAAACTTCGCTGAATTTTATTTCATTCCTTATTTTTTTATGAAAACTGACTTTCAGTTCGCAACCGTATATCTCCCTGTCGAAATCGAGGAGATGCGCCTCCAGCAGCAGTTTTGAATCCAGGGTTTTCAGCGTAGGCCTGTGTCCGACGCTGGCCACGCCCTTGAAAGACTCGTTCCCCAGGAGAACCTTTACCGCGAAAACCCCTTTCGGAAGAAGCTTTTCTTCCGGCATGGAGAGGTTGGCGGTGGGAAAACCTATTTTCTTACCCAGGCCCGCGCCCCTGATCACCGCGCCGGTCGCGAAATATTCCCTGGAAAGGCAAAAAAACGCCTTCTCCAGTTCACCCTTGTGGAGTAAACCCCTTATCAGGGATGAAGAAAGCTTGTGTTCCTCGTATTTCACGAAATCCACCGCCTGAAAATCCACATTTTTCTCCCGGCATATCTTTTCGAGGAAATGCACGTTGCCCTCTCTGGAACGCCCCAGGGCGAAATCGCGGCCTACCACGAGCCCCCGCGCGCGGTATTTACCGATAATTATATTCTGGAAAAAATCCGAAGCCCTCATTTCCGACATTTCCCGGTCGAAGATAAGCTCTTCCACCCTGTCGATACCGCAAGCTTTAAGGAGGGCGGCTCTTTCTATCCCGGAGGTGAGGATATTGTCCTTTGAATTGCCGGACAGATAAAATTTGGGGGGGACGGGGAAATACACCACGGCGGAGGGCGTCCCGTTTTCCAGAGACTTTCTCTTGAGGATTTCCAGTATCTTCAGGTGGCCCCTATGAACTCCGTCATAGGTTCCTATGGTCAAGTAGCAGGACATAAATTTAAATCAGAGGACGGAGGAGAGAGGTTCCTGTCGTAAATCGCAAAAAGTAAAGGGTAAATAGTAAAGAGAGAAAGTGTCAAAGGGACAAAGCGGCAAAGTGTTATTAAGGAATATCATATTTCCCTTTGTGCCTCTGTGCCTATGTTCCTTTGCCACTTATTACTGTTTTCCGCTTTCCGCTTCACGCTTTACGCTAACCACTCTATCCCCTATCCTCTTGCTTTACCCTATTTGAGAAACATTACGCAAAGCTCTTCCCTCGACGCCTTTTTAATTTCTTCGAGCGTGAAAGCTTTTTTCACGCTGAATTCACCGACGCTTTCCCGCCTGAGTTCCTTAAGACAGCCCCCGCAAGCCAGCATCCTGCCTAACTGGTAGGCTATCGACCTCACGTAGGTTCCGGAGGAGCATTTTATGCTGAACTCCAGCTCGTTTTTGGAATATTCCCGGCTGAGCCACTCCACCGTAACCTGTTTCCTTATCACCGGAGTGTTTATATTTTTTCTGGCGAGCTTGTAAAGTGTTTGTCCCTTGTACTTTACCGCCGAATAAGGAGGCACCTGCTGTATGATAGCGCCGTTAAAAAGCTGTACCATCTTGTAAACGTTCTCTTTTTTAAGGCTCAGATTCTCATTGCGGTTCAGAATTTTCCCCTGTATGTCCCAGGTGTCCGTCTCAAGCCCGAAAAGCACCTTACCCGAATATACCTTGTTATATCCCTGGAATTCCTTCTGACTTTTAGTCGAAGAACCGACCAGAAGTATCAAAAGGCCGGTAGCCATGGGGTCGAGCGTCCCGGTATGTCCTATCCGTTTTATTTTCAGCTTGTCCCTGAGAATGTCCACCACGTCATGCGAGGTAAGACCGGAAGGCTTATCCACCAGCATTATCCCCCCGCCCGCGAAAACGGGCGTTATTCTGCCCGAAGCGGGCTGCGGAATTACGCCGGAGAGATTATCGTTTAAATCGTTCATTCGTTGGAAGTCATGGAAGAGTTAGAAGTTATGGAAGCATTAGTAAGGGATAGAAAGTATAAGAAAATTGCTTTTTCCCTACGACTCTTCTGCTTCGTCCATAGCTTCTAACGCTTCCACCTCGTCTATAATTTCTATATCCTCTACTCCAAGGTTAAAGCCCTGAGCAGTTCCTTCATCACCACTTCTCTGGCTTTGAGGCGGGGTTCGGGGATCTTGCAGCCGCTGGCGTTCTTATGGCCGCCCCCGTGAAACTTTTTAGCTATAGAGCTTACGTCTATATTTCCTTTAGAGCGGAAAGTGACGCCGGTCCTGCCGTCTTCCTCTTTGAAAAGCACCGAAATTTTTACGCCCGGTATCATCATGCCGTAGTTTATTATGTTCTCCGTATGTTCGTTCCCGGCTGAAAATTCGGAAAAATCCTTGAGGTCGAGGGTCATCGCCGCTATGGTCCCGCCGTTCAGCAGTTCCAGGTTTTCCAGAGCCCGGCCGGTCATTTTAACGCTCTCGTAGGATTTGGTGAAATAAAGCAGGTCGTTTATCCTTGAGAAATTGAAACCGGTCTGGAGCAGTCTGGCGGCTATGTCGTGGGTACGGGGACTGGTGGCGGGGAAATGGAAGCGGCCAGTATCCGTAACCATGCCGACATAAAGATAGCTCGCCTCCAGCTTGTTAACCTTGAGGTTTATGTCGTAGAAAAAACGGTAAATTATCTCCGCGGTCGAAGACGAGGCGAAATCGAGTATGTTTATGTCCCCGTAAAGCTCCGCCGTCTTATGATGGTCTATGTTAACTATTCTGGAGGATTTATCCAGGACTTCTTTTATCTTGCCGCCGCGATTAGGCACAGAGCATTCCAAAAGTATGGAGACGTCTATCCTGGCGGCTTTGGGAAGGGTGTTCTTTATTTTGGAAATGCCGTGCATGAAAGAAAGATTTTCCGGTATGGGGTCCTGGGAAAAGAGATAGACTTTCTTATCCAGCCTCTTGAGCATGGAAGCTATTGCCAGCATGCTGCCTATGGTATCGCCGTCGGGGTTTATATGCCCGGCGAGAAAAAAGACCGAATTCTCGAATATGAGCTTTTTGAATTTTTCGAATTCAGTTTCGATTTTCGGGAGTTCCCGGCGTTTCATCTCGTTTCTCCGAAGCGATTTTCCTGAAGATTTCTTCTATCTTGCCGGCTCTTTCCGGGGTGTCGTCAGGCATGAAGACTATATTGGGGATTATTCTCAGTTTAAGCCTTTTCTTCATGGACTGCTTTATTTCCCAGGCCAGGGCGCTCAGCATGAGACCGGTCTTTTCCTTGTCTTCTTCCGAACCGAAGACCGAAAAAAAGACCCTCAGGATCTTGCCCTCGTCGAGAATCTCCACGTCGGTAATGGTGAGGAGGCCGTGTTTTTTCAGCTGTTCCTTGTTTCTTATCGCGAAGGTTACTTCCTGCAGAAAAAGAGCCTTCAGCCTGTCTTCCCGTTTATACATTAAGGCGCCTCAGTTTTTCTTCTTTGACGTAAGCGCTTAGGACGTCCCCTATCTGGAAATCCTTAAATCCGTCCACCAGGATTCCGCATTCAAAGCCCTTCTCGACTTCCTTGACGTCGTCCTTGAATCTCTTGAGGCCGGTTACCCTTCCCGAAGCGACTTCCTCGCCGTCACGGAGCAGTTTTACCAGTTCTCCCCTGGTTATCTTGCCTTCCCTCATTATGGAGCCGGCGACCTTGCCGGAACTGAGATCGAAGATCTGCTTGATTTCGGCCTTGCCGGTGACCGTTTCCACTATTTCCGGTTCGAGCAGACCCGACATAGCGGCCTTCAGCTCTTCGAGGAGGTCGTAGATTATTTTGTAGGTACGGATCTCCACCCCCGCCTTGTCGGCTTCCCGTTTTATCTCGTCATCGGCGTCCACGTTAAAGCCGAAAACTATGGCGGTCGAGGCCTTCGCCAGCATGATGTCGGATTCCGTCACGTTCCCTATGCCCGAATGGAGCACGTGGATTACGACTTCCGGATTGCTCAGTTTTTCCAGTGAGTCCCTTATCGCCTGCATGGACCCGTAAACGTCGGCCTTCAGGATTATGTTAAGGGTTTTCAGCATCTTCTGGTCTACCTGCGACTTGAGCGACAACAGGGACACGCTCTTCTGGTGTATAAGGTCTTCCTGTTTCTTGTGAATTTTCCTCGTTTCGACTATGTTCCTGGCTATTTTCTCGGACGCCAGCACCCTGAAAATATCGCCGGCGGTGGGGACGTCCCCGCTCAGCCCCATCAACTCGGCCGGGAAGGAGGGGAGTATGTTTTCTATCCTTTCTCCCCTGTCGTTTATGAGCGCCCTGACCTTGCCGTAGGAAGTGCCCGCTATGAAGGGATCGCCTATTTTTATGGTGCCCTTGGTGCAGATTATAGTCGCCAGTATTCCCTTTTTGGGGTCTTTTTTGGCTTCCACTATTATGCCTTGACCGTCCCTGTCGGGATTGGCTTTTAACTCCATTATTTCGGACTGTATATGGATTATCTCCAGGAGTTTGTCCAGGTTCATCCTCTTCTTGGCCGAAATCTCTATCATGGGGACCTTGCCGCCCCAGTCTTCCGGCAAAAGGTCGTAACCGGAAAGCTGCTGTTTTATGTTCTGGGCGTTGGCCGTAGGCAGATCCATCTTGTTTATCGCGACTATTATCGGCGCGTTGGCGGCTTTGGCGTGGTTTATGGCTTCTACCGTCTGAGGCATCACGCCGTCGGCGGCGGAAACCACCAGAACGACTATGTCCGTAACCTTTACGCCGTGGGCTCTCATAGCCGTAAAGGCTTCGTGCCCCGGAGTGTCCAGGACGGTTATATGGCCTTTTTCAGTCTTTATCGTGTAAGCGCCTATATGCTGGGTTATCTGACCGACTTCGGTATCGACCACATTGGATTCCCTGAGCGCGTCAAGCAGGGTGGTTTTACCGTGGTCCACGTGTCCCATTATGGTTATCACGGGGGGGCGGTGTTTAAGGTCCTTGGGATCTTCGACTTCGCTCTGTTCCTCGACTTTCTCGTCGGAGAAAAGATTGACTATTTCGAGGTCGTAACCGTAATCTATCGCCACAAGGCTCGCGACGTCCGGATCCAGCCTCTGCGTTATGGTGGCAAAAATCCCCATGGACATAAGCTTTTTTATCAGGTCCACGCCTCTTACAGCCATCTTTTCGGACAGTTCCCTTACGGTTATCTGGCTTGAAACCTGGAGTTTTTTGAGATTGGCCGAAACCGATTCGTCCAGAACGGTTTCCTCTGTCTCCGGCGCCTGTAAAGAGGCTTTGCCCTCTTCGGCTTTGACGGGTTTCTGCGCGGTCTTCTTCGTTTCATGGACCGGTTCGGCTTTTTTATGGACTTTATGCGCGGCCTGGCCTCTGGGCATATCCACCACCTTTCCGTCTCTTATGGCGTAGGTTTCGAAAGATTCGGGTTTTTTGGGCTCTTCTTTGCGCGGCTCCTTCACTTCCGGCTTGGGGGGTTCCGGAGCGGCCTGCACGGCGGGGGGGTCTTTAGCGACTTTATCCTCCTGCGGTTCGGCAGCCGGAGTCGTTTTCTTCCTGGCCCTTATTTTTTCCAGGGCCGCCTTCATTCTGGCCTTTTTTTCCTCTTCGGGAGTCAAAGCTTTGACCGCGGGAGCGGCGGCCTTCGCGGAAGCCGTTTTTTTCGGGGCGGTTTCGGCGAGGGGGGCGGCGGTCTCCTTTTTTTCCGCTTTTTTCGCCTTGGGGGCGGCGGTTTTCCTGACCGTTTTTTTGACCGTCTTTTCCTTTTCCATTTTTCCCTGCTTGCCCTCGCTTTCCGGATTCAAATTCTTATCGAGATCGTTTTTTTTGGGAGACATTGTTCACCTCTTATTTTTCCTCTGCGCTCTTAAGGAGCCGTTAAGAAATAAATGACACATTTGGCTGCCCGAATTTGCGGCGAAACAAGGAACGCGGAGCGCGGCATAGCATCGCTAT
>PEXN01000056.1 GCA_002774685.1 Elusimicrobia bacterium CG08_land_8_20_14_0_20_51_18 | reverse complement strand
TTGCTGGTCTTCGGATGTTCAGGATAATAGCGCCGTTAAAATATTGTCGGCCGTGATTAAAGGAACTCTTTTCCCGTCGACGTCCCCATCGAGATATCTACCGCGGCCGGTAGATGACAAGATTCGCGATTGTTTCAGGAACAGCGCCCTGAAAACGCTTGAATTCAGGGGTTTTAAGAAATGAAAGGATATTTTTTTATTTTTTTGATAATGTCGAATTCCGTTGTCTTCTCTATGGAACACGGGCCCGGCTATCTTTCGCCGGATTTTTTCGATTTGGGCGGACAAGAACTTGATGAAACGGAACTTTCGGATATATTCGACGGCAGGGGTTTTAATTTTCAGACGGATAAAGCCGTGGCTGTAAATATTTACGGCGGCGGGAACCGTGAATTATCGTATAGCAAGAGCCGCGTCCGCAACGGCAATCCCTTTATCCCCGAGCCGTCGGCGGAGCGCGTGTTTACCGAATCCCCCGGCGCCGTCGGTAAGGGTTTTTTTACGGATTCGCCCCTGAGTTCCGAAGAAAGCAAAATATGCGCCGAGGCGAGACTGTGGATAAAAATTTATAATAAGGATTTATCCGACGCTACCAGGGATGTGGTCGTGTTCTGGGATAAAACCGACGAGAGCGACGTCTATGCCGAAGCTTTAACCCCCGGTTTCCTGGGCAATCCCAGAAAAATCAGACTAAATCCGGCGAAAAAAGAGCTTCTGATGAAAAGTCCGGTTTTGCTCGCTATAATCCTGGTCCATGAATTTTCCCATGAAGAGGATTATAAAACCATAAACGGAGGTTTCGGTAAAAACTCGGCTGAACGCTATATAAGCGAGGAAAAGGCGTATCTGACGCAGATTCGGATGTATCGTTACTTAAAACATATGCTGCCTGAGCCGCAGGCTGAGGAAAGGGAATTGGGTATTTTTTTGAAAGAGCAGGAGTTTTTAACGGCGATATGGCAGTTTAAACATGGAGGAAGAAGACCTGATTTGAATGATTATTCCTCCCTTGTGGGCTATAAGAATACTCCCATCGAACGTCTTATACGCAGGTTGGATAAGGGAACCAACGGCGTATATTCTTTCAATGAATTCCTGGGAGTGGGATATGGTTTTACAAAGTTCGTGTCCGGGAGCGGAAAATATAAAAAAATAAGAGCTGAAGCGGTAAAGATGTATAGAGAATACTCGAAGCTCTATGAGCCTTGTTCAGGCGCGAATTCCGGTTATTGTATACGGCCGGCGGGAAATCCGGACGAATTCCACGCGCCATCGCAGCCGGGGCAGAACAATACCGGCAACGCTCCGCACAACGGAGATAATTCTTCTCAGGCAGAGGATGTAAATGAAGAAAGTTCCCAGGGCGGGGGGGGGTATCCCGGAAGCGACGTCAATCAGCCGAATCCCGATATTTCCGATAACCCCAACTGGGACGGAGCCTGGTAGATGAGGGATATGAAAAGCGGAAAAATGGAAACGGGAAAGGCTGTTAACGGCCCTTTTCCTCTTTGGAGATATTATGTCTGAACTCGAAAAAATGGTTTTAAAAATTTCATCGGTTTTGCTGGTCGTCTTTCAGCCCCTGGCTTTTTCATGGGAAAAAACCGTTCCCGGCAACGCCTTCATAGATCCCGAGGTCCAATTCTATTTCGAGAGTACGGTGGGATACCGGAAACTGGAAAAAACGCGCGATTCCGGTTTCAGGGATTCTCCTATCTCGGCGCCTGCCGGTACCGGGGCTTCGAAGCCTTCTTTTATGAGGAACGAGCCTCCGCGCGTTTTTTTGCCAGCCGCCGATTATAAAAAACCCAATTTCGACCATCTCCCTCTCTATTACGACCTGAAGATCGCCGATACCGCCGGCCCCATCTCTTCCTGCGTCCTGGAACCTTCATCCTCGAACGAAGCCGTAGCTTCCCGGTACGTTATGGTGGATATAACGATAAAAGGGGAAGACTCCGCCGAGTTTTATCGCGATTTCATGAAGAAAATAGATTTTTTCATGGCCGGCGAGCAGGACCTGAAAGAAGACGGCAAACCCTGGAAGATAGTTTTCGGATGGATTTCTTATGAAAGCCTGGAACGCCTTCGCGCCAGCGGGCTCATAAAGGGTTTTTCCTTCTCCCGGCGGCCGGGTCTCAGGGCGCCGATGAAAGACGTCGCTCTCGTGATAAAGGTGCCCGGCAATCGCGATTCCTCGGTCTTCTCCAAAGCTTTTATCGAAGAGATGAAAAAAATAGGTTTCGAGGAAAAAACCTCGGAAAGTCTTTCCGACGGGAAAAAATCCCGTTTCTCCCTCATAAAAATAAGCGGCAGGCTCCCTGTGGACAGGATAGAGTCGCTTTTATCGAACCCTTTCGTGTTTAAGATAAGCCCGAATCTCTGAGCCCGCATTATTTCCCCGAAAAACGGAATAAATGTTATATAATTATAATTTGGCGGGTTTTTTATGGAAAATTCCGGTAAAAACGTTAAAAAGAGCGCGAAAAAGGGGTACAGGATAGTTTTTCTTTACGCCCTGCTTATCAGCGTTCTTTTTGAATGCCTTGTCTTCATCCATACCCAGATAGACAAGGTGAACGCCATCCTTGAAAGGGATTTCAGGATCATTCTGGTAACCTCTTCAAACAAAAATGTGGACGCGATAAAGGAGGCTTTGGCCGGGATACAGGGAGTAAAAGAAGCCGTTTTCGTGCCTTCCGGGGAGACTCTAAAGAGGATAGAAAGTTCGGACAAGGACCTTTACTCTTCGGTAGCCACCATAGGGAAAAACCCTATCCCCGACATCATGGAGCTCGAGGTGGACCAGAGCGTCCTGGGCAACGTGGAAGACTTTATCGACAAGGTGATAAAGATAGACGGCGTAATAGACATAAAATACAAGATGCTGGAAGCTTACGCCCTACTCCATTTTTCCTTTTATTCGAATTTCGTGTCGGTGATAATTTCTTTGACGGGCCTGGTGGTGATAATGATAGTCTTCATGGGTATAATGCACGTGGGCGTGGCTAATTTTTTCGGCTCCGTGAGGAATTCCTTTAAATGGTTTTCCGCCGGAGCTCTGGGCTCCGTGTGCGCCGTGTTTTTCACCTACACGATAGTATACCCGGTGAAATATCTCAGCCCCGTATGGGAATGGCCGTCCGTGGCCTGGCATGTTTTCCTGGTCCTGTCCTGCGGTCTTCTGGGCTGGGTTTTATATCAATGGAAAGAATCTCACTGATATTCTCGCTTTTTCTGGCTCTTTCGGCCGTTTTCTGGAGTCCCGTTTTTTCACAGAAAAAATCGGACAAGCACGCCGGTAAGCTTAAGCTGGTACAGGCGCAGATAGAGGCCAAGAAAAAAGAACTGGAAAAATACATAAGCCGCCAGGAAGAGCTTAACGTGCAGATGAAATCGCTGAAAAGGAGCGAGGCGCAGACCAGCAGTAAAAAAGGAACCCTCGAGAACAATATAAGGTCCACCCAGTCCGAGATCTCGGGCGTGCGCACCCGGTACGAGGCTTTGAAAAACGTCTATAACAGCATCCTCAAGGACCTTAAGAACAAAACCGCGTCCCTTTATCTTAGCGGTTTCAATAGTTCGGACTATTACGGGAAGAATGACCTGATAAACGGCATAGTCACCAGGAACCTCATAATCAACAAATCCATTTTCGCCAAAACAGTGGACAGCCGCACCGAAAAGACGGGCAGGGACATAAAAAAGCTTTCGGCCAGGAAAGAGGAAATAATCCGCGAAAAGAAGCTCGTGGAAGGCAGGTTGAGAAAGAACAAGCTGGCCTATAACAGCGCGAAAAAAGAGATGGCCCTGACCAGGAAAAAGTATAGAAAGCTCGAGGAGGAATTGGCCGGCCTCAAGGCGTCAGCCCAGGACCTGACGAAACTGGTCAAAAAGCTGGAAAAGCAGGCGCCGTATAAAAGCGCCGCCCCCAAAAACGATATAGGGATACGGAGAAAATCTCTGCCCTGGCCCGTGGAAGGAACCGTTATAGGCCGTTTCGGGAAAGAATATATAGGCGAACTTAAAACCTGGATAGTGCGCGACGGGATAAGGATAAAAGCCGCCGAGGGCGCGGCCGTTTATCCGGTTCTCGGCGGCAAAGTGATCTATTCCGGCGCTTTCAGGAATTACGGAAACGTCGTAATACTGAGCCATAAGGAGGGTTTTTTCACCACTTACGGCCTTCTGAGCCGGATAGACGTGGGCAACGGGGATAATGTGGGCGCCGATACGCCGCTCGGCGTGGTTGGAGAGGATTTGCAGGCCCTCAAAAGTTCCGAGGGCGGAAAATCAGTCCTCTATTTCGAGATCAGGGACGGGTCCGAAGCCGTGGATCCGTCCGCCTGGCTCAAATAGAATTAGCAACTTGGAAGAATTGGACGAGGTGGAGGAGTTAGAAGGCATAGAGGTTATGGACGAGGCAGATATAGGGATTTAAAGTTCCTTACTTACGCTTCTAGAGCTTCTAACGCTTCTATGCCCTCTATAACTTCCATATCGAATGGAGAACATATGAATAAAAAAAATAAGCTTTTTACCGCGCTCGGAATCTCGGCCCTGCTGGGCTTCGCCTTTCCCTACGCCAATCACGCCGTAGACGACACCTACCGGCAGATAAAAACGGTAGTGGACGTTATGGAAATAATAAAGGACAATTACGTGGAAGAGATAGATT
>PEXN01000129.1 GCA_002774685.1 Elusimicrobia bacterium CG08_land_8_20_14_0_20_51_18 | reverse complement strand
AATTCGGGTTAAGGGGCTTTTCCACGGCCAGGAAAGCCGGTTTGTCGATGTTTATTTTTTTGGAAACGAAAGCCAGGTCGGACTCGTCTATCCTCATGCCGTAGAGGACCCCGTTCACGGCCAGAAGCCATCTCGGCGCTGTCTCGATCTGTCTGTCGGGGGTGAGGGAGTAATAAAAAAGTCCGTCCGAACCCAGCCGCAGGGTAACGGTGCCTTCCTCCTCGCTCATCGGGGAGAGGTTGCGGAAGACCGCGTAGGTAACGGCGTCGCCGAAAGTCATTTTTTGAGATTTTCCGTAAAGGGAGGAAAAAAGATCGTCTTTTTTTATTTCCACCAGGTCTTTCATGGAAAACATTATGCCGATGGTCCCGTCCATCTCCCTTATGAACAGCCGGGTCTGGCCGTGATAATAGTAAACGCCTTTTTTAAGATCGTTTTCCGGCCAGGCGCCGGCCCCCGGGCCTTCCCGCGGCTTTATCGAAAACCAGGCGTTCCAGTCGGCGTCGAAAACGAAGGTGGCGTAAAAAATTTTTCCGTCCAGGTCCAGTTCCACGGAGGCGCGGTCCCTTTCGGCCAGCATCTCCAGAAGGGGCCTTTTTTCTATCAGGGTCGTCTCGTTTTCCGCGGCCACCCCGATGGCCGTAAGGCTCTCCATTCCCGCGAATTCCTGCGCGCCGAGGGCGGTCAGGGATAAAAAGAACAACGCTATAAATGTTTTCATATCTTCATTTTACCTCATTTGCGAGTTTAAGGGCCACCTTTCTCGGTCCTTTTCCGAATTTTGAAACGCTTACGCCTTTAAAGAATATCTCGAAACTGTACCGGGCCGTGTCCACCGGTTCGCCCGGCCTGTAAGAGGGGTTTTCAGCCGGAGAATTGAAGGGGTGAGCGAACCCGACGGCGTCTTCTTCCGAAGTCTCGAAATTATCCACGAGGAAGAAAAGTTCGGCGAACCTGTCGAAAATTTTTTTGATTTTTTCCGGGTCGTCCTTTGACGAGTCCAGGTTCAGCAGTTCTTCGCGCGTCCGCAGGTCTTCCCCGTAGAAATAAACGGCTTCCAGCGGGACGTTTACGGCGAAGGGCCGGTCGGAAAGCTCGAAATGCATCCTTATGGCGTCCCTGGTGGCGAGCGCGTGACAGCCGCGGGCGCCGTCGTAGCTTCCGAAAAAGCCGCCGGCGACGGTAACCTCGTTTCCCGCCAAAGGAAGGTTATGCTCCCCGCCGGCCGAGAAAATTTCGTAATCCGGGCTTCTCTCTCCGGTGTACCAGCCGGCGTACCCCTCTTCGCTCTGGTCGCTCACCAGATAAACGACGCTTTCGCCCTTTTTTCTGAAACTGGAAACGGTTTTGTCGGTTCCCGCTTTTGCTGTTTTATCCCCGTCGAAAAAGGAGGTCGCATGCACGACGATGAGCGGGTTGGCGGAAAGCTTTTCCGGCGGAAGATTCTTTTCGTTGAGCGGAAGCAGTCCGGCAACCTTCGGACTTCTTTCCGGCAGGGGCAAGTTAAGCTGATAGCTCCCCAGGTCTTCCGCTTTTATGTCCGCAAGTTCCCCGGCCCGCGCCGGCATCAGACAAAAAAACAGGAAAACCGATAACGCGGCTTTCAATGTCATACGTAAAGCGTACAATTAAACGGGTTTCCGGGTAAGAACCCAAGGGCTATCCGGGCGGCGTATTCTTTCCCATAAAAAAGAGGGCCTTATGGCCCGTTTTTTATATAATTGGATTATAGAGGCCCATATGAAAAAAACTATTTTATTCCTTCTCCTGTTGCCGTTGTTTTCCGGCGTTTCTTTTTCCGACGAACTGGAAATAGTGGAAAGCGCGCCCGAAGAAACCGTTTACGGTTCCACCATGACGTCCAGGCCCGGCCCGGTCTGGCTGGAAATGATCTCGAAGGCGGAGAAAAGCCTGGATTTCGAAGAATTTTACGTGGAAAACCTGGAAGGCGAAATTCTGGACGGGGTGATAAAGGAGATAAAGAAAAAGGCCGAAAGCGGGGTGAAGACCCGGTTTGTTTTCGAAAGGGTGATGCTGAGGGCTTCCGCTAAAAGCCTGGGGACCCTCAAGGGGAAGAATATCGAGGTCAGGATAGTGGATTTCAAAAAACTTTCCAAAGGCGTTCAGCACGCCAAGTTTTTCATAATGGACGGGAAAGAGGTCTATATCGGCAGCCAGAATTTCGATTGGCGTTCCCTTTCCCAGATACACGAGCTCGGGGTCAGGATAAAGAGCGAAAGGGCCGCGAAAAATTTTCTCAGGATCTTCGAGGACGATTGGGCTTTCGCGGGGGACGCGTCGCGGAAGCCGCCCCTTTCCGCGCAGGCGGAGCCCCTGAATTCTAAGGGAAAGGCGCAGGCTTCGCTCAACGGGAAAGAGGTCCGGTATTACCTGGCCTTCAGTCCTAAAAAAAATCTCCCCAAAAATTTAGAGAGCGAAATAGACGAATTGCTTAAGTTGATAAAAGGGGCTAAAAAAAGCGTCAAGGCGCAGGTGATGAGCTATTCGATGAAAAGCGTGAAATGGCGCGAACTGCACGAGGCCCTGAGGAAGGCCGGAAAGCGGGGGGTGTCGGTAAGCCTCGTCTTCGCTGACTGGACCATGGGCGGGAAAAACGACAAAGCGATAAAAGAGCTCGGTTCCTCCAAAAACGTGAGCGTAAAGATCTCCTCCATTCCCCCGCATAGCCGCGGCTTCATTCCCTTCGCCAGGGTTCAGCATTGCAAGTTCCTCGTCGCGGACGGCCGGAAGGGAATGATAAGCACCTCGAACTGGGGTTACGACTATTTTTATCAGAGCCGCGGCGCCGCCGTTATTCTCGAGGGCGAAGAGGCGGGCAAAATTTTGGAAGACGTTTTTGACAGGAGCTGGAACGCCCCCTACGCTTCGCCCCTGGACCAGGAAAAAATTTACGAGAAGGTAAAAAGAGAGTAATCTCCGTAAACGATTCCAGCAAAAGACCTACTTCTGGTTTTCCCCAATAGACTCAGGATTTCTGGAGATCGATGCGTTAGAATATAATTAAGATGAAAACCGTGCTTTTATCGGCTTTGTTCTTCTTCTGCGTCCCCTTTTCCTTTTGCGGAGAGGACGAAGGCCTCCGCGCCTCGGATTTTTCCTTTTCCGGCGTTTCCGGCTTAGAAACAGCAGTTCCCGAACCGGTCCGGCCGGTTATCAAAAACTGGACGGTCCTCATCTATGTCAGCGCGAGGAATAATCTCGCCCTGGAAGCTTTAAGGGACGTTAACGAAATGGAAGCTTACGGGTCTACCGACGGGATGAACGTGGTCGTGGAGCTGGGCCGGATAAAGGGCGAACCCATCTTCAATCCTTTCGCGAGCGTTCAGGAAACCGTGCCGCCGCAGAACGACTGGACCGGTTCCCGCAGATTCCTCATAAAGAAAGACCAGGATACTGAAACCGTCACTTCCGCCGTCCTGCAGCATGCCCCGGACTCGGATATGGGCGACTGGAAGCATTTGACCGAATTCATAACCTGGGGCAAGACCAATTTTCCGGCGAAACGCTATCTGCTTATCGTCGGCGGCCACGGCAGCGGCTGGAGAGGGGTAAAAGAACCGGCCAATAAGGGCATTTCTTACGACGAAATTTCCAAGCGCCACATTTCACCCGCGGAACTGGCCGGCGCGCTTAAGTCCGCTGGCGGGGTGGACGTTTACGCCTCAGACGCCTGCCTGATGCAGACCTTCGAAGTGCTTTACGAACTGCGCGGAGCGGCCGATTACGTCGTCGGTTCCCAGGAAACCACTCCCGGCGGCGGCTATAATTATACCCTTATGCTGGAAAAGCTCTCTTCCGCCGGGGAAGCCGCGAGCGGCGCGCAGGCGGTACTGGAGGCCTTTTCGGAATTTTACGGGGCGGACAAGAAATCGGTCACCATTTCCATAGCCAGTCCCGCGGCCGCGGATAAAGTGGCCGCCGAACTGGATAATTTCGCGGGCCTCGTTTTGAATTCTCCAGCCGAGATGAAACTCTACCACGATAAAAAGTTTTCGCTCAGGAATTTTGAGGACGAGTCTATGCGCGACCTTTATCAGCTCATGACCCTGTACTATGAAAACAGCGCCGCCCCGGAGGTAAAACGGTCCGCGGAAAGGATCATAAGGCTTATAGCCGGGGAATTGGTAACCCGCAACGCGGCCGTGGGCTACAAATCCAAGGACGCCAACGGCGTCTCGATATATTTCCCGATGTGGTATATGGATTATTCCCCAAGATACGACCGGCTCGGTTTTTCCTCCGCCACCCGCTGGAACGAAATGGTTAAAGCGGTCCTCGATTCCAAAAAATAAATCGTAGTTTCCCGGTCCTTCGCCGCTTCTCCTGTCAATGGTCCGCGTTTTTTTGGTAACATACAAACATGACCGAACCGGATTTTTTTCTGCCGCCCGGCTCCTTCGAAGAAAAATTCGTCAGGAGCGGAGGGCCCGGAGGGCAGAACGTCAACAAGGTGGCCACCGCCGTTCAGCTGCGTTTTTTTCCCGGCGCGTCCGGCTTGCCGGCTTCCGTAATAGAAAGGCTTAAAACGCTTGCCGGCGGTAAATTGACGGAGGCGGGCGACATAATAATTATCGCCGGCGAATACCGCACGCAGGAACAGAACAGGCAGGCCGCGCGAAGACGCCTTCGCGAACTGCTGGCCAGGGCCGCCCGGCCGCCCAAGCCCCGTCGTCCCACGAAACCCTCTTACGGCGAACGCCGCCGACGCCTTGAAAGCAAAAAACGCCGTTCCGACATTAAAAGGTCCAGACGGTCCCGTGAGGATTGATCCCTCTCTTCCGTTAACCCGAAAGTTGCA
>PEXN01000044.1 GCA_002774685.1 Elusimicrobia bacterium CG08_land_8_20_14_0_20_51_18 | reverse complement strand
GTTGCGGCAGCCGCCGGTTTTCACGGCGTATTTCTCCAGCGTCCTGAGCCCCGGCGTCGTTTTCCTGGTATCGTAGATCTTGGCCCGGGATCTGGCGGTCAGGGCCGAGAATTTAGAGGCGTAAGTGGCTATCCCCGAAAGGCGCTGCGCCAGGTTGAGCGCCGTCCTTTCGGCGGTCAGTATAGACCTGTCGCCCCGTATTTCCATCAGCGTTTCGCCTTTTTTTATGCGGTCGCCGTCTTTCTTGCGGAATCTTATTTTTACTTTTTTATTCAGGGCCCTGAAAACTTCCGCCGCTATTTCCGCGCCGCAGAGCGTACCGGCTTCCTTCGCCAGCATTACCGCCGTGAAAGGCGTTTTTTTATCCACGAATATTTCGGTGGTTATGTCTCCGCTCCCGACGTCTTCCTTCAGGGCGTCCTTTATTATTTTTTTTATTTCTCCGGTTATTTCCATATGCTCTCCAATAACTCAATCTCTTAATTTCTTAATCTCTATTTTCTTCCCTATTTTCATTTCCCTGATCTCGTAGATCCTGTCCCTGAGCTCGGCGGCCAGCTCGAAATTAAGATTGTCGGCTGCGTATTCCATTTGTTTCCCCAGTTCCTCGAGCGTCCTTTCCAGGTTTTGCGGGTTGACGCTTCTTACCACGCTTTCGTAAAAATCCACGGTCTTCGAATCTTTCCGCTTTCTCAGTTCTTCGTAGCGGATAAGCGCTTTTTTGATGGTTTGCGGCTTGATACCGTGTTTTTTATTGTGCGCGAGCTGTATCCCGCGTCTCCTTTCCATTTCCCTGAGCGCGTTTTTCATCGAGCCGGTGAGCCTGTCCGCGAAAAGTATCACTTTCCCGCACTTATTCCTGGCCGCCCTGCCGGAGATCTGGACCAGAGTGGTTTCGCTCCTCAGGTAGCCCTCGTTGTCCGCGTTAAGGATGGCCACCAGGGAGACTTCCGGGATGTCCAGCCCTTCCCGCAGGAGATTTATGCCGACCAGGACGTCGAACTCGCCCTCGCGGAATTTATCCAGAGTGTCCAGCCTCTCCATGGTGTCCATGGAGGAATGTATGTAGCTGGCTTTTATCTTCTTTTCCCGGAAAAACGCGCTTAGGTCCTCGGCCGTTTTCTTGGTGAGCGTCAGCACCAGGGTCCTTTCCTTTTTGGCGACTCTCGCGCCTATTTCTTCGATAAGACGGCCTATCTGGTTCTTCAGGGGGTATATCTCGGTTTCCGGGTCCACCAGCCCGGTCGGCCTTATGATCTGTTCCGTTATGTTTTTTCCGCAGATAGACATCTCGTAGGGGCCGGGCGTGGCGGAAACGAAAACGGTCTGGGGCCTTATTTTTTCGAATTCGGCGAATTTGAGGGGTCTGTTGTCCAGCGCCGAAGGCAGCCGGAAGCCGAAGTCTATGAGGGTCTGTTTCCTGCTCCTGTCGCCCTCGTACATGCCCCTTATCTGCGGCGCCGTCACGTGCGATTCGTCTATGAACAGGAGATAATCTTCCGGGAAATAATCCATCAGCGACATGGGCCTGGAGCCGGGCGGGCGGCCGGAGAGGTGCCTGGAATAATTCTCTATGCCGTGGCAGTAGCCGGCCTGTTTCAGCATTTCCAGGTCGTAAAGCGTGCGCTGCTTCAGCCTTTCGGCGAAGAGGTTCTTGCCGTTCTTTTCGAGGAAGAGGCATCTTTCCTCCATTTCCTTTCTTATCGAGGAAACGGCTTTTTCTATCTGTTCCCCGTCCGAAATGAAATGCTTGGCCGGGTAAATCGAAACTTCGCGTTCTTCCCTTACGGGGTCCTGGGTAAGGGGATCCATGGCGGTTATTTTTTCTATTTTATCCGAGAACCGGACCCTGTAAAAAACTTCGGTGTCGGCGGGGAAAACGTCTATCAGGCCGCCCCTGACCCTGAATTTGCCCCTGGAAAATTCCACTTCGTTCCTTTCGTAGTAAATGCCGACGAGCTTCGAGGTCAGTTCGGCCCGGCTTGCCGGGGCGCCGGGTTTAAGGTAAAGGCAGGACCCGGAAAAGTTTTCCGGCGAGCCTATGTTGTAAATGCAGGAAACGGAAGCCACCACTATGGTCGCCCTGTCGTTCAGTATGGAGGCGGTGGCTTTGAGGCGGAGCTTGTCGATGTGCTCGTTTATGGAAGCGTCCTTTTCTATGTAGGTGTCGGTCTGCGGGAGATAGGCCTCCGGCTGGTAATAGTCGTAATAGGAAATGAAATACTCCACGCTGTTTTCGGGAAAGAAGGTTTTGAATTCCGAGTAAAGCTGGGCGGCGAGAACCTTGTTCGGGGAGATTATCAGGGCGGGCCTGTTCAGCTCCGCTATTACGCTCGCGACGGTAAAGGTTTTGCCGGAGCCAGTTACCCCGAGCAGGGTCTGGTTTCTTTCCCCGGCGCGCAGGGCCTTCAGTATCCCTTCTATGGCGGCGGGCTGGTCTCCTGCCGGCCTGAAGGGGGAAACTAGTTTAAATTTATCCATGGAGATAGATGTATGGAGGCGTAGAGGTGTGGATGCGTAGTTTTTATTAAGAAAGAACCTTCTTCCATGCTTCTATGCATCCATACGTCCATACCTCGGCCCTATGGGCCTCATTCTATGACTTTCCTGAGGAAACCTTTGTGTTTTTTCAGCAGGGCCGAGGCTTTTTTCAGGCCCACGCCGAGCCTGGCCATCACTATGGCTTCCTTAACCCCGTATCCCGTGCGGGCGAGGGTTTCGGCGGCTTTTTCCCGGCTTACGCGGGCTATCTGGGCGGTTATCCTTTCGGCTCTCATCTGGAGTTTAAGAGAGGTTCTCTTTACGTCCACCATCCAGTTCCTGTATACCTTTCCGGAGATGACCATGGCGGAAGTGGTCAGCATGTTGAGGATCAGCTTGGTCGCCGTGCCGCTTTTCATCCTGGTCGAGCCGTTTATGGGCTCCGGTCCGGGGTCCACCGCTATTTTTATGTCGGCGTTACCGGGATTTTCTTTCGTATTGCAGGTCACGAAAATAGTTCCGGCCTTGAGTTTTTTCGCGGAATCAAGCGCCCCTTTGACATAGGGCGTTATGCCGCTGGCCGCTATCCCTATGACGAGGTCGCCTTTGCGGGCTTTTCTCTTTATGACGTCGAAGCCGTCCCCGTAAACGTCTTCGGCGCCTTCCCTGGAAAGGAAAACGGCCTGATTCCCGCCGGCCATTACGGCTACGAACTGTTCTTTGCTTACCCCGTAGGTGGGCGGCAGTTCGCTCGCTTCGAGCACTCCCAGCCGGCCGCTGGTGCCCGCGCCTATGAAAAATATTCTTTTCCCTTTCAGAAAGGTCTTTGAGAGGAGCCGGGCTCCCCTTTCTATCGCGGGCAGGGCTTTTTTAACGGCGAGGGGGACTTCCCCGTCCTCTTCGTTGAGTTTTTCCAGTATCCCGCGCAGGGAGATCCTGTCTATGTTCCTGGTGGCGGGGTTTATTTTCTCGGTAGGCAGGTCCGCGTATTTTTTAAAGCCGTAATCAGTCGTTTTCTTCATAATCGGGCACATCCTCCGCGCCGTCCGCGGTTTCCGTGGAAAGGGAAACGGGAGCGGTGGAAAGAGACAGGTCGTAGTTTACCGTTTCCGGCAGGGACGGGTTTCTCGTCCATTCTATCACTTTTCTTATGGCGTTTTTATTCAGGCTGGAAGCGTTTTTTATATCCGCCTCCACTATTGAAAAGACGTTCTCTTTTCCGGCCGCCGATCTGGCGGTGCCGTTAAGGATCTGGAATTCGGTGTATTTTCTTTCGTACTTGTAGCCCACGAGCATGAGTATGGGCCTTTTCCCGTAAGCTCTCAGGGGATTTACGGTAAGGACCGAGTTTATGTTCAGCGAGGGATAGATGGCCACGGTCATCGGGATGTTGCTGTTTATGGCGGCGGCTTTTATGGCCAGGTTGGCGCCGAGCCGGGACCCGACCAGCACGACCCTGTTTTCGGAAACGGTGTTGGAAGAGAGCCAGATGAGGGCGCCGTCTATGTCCCTTATCATCTTGTTGTACTCGTTGTCGAAGCCCTCTATGCTGAAAGACCTGTAGGAAGTGGTGGAGCCGTCCGGGGTCAGGGTCGAGAGCCCGTGTCCCCGTAAATCCACCGCCAGATAGCCGTAACCGTAGCGCTCTATCTCCGGGAACCAGGTTTTCCATTCCATAAGGTCCTTTTTCTGGCTGTGGATAAGGAGAAAAACGTTGTTTTCACGGACCGGTTTCATCCATTTGGCGTTGAGCTGCCAGCCGTCTTCGGTTATTATCTTTACGTCTTCGGGAACTCTGCGCTCGGCGAAAGAGACCGAAGGGATCAGCAGGCTTGCGGTATAAAGCGTAAAAAATAAAATTTTTTTCATATGTTTATAACTTTTCGCCCCTTTGTTTACTATGCCTCCACGCATCTACGCGTCCATGCTTCCGGCTACTCCACCATTTCATCGGGCTTGAACCACAGTTTGACTTCCCTTTCCGCGTCTTCGGCGTTTCCGGAGGCGTGCACGACGTTCTCGAACTGGCCTTTGGTGGAAATGCGGCCGAAACTTCCCCTTATGGTGCCGGGCTCCGCGTCTTCGGGATTCGTGGCCCCCACGATCTTTCTTATCCCGGCTATGGCGTTTTCGCCTTTGTAGACCAGGGCCACTATTTTGCTGTTTTTGATGTCGTGGAATTCGCCGCGGATGTATTTTATCAGATTCGCGAAAAAGGGCTTGTCCTTGAGGGCGTCATAATGCTTTTTGGCCAGTTCTTCGCTTACGGAGAGCACTTTGGCTCCCACGAGCTCGAAACCGCCTTGTTCCAGCCTGTCCATGGCCAAGCCGGTGAGTTTCCTTTTGAGGCCGTCCGGTTTTATGAGTATAAGGGTCTTTTCAACGGGCATAAGCTTTTCTCCTTGAACAGGT
>PEXN01000058.1:853-5564 GCA_002774685.1 Elusimicrobia bacterium CG08_land_8_20_14_0_20_51_18 | reverse complement strand
CTTGCCGCCCAGCGGCTGCCTGGTTATGAGGCTGTAAGGTCCGATGGACCTCGCGTGCACCTTGTCTTCCACCAGGTGGATGAGCTTCAGGACGTACATGTAGCCTATGGTGGCCTTTTCCTGGAACGGGTCGCCGGTGCGGCCGTCGTACAGGGTTATCCTGCAATAATCGTCCGGCAGGTACTTTTCCGGCACTCCGTCTTTCTTGAGCTTTTCCCTGGCTTTCTTTATCTGCTCTATGACCTGCGATTCTCTGGGACCGTCGAAGACGGGGCAGATCATCTGGGTGTTGAGCTGTTTGGCCGCCCACCCGAGCATGACTTCGAGGATCTGTCCGATGTTCATACGGGAGGGAACGCCCAGCGGGGACAGCACTATGTCCACGGGGGTGCCGTCGGGCAGATAGGGCATGTCTTCCTTTCTCATGACCTTGGAGACCACGCCTTTGTTGCCGTGGCGGCCGGAGAGCTTGTCGCCGACCTGCAGCCTTCTCTTGAGGGCTATGTAAACTTTGACCACCTTGTTGACCGTGACGGGAAGTTCGCCGGTTTTCTTTATCAGTTCTATTTCTCTGGCGAATTTCTCTTTTATCTTCTTCTCCATCAGCTTGTAAAACTCTTCTATCTCGGTGCCTTTGCCGCCGTCCTTAAGGGTCTCTTTACGGAACTCGCGGAGAGCTTCCATATGCCTGTTCATCTCTTCCTTAAGTTCGTCCATCCTTCTCTTCTCTTCGGGCTTGGAGAGTTTTTCCCTTCTCACGAACACCCTGGTCCCTATGACCTTGCCGTAAACGCCCGGGGGGACCCTGAGGGAGGTGTCGGCGACTTCGTCGGCTTTTTTGCCGAAAATGACCTTGAGCAGTCTTTCCTCGGGAGAAAGCTGCTGCTCGCCTTTAGGCGAAACCTTGCAGACGAGGATATCCCCGGGGCCGACCATGGTGGAAGGCACCACGATGCCGTCCTGATCTATGTGTTCGAGAGATTCGGAACCCACGTTCGGGATGTCCCTGGTTATTTCTTCGGGTCCGAGCTTGGTGTCGCGGGCCTCGACCTCGTATTCCTCTATGAAGATGGAGGTTAAGGCGTCGTCTTCCACCACCTTTTCGGAAACCAGGATGGCGTCCTCGTAGTTATAGCCTTCCCAGCTCATGAAAGCGACGAGTATATTCTTTCCGAGAGCCAACTGGCCGTTGGAGGTGGCGGGGCCGTCGGCTATGACCTGCCCCTTTTTAACGGCGTCTCCGCTTCTCACTATCGGATACTGGTTCACGCAGGTGTCCTGGTTGGAGCGCTTGTACTTTATCAGATGGTAGACGTCGGGGTCCTTGGAATGATCCGGTTTCACCGCTATCATGGTGGCGGAAACGTATATCACTTTGCCGGAATTTTTGGCCGTGAGACAGGCTTTTGAGTCGCGGGCCACATAGGGCTCTATACCGGTGCCCACGAGCGGCGGCTCGGCTATCAGCAGCGGAACGGCCTGCCTTTGCATGTTGGAGCCCATCAAAGCCCTGTTGGCGTCGTCGTGCTCGAGGAAGGGGACGAGGGCGGCCGAGATAGAGAAGACCTGCAGCGGCGAAACGTCCATGTGCTTCACGTCGTTGGCCGAGACGAAAATATAGTCGTCCTTGTACCTGCCGTAGATCTGGTCGGAGGATATCCTGGAGGATTCTATCGGCGTATTGGCCTGGGCGACGAAGATGTCGTCTTCGGCGTTGGCCGTCATGTATTCGACCTGTTCGGTGACCTTCTTCTTGTCTACCTTCCTGTAAGGGGTTTCGATAAGGCCGTATTTGTTGACCTTGGCGTAAGTGGAAAGAGAGACTATGAGGCCGATGTTCGCGCCTTCGGGAGTTTCTATCGGGCAGACGCGGCCGTAATGGGTATAATGCACGTCGCGGACTTCGAAGCCGGCGCGCTTCCTGTTCAGGCCGCCCGGACCGAGAGCCGAAAGCCTTCTTTTATGGGTGAGTTCGGCCAGCGGGTTTATCTGGTCCATAAACTGGGAGAGTTGGGAGGTGCCGAAGAACTTCCTGATTATGGCGACGGCCGGCGCGGAGTTGACAAGTATCCTCGGGGTCGGGGTCTTCTCCTCCTTGCTCATCTTTTCCTTCACGTTCCTGGCCACCTGCACGAGCGCCACCCTTATCTGGTTCTCAAGGAGTTCGCCTATAGAGCGGACCCTTCTGTTGCCGAGGTGGTCTATGTCATCCACTTCATACTTGAACTCATTTCCGTTTATCTCTTCATTTATCACTCCCGTGTTGAGTTTGAGAAGATATTGTATGGTGACTATGAGATCTTCGAGGGTCAGGTTCCTCCTGGTTTCCCCGGGGATCTTGAATTTCTTGTTGATCTCCGCGAGCCTCTCGTAAAGGGGCTTCAGCTTCCTGTGCGCCTTGTAGCGGCCCACTATCGAGAAATCGTATCTCCTGAGACTCTTGTAAAGAATTTCGCCGAGATAGTTCTCTATATACTGCTGGGGGGCCTCGAAATCCTGCCCTCTCATCTTTTTGTAAATTTCCTTCTTGGCGTCGAAAACGGTTTTAGGCTGGTTTTTGCCGAGTGCCAGGAGCACGCCGGGGTTGTCGTCTTCGGGATTGCCCTTTATGAGCTTGACCGATTTTATGCCCCTTTCGTTTATTATTCTGACGGTCTTGTCGTCTATGGGCGCGGCGGCTTTATCGTCCAGGTTCCAGATGACCTCGCCGGTCTTTTTGTCCACGATATCGTCTATGGCGTACCTGTTTATGATGCTCTGGTAATTTGCGCCGTTAAGCTTTATTCCCTCGGCTTCGTAGAAGATCTGAAGGATCTCCCTATTGGTCTCTATGCCGCTGGCACGGAGGAAGGTGGTCGAGAGTATTTTTTTCTTTCTGTCCAGCCTTACCCAGAGAACGTTGTCCACGTCGAACTCGAATTCCACCCAGGCGCCCCTGTAGGGGATGATCCTGGCGAAGTAGAGGGGTTTGCCTTTAAGGGACTGTTTCTTTTCCTCGTCTTCCTCGAAAATGATGCCGGGCGACCTGTGCAGCTGACTGACGATTATCCTTTCCGCCCCGTTGAACACGAAGGAGCCGGTATCCGTCATTATGGGCAGGTCGCAAATGGTCACGTCCTGCTCGGAAACCTGCTTGACGGTGCCGCTCTTGTTCTTGACGCTGAGCGAAAGATAGGCCTTGAGAGGCGCGGAATAGGTGCCGCCCCTTATTATCGCCTCTTCCGAATTCATATAATGGGGTTTCCCGAGCTCGTATTTCACGAAATCGAGGATCATGGAGCCGTCCGCGGACTCTATGGGGAAAACGTCCACGAAAGCGGCCTGAAGGCCCTGTATTTTTCTTTTTTCCGGCGGGATGTCCAGTTGTAAGAACCAATCGAAGGAATTCTTCTGCATCTCAAGCAAATCGGGCAACTCCAACACCTTGTCTATCCTGGAAAAGTTTAACTGGTTCATCGTTCCGCCTCTCTTTTCTTTTTAGATAAAAAAACGCTTCCCTTCCCGTCTTTTGGACGGGAAGGAGATGTTTTAGGTTTTGCTTTTTACAGTAATATGTTCTTTCAATCGCAAGAATTAGCCCCTCTTTATGGGGCAAAAGAACCTCTAATGTCGGGCTTTCATCCGGCCGCCTGCTCGCGTCCGCCTAAAGCGTCCCACTCCTTTTAACCCAAGTAGACGTCCCATTCCACACCACATAAAGGGTGGCCGCTCTTTATGCGGTAACCCATTTAGACGGGACTGTCGCTCTTTATGCGACGGGACAGCCCCGGAACAACGAGCCTCCGGCTCATCAAGTGTCGTAGCTTATAGCGACGACCTCTTTATGGGGCGGATAAACAGGCGGTGGGATTATTTCAATTCCACCTGCGCGCCGGCATCCTCGAGCTTCTTCTTGAGCTCTTCGGAAGTCTTCTTGTCGACATTTTCCTTGACGTTTTTGGGAGCGCCTTCTACCAGAGCCTTCGATTCCGCGAGGCCGAGTCCGGTAATCTCCCTGACGACTTTTATGACGCTTATTTTCCTGGTAGAGTCGGGGCATCCCTTAAGGACGACCGTAAATTCAGTTTGTTCTTCGACGGCCGTGGCGGCTCCGCCGGCGGCGGGAGCGGCTGCCATCGCCATTCCCATAGCGGGCATAGCTTTAACGCCGAATTTCTCTTCTACGGATTTAACGAGGTCGGCTAATTCAATCACGGTAAGATTGGAAATAGCTTCGACTATCTGATCTTTATTGAGTTTCTCTGCCATGTTAGTTCTCCTTTGCTCTTTTAATAGCCCCCTCCTTTTAAAGAAGGGGTTTATCCCGATAATTTTGGGGCTACCAGGATTTATCCGTGCCGGATAAAACGATTGTGACTTCTGTTAGTGTTAAGACTAAAAACGGGATTTACCCCATAAAGAGGGGCAGCGTTACTGCTTGCTTTCTTTGGATTTCTTTTCTTCGAGGGCTTTCAAGACGTACGCGAGGTCCCTGACGGGAGCCTCGAGCACAAACCTGACCTGAGCCATACTCGTGTAAAGAGCGCCGGCCAACTGGGACAGAAGCTCTTTCTTGGATCCAACCTTGGAAATCTGTATGCAGTCGCTCGGAGCGAGCCAGTTTTTGGAGATGAACCCGCCCTTTATCTTCAGGGAGGGTTTTTCTTTGGAATAATCGACTAAAATCCTGGCGACGCTGGAGATCTCATCCGGATTGTCGATGAAAATCACG
>PEXN01000058.1:0-638 GCA_002774685.1 Elusimicrobia bacterium CG08_land_8_20_14_0_20_51_18 | reverse complement strand
TTGGGCGTTAATACCATCGGCCCTGGAGACCTTAACTGCCGTGTTCGGAATGGGAACGGGTGTTGCCTCTCCGGAATAACCACCGGTCTTATAAATCTCATTTTAATCTGTCAATTTACAAACCATATTCAGACTCTAGACCGGCAGGACTTCCTTATGAAGCCTGCGGTCTATCGTCTAAACTTCTGATCTGTTTTTTAGCCAAGCGCCTTAATGATTAGCTCTTAGTAGAACTGAAAAATAAGGCCAAGCCTTCGGCCTATTAGTACCGGTTAGCTTAACATGTTACCATGCTTACACTTCCGGCCTATCAACCCGGTAGTCTTCCGGGGGCCTTATGTCCTTGCGGACTGGGAAACCTTATCTTGGGGCGGGTTTCACGCTTAGATGCTTTCAGCGTTTATCCCTACCGAACACCGCTACCCGGCTTATGCCCTTGGCAGGACAGCCGGTATACGGGGGGTTCGTCCAACCAGGTCCTCTCGTACTGTGGTCAGCTCCCCTCAAGTTTCCTGCGCATACAGCAGATAGAGACCGTACTGTCTCACGACGTACTGAACCCAGCTCACGTACCGCTTTAATGGGCGAACAGCCCAACCCTTCCCACCTGCTTCAGCGGGAGGATGCGATGAGCCGAC
>PEXN01000156.1 GCA_002774685.1 Elusimicrobia bacterium CG08_land_8_20_14_0_20_51_18 | reverse complement strand
CAATTCGCAGGACGCCGCGCTCAAAAAACTCTACGAAAACCCCGATAAAAATTTCCTCTTCGTTCTGTCCGAAGACTCCCTGAAATCCGAGGTGGTCTCCCGGGAAGCCTGGCGGAAGCTGAAATTCACGCTCAGCCACGGCCAGAGGATAGCCCGTTCGACTTTACTCGACAAGCTCTCGGCGCTGGGCTATTCGAGGACCCCTTTCGTGGAAAACCCCGGCGAATTCGCCATGAGGGGCTCGGTAGCGGATTTCTTCAATTACGGGGACGAGTATCCGGTGAGGATATACCTGGGCGACGACATAGAAAGCATAAAAAGA
The DNA here is from genome assembly GCA_002774685.1 of Elusimicrobia bacterium CG08_land_8_20_14_0_20_51_18. Lineage (GTDB taxonomy): Bacteria > Elusimicrobiota > Elusimicrobia > Elusimicrobiales > UBA9959 > 0-14-0-20-51-18. The sequence goes on along the minus strand of PEXN01000156.1, from coordinate 4,598 downwards.
TTCGAGATCTCCACCCAGCGGACCTTCGACTTCCTGATGGAGGTTTCGGCCTACCCGGGGAAGGCGGAGCCGGTAAAGATAGGCGAAGCCGCGGCGCCGAAAACCGTTTTTTCCTTCGAGACCGGGCTTACGCCGGGAGAGACCGGGGCGGAGACCTTTTTCGACCTGCGGAACTCGCCCGAGGGCGAAGCGGCGGGTTATTTCGCGAATATAAAGTTCAATTTCGATCCAGCCCTGCTTTCCAGGGAAATAACCCGCCTGAAAAAGGAAAAATACAAAGTCATCGTTTTTTCCGATAACGCCAGGGAGGCCCTGCGCGTGGAGGAATTCTTTTCCGAGCACGGCGTCCCCTCCCCGGCCGAATTCGCCGTAGGACGGCTCGGCGACGGTTTCGTCCGCCCGGAACTGAAGCTCTGCCTCGTTTCGGCGGCTGAAATCTTTTCCAGGCCCTTCGCCGGTAAATTCAAGGCGCCGCCGAAAAAACTCAAAACCTTCAAGTTCACGGACCTCAACCCCGGCGACTTTATCGTGCACGAGGATTACGGCATAGGGAAATACCTCGGCATAAGGAAGATCTACTACTCCGGCCATGACGAAAGCGTGCAGGAAGCCGACTGCCTGGACCTGGAATACGCCAGGGGCGACAAACTGCTGGTCCCGCTCTACGAGTTCAAGAAGGTGCAGAAATATACCGGCTCCCAGGGCAAGGCGCCCAAACTTTCGCATATGGACACCAGGACCTGGCGCGAGATAAAGGAAAAGGTCAAGAAAGAGATACAGGATATAGCCAGAGACCTGCTCAAGCTGGAGGCCGCGAGACTTACCCTGAAGACGGAACCTCTGCCTTTCGCGGGCGAGCTGGAAAAGGATTTCGAAGCGGCCTTCCCCTACGAAGAAACGGAGGACCAGCTTAAAGCCATAACCGATGCGCTGGCCGACCTGGAAAAAAACTCGCCCATGAACCGGGTGGTGGTCGGCGACGTGGGCTTCGGCAAGACGGAAGTCGCCATGCGCGCGGCCGCGAGGTCCGTCCTGAACGGAAGACAGGCCGCCGTGCTCTGCCCCACCACTATTCTGGCCGAACAGCATTACAGGACCTTTACGAAAAGGTTCGAAGGTTTCCCGGTAAGGATAGAAGTCATTTCCAGGCTGACCCCGGCAAGCCAGGCGAAGAAAATCATCGCCGACCTGCGCGCCGGCCTCGTGGACGTGATAATAGGCACGCACAAACTTCTTCAGAAAGACATAAAATTCTCGAAGCTCGGTCTCCTTATAATAGACGAAGAGCACAAGTTCGGGGTCAAGGACAAGGAAAAACTCAAGGGCCTTTCCCATCACGTCCATATCCTCATGCTTTCCGCCACGCCCATCCCCAGGACCCTTTACCAGTCCCTCTCCACGCTTAAAACCATGTCCGTCATAGAAAGCCCGCCTTTCGGCAGACTGCCGGTTTACACCAAGGTCGCCGACTACGACGAAGACCTCATAACAAAAGCCGTTTCCAACGAGCTCTCGAGAGGCGGCCAGGTTTATTACGTCTATAACAGGGTGGAGACCATAGAGAACAAAAAGGGGAAACTTTTAAAGCTGATGCCCCATCTCAGGATAGCCGTCATTCACGGCCGGATGGGGGCGGAACAAATAGAAAAGACCATGATGGATTTCCTGAACAAGGATACGGACATGCTGCTCGCCTCCACGATAATAGAGTCCGGGCTGGACATCCCGAGCGTGAACACGCTCATAGTGGAGAACGCGCATGCCCTGGGCCTGGCCCAGCTTTACCAGCTCAGGGGCAGGATAGGCCGCGAAAAGCAGAAAGCGTATTGCTTCCTCTTCTTACCCTCGTGGATGAAAAAAGGACAGAAGTCACAAGTTTCAAGTCTCAAGTCTCAAGTCTCAAGCGGTAAGCCGGGAGGAAATGACTCCTGCTACCTGGGACCTGAGACCGGCGACCGGCAGCCAAAGGCTGCCCTGAACGAGGACGCCGTAAAAAGGCTCATGGCGCTGGAGGAATTTTCCGAGCTCGGCTCAGGTTTCCGGCTGGCCATGAGGGACCTGGAAATAAGGGGCGCGGGAGAACTGCTCGGGGTAAGGCAGCACGGCTTCATAAATTCCATAGGCCTGGACATGTACATAAAGCTTCTCAACAGCGAAATAGGCCGCCTGAAAGGCCGGCCGGCGGAAGAGGAAAAGGAAATAACAGTGGACCTGAAAGTGCCCGCCTATATTCCCCAGGAATATATCAACGACGACCTGGAAAGGCTGAACTATTACAAGAAACTGCTGAACGCCGCGCCCGAAGCCATGGACGGGATACTTAAGGAGCTCAGGGACATCTCCGGCGCCGCGCCCGAACCCCTGCAAAACCTTGCCAGGGTGATAACCCTGAAAAGAACGCTGAAAGAGAAGGGCCTGAGAGCCGTCATACAGAAAGAAGAAGCTATACAGTTCTTCTTCGAAAAAGACGCGAAAATAGACACAAAAAGAATTTTAAACTGGCAGGAAAAATTCGGCGAAAGACTGAGGTTTTTCAAAACCTCTTCGGGCGACGGCTTCGAAATAAAGACTTTGAACGACCACCCCTTCGAACTCCTCAAAAAGATCTTCAGCTGAAATAAAAAGTACTTATATTTTAAGCGTTTCACCCTTCAAAAGGGCAAAAGTCGGCGCCGCATTTTCGGCATTAACTCCGGAATTCTCATCCGCTTCGGCAGCCTCCCCCTACAGCTTCCGTTAACCCTCGGGGTTAACGGGTGGGGTTAACGGGTCATATTCCCGCGAAAACACGCTATAGCGTAAAAAAGAGGGAATTTACCCGAAGATTTCAGCCGCCCTCTTCGGGGCCTGCCCCTCTCCTTGATATTCATGGGAAACAGGATAAAGCCGATTTTTATTGAAAAATCTACGGTATAAAAAACGAAAACGGGAAGATCAACGGGATAATTCTCTTATTCCAGAACATCACGAATCACGGGAAAAAATAAGGTTTATTTTTTGCCGGAAAGGGCGGAGAATCCACTGAACCGGCTCTTTATTTTTCCAAATTCCGAGATAAGCATGGCGGAAAAAATAAGGAAACCGCCGAAAGCCTTCACCGACACGAATTCTTCTCCTCCCGCGGTCCAGGCGAAAAGCGCCGCAAAAACCGGTTCGAGAGTGAAGATTATCCCCACCTTGAAGGGGTCGGAATATCTTTGGGCGTTCATCTGTATGAAAAAAGCGGAAAGCGTCGGGAAAAGCGCCAGGAAGACTATCACCAGCCAGCCGTTAGCCGTCTTCACTCCCATATCGCTGCCGGAGAAGAGCGCTATAGCCAGCGCTATCACCCCCACCAGCCAGAACTGGTGAAAAGCCAGCTGAGTCACGTTATAATTGGCCTTTACGTATTTGTCGGTAAAAATAAGATGGGCGGAATAGCTCATGGCGGCTATCAGTGTCAGCCAGTCCCCCTTATTTATCCCCGCCACGCCCCCGGTAAGGAACCACATCCCGGCTACGGCCACCAGGCTCGAAAGGGCCTCCGGCGTAGAAGGCCTTTTTCCTTTCAGGAAAAACAGGAAAAGCGGTATGAACATTATGAAAAGGCCGGTTATGAAGCCGGAATTGGAGGCCGTGGTGTAAAGCAGTCCCACGGTCTGCGTCACGTAAAGGGCGGCCAGGAAAAAGGAAAGCACGGCGGCTTCCTTAAGATGATTAAAGAAGGACTTTTCTTTCAAAACGAAGGGCAAAAGGACAAGAGCGGAAATAAAAAAGCGGATGGCGACCATGACCACCGGGTCCACGGCCGCGAGGGCGCCCTTGGTCACCACGAAAGTGGAGCCCCAGATAAAAGCGCAGTAAAAAAGCCCTATTTCCGAAAATTTTTTACCGAAAGTCATGTATTAAATTATATTCTATTCCGGGAAAGTAATACAGCCTGAAAGCCTCAGGGCTCAAGTTGCCGTTTCCAATTACGAATCACGGGTTACGGCTTCTTTGCCGTTTTTGTTGTCCCGCGTTACGCATCACGAGTTACGAGTCACGAGTCACGTTTCTTATGGGCCCAAAGGGCCTATTTTTAATTGCCCGAATAACGCCGGGAAAAAGTCATTTCGGCCCTTTTAAAAAGTCCGCTGAAGGCTTAAAATATATTCATGAAGAAAATAATATTCCTTATCACAGCCCTTATAGGCCTCAGCGCGCCGGCTTTCGCCGGAACAGTCCCACCGGGGCCACAGGTGTCGGAGGCTATGCCGACGACCGGCGACTTCAATTTAAACTCCCTCCAGGCGGGTGACATACTTACGGCGGACGGAGCCCGGGACCTCCCGGAGCCCTCGATGGGTCTGGACAAAGCCCCCAACGCCCAACCCGCCCTGGACCTCAGCCTTAAACTCCCTTTCGACGAGATAAACAAAAGGCTGGCCGTGATGGACATCTCCAAGATGAAAACTTTGGACCCGGCCGCGCCCATGCTTTCCAGGAACGGGGAATCGGTGGTATTCGACAATGTCTCCGTAAATTACGGCGGACTGGAAATAGAACCCGTTTTGACACTTAAGCCCTATTTCGAAGGCAAGAACAGGCTGGCCATAAAGGTGCAGAAAATAGAGCTG
>PEXN01000122.1 GCA_002774685.1 Elusimicrobia bacterium CG08_land_8_20_14_0_20_51_18 | reverse complement strand
GAACAAGGACTTCAGGCTTCTCCTGCTCCTTATGATCGCCTACCTGGCCAATTCCGTAATCTTCCTGGTTTTGAACTATCTCAGCACGATGAAACTGATAAAAACGGGGCAGGCGCTCATAGTAAAGCTTAAAAACGACCTTTTCAGGCATATGATGGAACTGGACCTGCATTTTTACGCCGAAAACCCCGTAGGCAAGCTTAACGCCAGGGTTCAGAGCGACACGTCCACCCTTTACGAATTATTCACTGAAACCGTGGTCAGCATTTTTAAGGACATAATAATGTTCGTCGCCATTTTCGTCATAATGGCGTTCTACAGCTGGGACCTTACCAGGATCCTGCTGCCCGTGGTCCTGGCCATAATGATACTGATAAAGCTTTTTATAGACAAAAGCTCCTCCACCTTCGTCAACGTCAGGAAGCTGGTCTCGGAGATCTCCGGGTTCCTGGCGGAAAGACTGAATTTCATAGCCACCATACAGAGCTTCAACAGGGAAAAATACACCGACGGAAAGCTCTACGAACTGAACCTGAACAAACTGAACACCTGGATGAAAGCCGAAACCTACGCCATCTTTTTCTTTCTCACCATCCTGCTCTTCGATCCGATGTCCAAAGCCCTGGTTTTCGGCTACGGCGGGGTAAAGGTGCTCGACAAGGAGCTTTCCATAGGCATCATGGTAATGTTCATCCTCTACCTGAGCCAGCTTTTCGAGCCGATCTTCAGGTTTTCCGAGCATATAAGCATAATACAGCGTTCTTTCTCCGCCGGGCACAGGATAAACAATATTCTGAACCGTAAACCGGTGATGATAAGCGCGGAAAACAGCGTTTTCCTGGATTCTTTCAAAGACTCCATAGAATTCAGCGGCGTTTCGATGCGTTACCGGGAAGACACGGAATGGATACTCAAGAACGTTTCCTTCCGGCTGGAAAAAGGCAAAACCCTGGCCATAGTCGGGAAGACCGGCGGGGGGAAAACGACCGTAACCAACCTCCTTTTCAGGTTTTACGATTACCAGAAAGGGCATATTTTCATGGACGGGGCGGACCTGAAAAAACTGAACATAAAATCCGTCAGGAAACTCATCGGCCTGGTTCAGCAGGATATTTATCTTTTCCCGGGCACGATAATGCAGAACCTGAAACTCATGGACGAGAACGTGGACGACGAAAGGGTCCATTTCGCCATAAAGACCCTGGAACTGGACTATTTTTACAAGAAACATCCGCTGAACAAAGTTATAACGGAAAAGGGCGCCAACCTTTCCATAGGCGAGAAACAGATAATAGCCCTCACCAGGACTATGGTCCTGGACCAGGACATACTGGCCCTGGACGAGGCCACTTCGAACATAGACCCCTATACGGAAAGGATGATAACCCGCGCGATAAAGAACATCATGAAGCACAAAACCATGATAATCATAGCCCACAGGCTTTCGACCATAGAAAGCGCGGACACCATAATGTTCCTCAACAACGGCGAGGTAGCGGAGCAGGGCAGTCACCGTCAGCTTATGGCGCTCAAAGGGCATTATTACAAGTTTTACCGGCTGCAGGCGGAATTATGAGGAGGAATAGGGATAAAACATAGTAGGGCTAAGGGATAAAAAAGGAATTTTTCCTTGCGTTTTATAATTTATCCCTTATCATTTATCCCTGTCGCATATGATATTCACCTTAAAATGGCTTTCCCCTTACTGGCGCGACCATAAATACAGGATGATAACCATAGTCGTCCTGGGTCTGGTCAGCGCTTCATTGAACGCCATAAACCCGCTTTTCATAAAAAACATAATAAACGGGCTGGAAAAATCCTTAGGCGTTCCCTACATAAAAACCAACGTCCTTTATATCGTCGTGCTCGGCCTTCTCTCCTACGTCGTTAACCTCTTCGCCCAGAGGAACAGGGCCTACATGAACGCGCGGATAGAATTCGAGATAAGACAGAAACTCTTCTCCCATATCCTCACGCTCGACCACAGCCTTTATTACAACCACACCATAGGAGATCTGCTGACGCGCCTCATAGACGACATCTCGGAAAAGATCTCCTGGTTCGCCTGCTCGGGCGTTTTCCGCTTCATACAGTCCTTTTTCACCATAACCGCCGTCATTTCGGCGATGCTTTACGTCAGCCCGCTCCTGACCCTCTGGGCGCTGGTTCCCGTGCCGCTGATACTCTTTTTCTCCATAAAAACCGGGAAAAAACTGGAAGTAGAGTATGAGAACCTCCAGAAATCCATCTCGGAGATCTACGATTTTCTCGAGACCGCTTTCAGCGGCATAAGGGTAATAAAGGCCAATTCCAAGGAAAAAAGCCAGGAAGATTATTTCAAATCCAGGACGGAAAGGCAGCGGGCGCTGGAAGTGCGGACCGCGAGGCTCCAGATAGTGTTCTCCTATTTCTTCCATTACTCGGTCTTTTTCTCCATCTTCCTGGTCTATATGGCCGGCGGCATGATGGTCATAAACGGGGATATAAACATAGGCGACCTGATAGCCTTCCAGATGTTCTCCGACATGATAATCCACCCGCTCATGGATATCAGCCAGTTCTTCATCTCGGGGAACAGGGCGGGAGCCTCCATAAAGAGGATAAACGAAATACTGCTCATAAGGCCCAAACTGGTTTTGGACAAAAACCCGGAGCCGGCTCCTAAAATAACCGGGATATCTTTCAAAGGGGTTTCCCTCCACGTCGACAAGCTCTCCAAGTGTATTCTCGAGAATATCACTTTTTCCGCCGGTTTGACCGGCAGGACGGCGGTGGTGGGGAAGATAGGCAGCGGAAAATCCACCTTGCTGAAGCTGATAATAAGGCTCATTGAATATTCCCAAGGCGAGATCTTGATAAACGGCGCGCCCCTGAGGAAGATAGACCCTTTCGGCCTGAGGGAAAAGATCTCCTACGTCTCCCAGGAAGCCTCTATTTTCAGCCAGAGCATTCTGGACAACATAACCCTCAACAGGGAAGGGGTTTCCGACGCCCAAATGCGGAAAGTTTTGGCGGTTTCCCAGCTCGAGACGGACCTGGCCAGGTTCCCCAAAGGGCTCAATACCGAGGTCGGGAACAGGGGATTTTCCATCTCCGGAGGGCAGAAGCAGAGAATCTGTATAGCGAGGGCCCTGCTTAAAGATCCGGACTTCATCCTTATAGACGACGCCACCAACGCCATGGACGCACAGACCGAGGAAAATTTCTGGAACGACTTCAACTCTCATTATCCGGCCACAGGCGCCATAATCGTGACCCACAGGACCAAAACCATAGAAAAAAGCGCCAATATCCTGGTTTTGGACAACGGGAAAATAGTGGAAGCCGGCCCGCATTCCGCCCTGATACAGGGGAACACCCTTTACAAAAAGATCTATGAAAGGGCGAAACTCGAGGAAGAATAAACAAGGCCAGAGGCGTAAGGCGGAGGGCAGAAGTTCCGAAGGGCAAAAACAGAAAACGGCTATAAATAAAACCGGCCCCGTTAAAAAACGGGGCCGGTTTTTTGTTTTTCTTTAAACTCTCAACTATCCGCTGTCTTATTTAGCCCACTCGAAAGCGGGCCTGAACAGCGGCATGAAATCTTCCAGGCTTTTCTCTTCTTCCAGAACGCTGACTTCCACCTGCCTGTCGAGCGCCTCTTCCTTGACGGGCGCCTTGTAAGCGACCGTGCTCATTCCGAAACTTATGGAATTCGTCATTTCCGAGTAGGCTATATTGAAATAGCCGTTCTCGCCCCATTTTTCGCTCCAGCTGTTCTTGACTATGAAATATTTTTCCGCGTCATTATACCCGACCAGGAAAATGGCGTGACCGCCCAGCCTTTTGCCGCTGACATAGGAGTAAACTCCCGATTTATAGTGCATAAAATCCTCATAGACCATCATGGCGGTGGGTAGACCTCCGTATTTCGCTATCGCCTGCTTTATGGCGTTTAAATCTTTTTTAACGGAGCCGTAAGAACCTATCTTATAGGCGTTGGCCTGCCAACCCTCCAGGGCGGAAGCGCAGTCCCCATTGGTGGCCGTATAGGGATAAGCGGCTTCCTCTGGAAGACCGGTTTTCACCAGGTAGGAAGGGCTGAGATAGCCCCCGTTGCAGGAGCCGACTCCGCTGCAGGAAAGCATTACCTGCTCGGAGAGGTCGAGGTCCGTGCCGGGGAGTTCCCGGGTTTTAAGGACGTAGGATTCGAGGCCGGCGGTCATGGCGAAAGCCCAGCAGGAACCGCATTTGGCCTGATTCCTCACCCCGGTAACGTAATTCTTGCCGTTATAATTCCTCCAGTCGAGGGCGGGGGGGACTTCGGCGTCTCCCAGGTCGGTTATCGGCGGGGCGTCTATTTCCGTAAAATTTAGGCCGACCCTCATCATCTTTTCCTCTTCGGAGAGGTTGGAGAGAGCCGTTTCTCCGGCCACCCATCTGGCGCCCTGCTGGATTATGGCGGCCTGCAAATTCTTTATCTGTTCCTTGACGCTCAAAGTTCCCGCGTTCTGGGCGAAAACCGGCGCGTTGAAAAAAGCGGCAAGAAGCAATATTGCCGCGGCAAAAAACCTGTTTTTCATTTTTCCTCCCTTATCCTTTCAAAATATTACATCTTTTGGCATTTGAAAACAACATAAAAGCGGCCCAGCCCGGTCTCGGCAATGAGTTTTTTCAGTTTGTCCATCTCCGGCTCTCTATCAGGAAAGGCTTGCCCACGGATTTCATGGCGCTCTCCTGTTTTCCAACGCCCTGGAAACACTATCCTTGGCGCTATCTATATAGCGGAAATCACTATATCTTTCTTCCTCTGTTTTTTTAATAAATTCCAGATAAGCGAGAATTACTTCCAACTGCCTAACTGTCATTGGCGCCAAACGCCTTGCCACATAATCACGCTTTTGAGCCTCCGAAGGCGGATTTTTCATCCTTAGAAGGCCCAATC
>PEXN01000139.1 GCA_002774685.1 Elusimicrobia bacterium CG08_land_8_20_14_0_20_51_18 | reverse complement strand
CTATCTTCAGGGCCTTGATCTCCAGAGGCGAAGCCAGGTATCTCGGCACTCCCAAAATAGTGGCCATGAACAATAAAACCGCCATAATACAGATCTCAAGGGACGCCGCTGTCGGCGCCCAAAGCGTGGTTTCCTCCGCCGGCGGTTCGACCGGCTCCGAAACCAGCGGCGTAGAGAGGAAGAGGATAGGCCTTACCCTGCAGGTAACCCCGCAGGTTAACAAAGAAGGTTATGTAACGCTCGTAGTCCAGCCTTCCTATTCCGATACCACCAACTCCGCCATAACGGTGCAGGGGCAGACCGTTTTGGACCCGATATCCAGGGGAGCTTCCACCATGGTCAGAGTGAAAAACGGCCAGACGGTGGTCATAGGCGGCATGCTTTCCTCGACGGAAAATAAAACGGTAAAAAAAGTCCCTCTTCTGGGGTATATACCCGTTATAGGCTGGCTTTTTACTTCGACGAGCGCCAGAAGGACCAATACGGACATGGTCATATTCGTGACGCCCACAATTCTGGTTGATTGATATGGCAAGAAAACGTCTCGGCGAAATCCTTATAGAGGCCAAGGTAATAACCGAGGAGCAGCTTCACAAGGGTTTAAAATTCCAGGAGCAGAATCACTGCCTTATAGGGGAGGCCCTGGTAAGGCTGAAATACGCCACGGAAGAACAGGTCTCCATAGCCCTTTCAAAGCAGCTTTCTCTGCCCTATGCTTCCCGCGAAAACCAGATACTCAATCCCGAAAAGGGCCAGGGCCTGGAGAAACTGGTCCCGGAAAAATTCGCCAGGGAAAATTTCGTAATACCTCTCTTCATAGAAAACGGCGTCCTGGCTGTGGCCATGGCCGACCCCACCAATATTTTCACTATAGACAACATTAAGCTCATAAGCGGCATGGAAGTCCAGTCTTTCATCGCCACAAAACCTCAGATACTGCGCGTAGTGGACACCTTTTACCAGGGAGCCGGCGACCTGATAGACAAGGTCATAGACAAAGGGGAGAAAGAGGACGGGAAAGATACCTCCGACGCCGATTTTCTCACCCCCGACGGCAAGCTCGATCTTGATAAGGTTATTTCCAGCGAATCCAAGGGCGCCCAGTCCATAAAACTGGTGAACGCCATCCTGAAACAGGCCATAGCCGAAAGGACCAGCGACATACACCTGGAGAAATTCGACGAAAAAGTTTCCCTCAGGTTCAGGATAGACGGCGTGCTGCAGGAGAGAAGCTCTCCTTCTCGGGAAATAGTGGAAAGCCTGATAGCCAGGATAAAGATACTTTCGAAACTGGACATAGCGGAAAGGAGATTGCCGCAAGACGGAAGCTTTTCCATCAAATATCAGAACAGGACCATAGAAGTCCGCGTCGCGATCTGCCCTACCGTATTCGGCGAAAAACTCGTCACCCGTCTTCTCGACAAAGGGAACGTGGAACTGAACGTGGAAAAGCTCGGTTTCGAAGCGAGGCAGAAAGAGGATTTTTTGAAAGCCGCGCAGGCTCCGCACGGGCTGATTCTCCTGACGGGCCCCACGGGTTCCGGTAAAACTACCACGCTTTCAGCCGTTCTCAACACGATAAAAAGCCCGGAGCAGAATTTCATGACTCTGGAAGACCCCGTCGAAGTCAAGCTGGAAGGCATAAGCCAGGTGCAGATACGCACGAATATCGGGCTTACCTTCGCTACCGGTTTAAGGTCTTTCCTGCGTATGGACCCCGACGTCATACTGGTGGGCGAAACCAGGGACAATGAAACGGCCGAGGCCTGTATAAAAGCGGCCATGACCGGACACCTGGTCCTTTCCACCCTGCACACCAACAGCGCTCTCGAAGCCGTTCCGCGTCTCGTCGATATGGGAGTGGAGCCTTTCCTGCTTTCTTCCACTTTGCTGCTTACCGCCGCCCAGAGGCTGGTAAGAGTTCTTTGCCCGGACTGCAAGGCCCCCTACAAACCTCCCAAGGACGAAGTCGATATGTTCCTGAAAGAGTCCTTTATAAATCCCATGCCCGATCCGACCCGCCTCATTTTTTACAAACCCAGGGGCTGCGTCAAATGCACCAACACGGGATATAAGGGCAGAAAGGCTATATACGAGGTCTATTTTATAACCGAGGATATGAAGTTCATAATAAGCAAGACCCGCAGTATACCGGATTTAAGGACGGCCGCTAAAAAAGGCGGGGCCTGGGATCTTCGCGCCAGCGGCTGGAGAAAAGTCCTCGGCGGGGTGACTTCCGTTGAGGAAATGCTTTCAGTCACCGTGGTGGACAGGGAATAAAACGGTAAAGCGTAAGGGTAAGAGGATAGAGAATAGAGATTAGAGAATAGGGAAGGAAACCCTTATAACTCTGACCTCTCGCCTCTAACCTCTTTGTTGGCCTTGAACAGGCCGGTTTAATTTGTTACATTGATTTCAGGAGAGGATTATGCCGAGGTTCATATATACGGTTCAGGATTCCCAGGGCAACGTCACGACCGGGGCTCTCGACGCCGAAGACGAAGATAATGCGGTAAATTCCCTTCAGAACAAGGGTTTTTTCATCCTTTCCATCCAATCCGAAAAATCACAGAGCAAGGGGCTGGCGTCGCTCAAGAAATTCAGTTCGGGTAAGGTTTCCGGCCGCGACCTGGTTTTTTTCGGCGAGCAGCTTTCCACTCTCGTCGCCGGCGGCGTTCCCCTGGTAAGAGCCCTCTCGCTTTTAAGCGAACACGCAGAGAATAAGGCACTGGGCGCGGTGCTCAGCCAGGTGACCAAAGACGTTTCGGCCGGAGGAGCCTTCCATAAAGCGCTGGAAAAGCATCCCAAGGTTTTCGACGAAATCTGGGTCTCTCTGGTGCAGGCCGGCGAAGTTTCCGGCCAATTGCCCTTGGTTTTAAGACAGATAACCAATTACTGCGAAATGCAGGAAGGCACCAAATCCAAGATAATAACGGCCGTTTCCTATCCCGCCGTGCTTTTTACGATGTCCATGGGCGTTCTCTTTTATTTCGTCCTCTATATAGTGCCGGTCTTCGCCGACATCTTCAAAGATTTTAATCTGGATCTCCCCGCCCTGACCAAGCTCATCATAATTTTTTCGAAGCTCATTACCAAGTATTTCGTCGCCATGATAGTCGCGGCGATAGGCGGTTTTTTCGCCTTCAAATCCTATATAGCCACCACTACCGGCCGCCTGGCCTGGAATAAGTTTCTTTTCAGTATGCCGCTCATAGGCAAGTTCATCCAGCACATACAGATAGAAAGGCTGCTCAGCACCATGGGAACGCTGATAAAATCCGGCGTCAGCATACTCAACGCCGTTTCGGTGCTGGAAGGCTCCTTCAAAAAGAACCTGATAGTGCAGAACGCCCTGAAAAAAGCCAAAAACGACATTTCAAGCGGCAGGTCTATCGCCGAATCCTTCAAAAAAACCGGGATTTTCCCCGGCATAGTGACGGATATGATGTGGATGGGAGAGGAATCCGGAAAACTCCCGGACATAATAGACGTGCTTTCCAAGTTTTACCAGGAGCAGGTAGACCAGTTCCTGAGGAGATTTTCGTCGTTGATAGACCCGATACTCGTGGTTGGGATAGGCGGAATCATAGGGGTCATAGTCATGTCGATATTCCTGCCTATCTTCCAGTTGTCTCAGATAGGGTCGAAGTGATAAGAGAAGGGGTATAAGGTGTTGGGGTTTTGAGGGTAAAAACGGAAGGGCAAAGGACTTACTCCTTATGCCTTCCGCCTTGTGCCTTACTAACGGAGGGGAGAATGAGAAAGGGTTTCACTCTGATAGAGCTGATGGTCGTGATAGTCATAATAGGCATACTTGCTTCCATAGGCGTCCCGCAGTACATAAAAACCATAGAGGTTTCCAAAGCCACCGACGCGGTTTCCCTTATGACCATGATAGGGAACGCAAACAGGATGTACAGGCTGGACAATTCTCCCTATTACGCCAGGGGAACCATAACGAATACATGCAACAACAATACCTGCCCGGTTGTCACCGGTTCCGCCCTGCAGGATAAGTGCAGGCTTATAGGCTGCAATTACGTCGCCAAGCACGATTGGGGCAAAGCGGAGTATGATTTTTACGCCTGCGACGGGGGCACCGGCGGGCGCTGCTGCGCGGCCGGAGCGGTAGCCTGCACGCGGAGAAAGGCTACGGGACCAGCGAGTTACACCGGCTGGGGTTACAGGCTTCTTGACACCGGCGAATGCAAAGAGTTCGGGGCCGGAGTGCCGACTTGCCCGAAAATATAGCCATGACGATGAAAAAAAGGAAAGGAACGACTCTCATCGAAATAGCGGCCGCCGTGCTTATAGCCGCTATGACCACGGTCGCCATCTTTTCCGTAATGCTTTCCACCTCCGTCTCGAACGTAAAAGCCGACAAAAAGGAGGTCGCGACCATGGTCCTTAAAATGGCCAAGGAGAGGCTGAACTCTTACGTGACGAGCGATACGGGGGCTTTCCTGACCAATAAGCCGGGCACAAACTGGCGGCTTCCCGGCGATTCTAATCCCTGGGCCCTGGCCGGCCAGAATTCCGCTCCGGGCCTGGAACACGATATCACCTCCTGGGTTAACGGTAGCGCCAGTTTCAAGCTTCTGCAGGGTACGGGCGCGAGTTTCAAGTATTATGTGGAGAACGTGCAGAACGCAAATTGCGGACTTTGCAAAAACGCCTCCT
>PEXN01000113.1 GCA_002774685.1 Elusimicrobia bacterium CG08_land_8_20_14_0_20_51_18 | reverse complement strand
TTCGAAAAGTCCGTCGGGCCCGTACCGGCGATTTTGAATTACGAGAACGCCGAAACAGGGGAAAGGAACGCCATGGACCTTTCCGACGCCGAGGCTCTGGCCGGTTACGCGAAAAAACGAAAAAAGGAAGCGGAAAGCCTGAAAAAGCTCTTCAATTCCCGATCGATAGATTTCATAGAGATAGACTCCGACAAGGACGTTTTGTCTTCCGTGGTTAAATTCTTCAAAAACAGGAAGCTTAAGATAAAAGCCAAAGTATGATCCAGACACCCCTCCATCCCGACGCCCGCTTGCCCGTCCCTGTTCCTTATGGGATAAACGGAAGGGACTGTCCCTCCTATTCGGGTTACCGCATAAAGAGCGGCCACCTTCAGGCGGTGAAGGAATGGAACGAAAACGGGCTTTACGCTCTAAGCGGGTGTCGGGATAAATTCAATTTTAACATCGCAGGGCGGCTTTCAGCCGCCGGAAAGGTGTCTGGATGAAAAAGCTCCTGCCAATCCTTTTTCTTTTTTGCGGGTCCGCCGGGGCGCAGACGGTACTCTTCAAGGTGGAAAAGCCGAAAGAAGCGAAGCTGGCCGAGAGATTCAGGCTCGAATACCGGCTTGAGTACCAGGGAGATTTCGAGATAAAGATCTCCACGGAAAAGCTCTCGAACAGCGACTTCCAGCTCCTCGGGATAACTAAAGAGGGCGAGTCGGCCTTCGCCCTGGAGGTGATCCCTTTTAACATAGGCGTTTCCACCTTCCCGTCTCTGGAATTTTCTCTTATTTCCGTCGCCGCCTCCTACAAGGCTAAAAGCCCGGAGATACCCATAGACATAAAGCCTTTTTTCGAGGACAAAGGCGACGAGAAACTGATAGATATTTACCCTCCTTTCCGTTTCACGAACTGGCTGAAATGGCTGCTCCTGGCGGCTCTGCTGGCGCCGGCGGCCTGGCTGATCTACAAAAAACTCGCCGGGGGGACCGCCGGTTTCATTTCCGGAACGCCGGCCGCGCCGGACAACCGCACCCCTTACCAGAAAGCGATGGACGAGATCTCGGCTCTCCTGCGGGCGAACCTGCCGGAAAAAGGGGAAATCGGAGTTTTCTACATTTCCCTCTCGGACATACTGAGGAATTACATAGAAAGGGAATTTTTAATACAAGCCAACCGCATGACCACTCACGACCTGGTAAAAAGCCTTAAA
This sequence comes from Elusimicrobia bacterium CG08_land_8_20_14_0_20_51_18, assembly GCA_002774685.1. GTDB lineage: Bacteria > Elusimicrobiota > Elusimicrobia > Elusimicrobiales > UBA9959 > 0-14-0-20-51-18. The sequence goes on along the minus strand of PEXN01000113.1, from coordinate 6,303 downwards.
GGAACCTTTCACGACATAAAAGACCTCATCTATACGCGCGAATTCCTGGACGACTGCGACCTGGTAAAATTCGCCAAACACACTCCCGGGACCGGGGAAATACACGGGGATGTGGAAAGACTGAAACGCCTCATAGACCTTCTGGACGGCATTTCCGCTAAAAAGAAGAGCCCGCCCCCGGCCGCTCCGTCTGCGCCCCCGTCTCCTCCTCCGCCGCCTCCGCCGACCGCGCCGCAGGGAAAAAGGGGGAAAGGATGATCTTCAGAAACCCCTATCTCCTGACCCTGCTCCTTCCCGTCGTAGTTCTTTTCTTCTTCGCCCGGGCCAACTCGGAAAAGAGGCTGTTCAACCTTAAAATTTCCACCGTCCCGCCGCAGTACAGGAACCTGAAACTCGCTCTTTTCGAAACTCTTCCTTTTTATATGCGGCTCCTGGCGCTCATTTTGGCCGTCTTCGCCCTGGCCCGGCCCCAGCAGATACTGCGCGACGAGATACCTCCCACCGAAGGCGTGGATATAATGCTCACGCTCGACACCTCGCCCAGTATGGTGGCCCTGGACTTCGAGCCCAGGAACAGGATGGACGCCGCCAGGGACACGGCCAAGGATTTCATCGCCAAAAGACAGAACGACAGGATAGGGCTGGTCGTTTTCGGCGGGGTAGCGGTGCTTTCCTGCCCCCTGACGCTGGACTATAAGACACTCACGGACTTTCTGAACACCACCACGATGGGAATGACGCGCTCCGACGGGACGGCTATCGGGGACGCGATAGCCACCGCCGTCAACCACATCAAGGACAGTAAGGCCAAGAGCAAGATCATAATACTGCTTACGGACGGCAATTCCAACGTAGGCACCATCGCGGACCCCGTGGCGGCGGCTAAACTGGCCAGGCAGTTCGACATAAAGATTTATACCATAGGAGCCGCGAAAAAAGGGGAATCCAAATATCCGACCGGAAACCCCTATCAGCCCTACGCCATGGTAAAGGACGAACTCAACGAGGCGACGCTCATGGAAGTGGCGAAGACCACCGGCGGGGAATTTTACAGGGCTACCAATTTCGTGGAACTGCAGAACATCTACGCCAGGATAAACGAGTTGGAAAAGACCAGATTCCAGGCGAAACATTTCGTGCACTACACCGACCTTTACAATTATTTTCTCATCCCGGCGCTGCTGCTTCTGGTCCTGGTCTTCATACTGGAAAAGACGGTTTTTTTGACGGTGCCGTGACGGAGGAGGAATGGAAGCATAGAGGCATGGACGTATGGAGGTATAGAGGTATAGACGTATAGCAATTTAGAGGTATGGTTTCATAAAGGAGAGTCCTTCTTCCACGCATCCATACATCTATACTTCTACGCTTCTATCCTTCCAATCCTCTAGTCCTCTAAATACTATGGAACTATTCAGGAACGTAAATTTTATTTTCTGGGGCATGGGGATCTTCACGGTCCTCGTTTTCCTTTATTTCCAGCTCTCCCTGAGAAAAGAACGCATAATCGCCGCGATCTTCGACAAAAGCGCCGTGCCGCGGGTCATTCCGCCGGAAGTTTTCGCGGTAAAGAGAAAAAGGGACCTTGCCATGCTGGCCGCCTTCTTCTTCCTTTTTATTTCCATAGCCGGCCCCCAGTGGCAGAGGGAGTTTTCGGAAGTCAGCGAAATGAGCGGGAATATACTTATAGCCGTGGACACCTCGCTTTCCATGTCCGCCAAAGACGTAAAACCGTCGAGGCTGGGAAACGCCAAGATAATGATAAGATTCCTGGCGAACACCCTTAAAAATTACAGGATAGCGCTGTCCGCTTTCCAGGGGAAAGCCTACATCCAGTGCCCGCTGACCAACGACACCGACGCCGTGGAATATTTCATAGACATCCTGCGCCCCAATATGCTGCCTTTCAAGGGGACGGATATCTCGGACGCTATAACCGCCTCAGCCCAATATCTTTCCAGGTACAACGGGGACAGGATGCTGGTCATCATAACCGACGGGGAAAACCACGGCGAGGGGCTGGACCGGGCCCTGGCTTTGGCCAAGGAAGCCAATCTCAGGGTCTTCACCGTGGGCATAGGCAGCGAAGAGGGGGACCTGCTGTCCAACGATTCCGAACCGGGCTACAAGAAAGACAGGATGGGCCACACCGTCCTTTCCAAGCTCGACGAGAACACCCTGATAAAGATCTCCCACCAGACCCAGGGCCAGTACGTCAAATATACCAACCCCGAATTCGTAAGCGAAGAAATAAAGAAATTCGCGGATAACCTGAAGATGTCCAAAACCAAAACCGCAGGCCGGGCCAATTACAAGAACCATTATCAGTTGACCCTGGTTTTCGCCTTAATCCTAATTTTGATAGAATTTATGCTTATGGAAGAAAAACTGGGCTTTGGCCGCTTTCCGGGACCCGGGACGCTGGGCGCCCTGTTTTTGTTCCTGGCCTCCTTCCCTTCCTCAGCCGCGGCCAAAAGCGCGGATAGCCTGGCGGCCGACGGAAACGCCAGCTATAAAAAAGAGGACTATTCCAAAGCCTACGACTATTACAAGAAAGCCGCGGAAAAGGAAAAGAACGAAAAATTTCTTTTCAACTCCGGCGACGCGCTTTACAAGCTGGAACAGTACGAAGAAGCCGACAAGAATTTCGAGAAAATAAAGGACCCCAAGATAAGCTCCAGGGCGCTTTTCAATCTGGGCAACTCGAAATACATACAGAAGAAACTGGACGAGGCCATAGAAAACTATAAAAAAGCCATACTCCTGGACCCGAAAGACGAGAACGCGAAGCACAATCTGCAGATAGCGCTGACCCAAAAAAAAGACAATCAATGCGAAAAACCGGACGACAAGAAAAAAGACAAAAAAGAGGACAAACAACAGGGCGGCGGAGAAGGGGACCGGAAAAACAAAAACCAGGACGACAAGGACAAGGATAAAGGCGGAAAAGACAAAAAGGACCAGGAAAAGAAGGAGCAGGAAAAAAAGCGCGCCGAACAGATACTGAACATGCTCAAGGAAAAGGAAGGCGAGAACCAGAAGAACATGCAGCAGCAGAATTTCGATCCGGCCGGCAGCGACCAATTTACGGACAAGGACTGGTAATGAAAACTTGCAAGACGGGAACTCTGACTTTTTTGCTCTGCGCGGCGCTTTCGCTGGTCCCGGCGGCGGCCTGGGCGGAAACCACGGTGACGGCGGCGGTAGACAGGCAAACGGTGCCCATAAACGAAAGCGTCACGCTTGTGGTCTCCATAAGCGGCGACGACGCCACCATGGCCAAGCCCGAAATCCCCTCCATGACCAATTTCAACGTTTATTCGGCCGGCAAAAGCAGCAATATAACGATGATAAACGGGAGGATTTCCTCCTCGGTCGAATACACCTACGTGCTCAGCCCCAGGTACCTGGGCAAAACCAGGATCCCAGCCGTCCCGGTCTTTAACGGAAGGGAAAAATTCCTGACCAGGGAAATAGAAATAACGGTGCTCAAGGCCGCCTCCTCCGCCCAACCGCCGGTCCAACAGACCCCGGCTCAGAGGAAGAACGCCCAGGCGGACAGGCCGGCCAGAAGCACGCCCAGGGAAAAGCTGGTTTTCCTGCGGGCCGAAACGGACAAAAAATCGGCCTATCTCGGCGAGCAGGTCAACCTGACGATACGCTTTTATACGTCCATCCCCATAGCCTCCAACCCCCAGTACTTCCCGCCGAAACTGGACAACCTGATCTCCGAGGACCTGCCGCCCATAAGGTCGGGCGAAATGGTCATAGGCGGCATCCGTTATTATTACAGCGAGATAAAAAGCGCCCTCTTCGGCATAGACGCCGGCAAAGCCGGGATCGGTCCGGCGCAGGTAATGGCGCAGATACAAAAAGAAGAGGACATAGATCCGTTCGACCCGAATTTCATGCAGAAATTCTTTTCCGGCTTCTCCAATTCGGAGAACGTGACGCTCAACAGCAAGAGCAGGGCCCTACAGATACTGTCTTTGCCCGAGCCCCAGCCCGTGGACTTCACGGGGGCGGTCGGCAATTTCTTCATTTCCACCGAACTGGACAGAAAAGAAGCCCGGCAGGGCGAGGCGCTGAACTTCACGGTAAAGCTCTCCGGCAAAGGCAACATAAAGGCCATCACCAAGCCCGAACTTAAGACGGCCGATTTCAAGGTCTACGACACTTTGGTCTCCTATACCAACACCAAGAACAACGACATCATAGGCGGCGAAAAAAAGTTCACCTACGTGCTTTCTTCCAGGGAAACGGGGACCAAAACCATCCCGCCTGTGCGGTTCTCTTTTTTTAACATAGACTCCAAAAGGTATGAAACCATAGACACCCAGCCGGTGACGGTCAGGATACTCCAGGGCGAGACCGGCAAGACCTACGATTTCACCAACACCAACCCGCAGTCGCCGGCGGTCAACAAGCTTTCTTCCGACATAAAATACATCTTCGACAAGCCGGGGATCTCGGGTCTGGGCGCCAAAGCGTCGGAGCGAATCGCGGACCTGCCCCTTTACGCCGGCCTTTTTTTCCTTTTCCCGGCCCTAGTCAGCTTTTTCGCCTCCAGGTCCCACCTGGAAAGGATAAAGAACCCTTTCCTCTACGCCTTCAAGAACGCCGAAGCCAAGCTGAACGCCCAGATAAAAAAGGCGCAGAAAGAGAACGCCGGCGGGAATTCCTCCAGGGCGCTTTCTCTCATCTACGACGGCATCGTGGATTATCTGTCGGCCAAGCTCAGGGAAAACGTCTACTCGCTCACCATACAGAAAACCCTTGCGGCCCTGAAAGCGAAATATCCCTCCGTGAACGATTACGCCGAGGAGGAACTCAAGAACATTCTCGAGGAAATAGAGTTCATGAATTACGCCTCCTCCAACGTCAACCGGAAAAGCGTGGAGAACACGGCCGAAAAGCTGAGAGCTCTGACGGCCATACTGGAAAAGGAGTTCAAAAGATGACACGGCTACCCGCTTATCCCGCTACCCGCTTGATATTGAATGCCCGCCCCGAATGCCCGCTTACGGCCGTCAAGCGGGTGGCGGGATTATTTAAAGAGAGACGAATTCCCGGCCGGCCGGCAGGCGGCCGGATAAAAAAAATCCTTTTCGCCGCCATGTTCCTTTCCGTTTCCGCGGGTCTTTTCGCCTTCGGCGACGGCAAATTTTCCGCGGCGGCCGAGCTTTACAAAAACGGCGACTTCGGCGGAGCCCTTAAAACTTACGAGGAGATACTCTCGCGGGACGGGAACGACCCTTACGCCCTCTATAACGCCGGGAACTGCCTCTACAAGAACGGCGACCAGACGGGAGCCCTCATCTACTATCTGAAGTCCTTCAAGCTGCTGCCCAGGAACCAGAACATCCGTTACAACCTGGAGTTCACGGCCAAGCAGACCGGCCAGACGCTCTTCTCCAGCGACATCCCGCAGGTTTTCTATTACGTCTACTATTTCTTTTCCGACGCGGAACTCACGGCCCTCTACACCCTGTTTCTGTGGATCTTCTTCCTGGCGCTGGCCTTTTTCTTCTGGGAAAAACACAGGGAAAAGGCCGGCGCGGCTATCCTCTTCTCCCTGCTCCTGGCCGGCTTGTTCTTTTCCTGGTCCGCGCTCAGGAAAAATTCCTTCTGTTATTCGGCCGGAGTCATATCCGCGCGGGAAGCCAGGATACTGAGCGGCCCCGGGGACAACTTTAAGGTCTCCGCCACCGTAACCAGGGCCAAGATAGTCAGAATAATGGACGATTCCGACGAGAATTTTTTTGAGGCCGGCCTGATAGGCGAAGGCCTGAAGGGCTGGATAAGCAAACAGGAGATAACGAAGATTTAGAGCAGAAAGAGTGAAAGTAAAAAAGTTCGCAAGTTGAAAAGTTTGGAAGTGAAAAGCGTGAAGCGGTCTAAAGCTTGAGGGTTAGAGGGTTTGAAGGTTAGAAGTTAGATGGTTAGTTTTGCTATTTACTATTTACTATTTACTATTTACTATTTACTATTTACGACTTGTGACTTGAATAAAGGCGGCTAAATGAAAATACAGATAGGCAGCGACCATGCGGGCTTCGGTCTCAAGACCCTGATAGCCGGTTTTCTGTCGAAGGCCGGACATAAAGTTTCCGACTCCGGAGCCGGGTCGGCCTCCGTACCCGTGGATTATCCCGATTTCGCCGCGGCCGTGGCCCGGGCCGTCGCCTCCGGCAAGGCCGAGAGAGGCATAGTGATCTGCGGGAGCGGGGTGGGCGCCTGCATAACCGCCAATAAATTCAAGGGCGTAAGGGCCGCGATCTGCCACGACACCTATTCCGCCAG
>PEXN01000107.1 GCA_002774685.1 Elusimicrobia bacterium CG08_land_8_20_14_0_20_51_18 | reverse complement strand
GGCTTCGAAGGAATTGGGTCCTGCGTAGCTATTGTTAGTAACAGAAGACCCGTTCTTCTTCGCCGAGGCTTCGAAGGAATTGGGTCCTGCGTAGCTGCCATTAAGCGAAGCGGACACGCCGGTTTTCACGTTCTTGACATAAGGATGCATCACGAAAGCCATATAATCGGCCGCCGAATACCGGTTTTTCCCCGGGCCCGCGGCCCCGTCCAGCAGGGCGAAAAGAGCCTCCGCCATGGAATAGACCGGCGTCATCTCGAGCGGATAGCCGGCGGAAACGTTGAATTTCTCGAAATCGTACAGCGCGTTCTCCGTGAGAGGCAGTATCATGTGCGAATCCGGCAGCACCACGGCGCTTTCCCGGTCCAGCGAAAATTTTTCCCCTTTTTTCTCCGCGCTTTTAAGGAGCGCTTTCTTCAGCTCCATTATCTCTTCGTGCGGACCGGCGGTTTTGCCGATATGTATCTCCGTCGCTTCGGCGCGGCTTTCGCAGGGCGGGATCTTGGCGGCAAAAGGCAGTTTCCCTTCCAGAAGCGGCGAATTATAATAAAGGAAGAAGGAATTCTTCAGCTTATGCATCCTTTGAAATATCTTCTGCTCGCTTCCGGTGAGGGCGAAAAAGCCGGCGAAGACCACGTTCTCGAATTCTCCGAAATCGAGCTCCCCGAGCTTTCCGGCCAGGAATTCGTATTTCATCGCGCGGGTATAAATCCTTTCCGAAAGGCATTTCTCGTAGAATTTGCCGTACAGGGCTGAAAATCTCGAATACTTGTCCCTGAACCCGGCCAGGTCTTTCAGCCAATCGCTCTCTTTTTCCGCGAAATCCTTTATCAGGAAATCGAAATCCTTTATCTCCGCCTCTTTAAGCCCGTTTATCTTCAATTCCTCGAAATCAGAAATTATTTTCCGGGCCCAGGGCATGAAAAAATCCAGCGAAAAGTTCTCCGGTTTTATCCCCGTTATTTTCCTCGAATAATCGGCGAAATCGCGGTAAAGGAAAGCGGTAAGGTCCAGCTCGTTCGCGCCCTTGCAGGTTTCGCCCCCGTTCAGCTTTTCGAAAGCCCAATCCACGAAAGAATCCATGGACAGGACGGCCGGCGCGGGAAAGGGTTTGCCTTTTTTCTCGTAAAGGTAAAGGTTCAGGAAATAGCCGGGCCTGCGGTTCGGGAAAACCGCGAGATTTTTGGAAATATCGGAAGAGCCGAGCAGTATGTCCCCGGTTTTTTCGACGATATTTTCCTTCAGGCTTATTATTTCAACTTTAGACATAAGTAGTTTAGAAGATTGGATGATTATTTGTCGTAAAACGTAAAGAGTAAAGCGTAAAAAGTGATATAGAAGTTCCTTATAAACGCTTTCCGTTTTACGTTTCACGCTTTACGCTTATCCTCCATCCCTCCAGCGCTTATTGCGTCACTTCCTGCGCGTCTCCCGTATCAATATAGTAAACAGTAATCAGTCTATAAGGAGCTCCTCTACCCTAATTACTAATTACTGATTACTTCTTTTATCTCTCCCGTATCGATGTAATACACCAGTGCTTTCACCTTCTTGCCCAAAGCCGCGGAAACAGTTTTCAGGTAAAATTTCATCTGCCCCGAATAATCCGCCTCCGCGCCGGTCTTGTAATCTATCACCGTAACCGAATCCGGGTCCTCCACCAGCCTGTCCACGCGGCAAACCGCGCCTTTTTCCGAAATAAACTCGGCCTCGTTTTTGGCGGAACGGCCTTTGGCCGGCTTAAAATATTCTCCGAGCCGGGCGAGCGCCTTTTCTATCTTTTCCGCGGCCTCTTTTCTTTCTTTTTCCGGGAAAGAACCGTAAAAATCCGCCGCCCGGTCCACATATCCCCGTATCTTATCCGGCGAAATCCCGCCGGCCGGAACTACCCCTCCTTGTGGGGCGCAGGTGCCGGCTTGCCCGCTGGGCGCAGCCAGGGAGGCTATGCCGACGGCCCAATCTATTCTGGAAAGCGCCAGGTGATAAATATTGCCCCTTAAAGTTTCGAAACTGTCCTTTTCGTTGTTCCTTATGAAATCGTAAAGATTGCGGCCGGAGCCGGCCTCTATTTCCAGGTAAGGCGGCGTTTTTTTACCACCGGAAATATGGTTTTCTTTCTTCCCGGCCTCATAATCGGCGAAAAGGGACAGGAGTTTGCCGGTCCCTTTGGTCCTGACTATGTTCACCAGTTCGTGCCCCGCCCGGGTCATGGCGACATAAAGGGTGTTCAGTTCCTGCACGGCTTCGTCGGTTTCCTCTTCCCGGTATATTTTATCCAGCGCGGCGGAAAATTCGCAGAAGCCCTTCTTATTTATCTTTCTCAGGACCAGCCCGTCATGCTCGGCCGAATAGAATATCCTTTCCCCGCCCGGCCGCCTGGAATCCTCGAAAATGTTTATCACGGCGCCGAAACCCAGGCCCTTGGCCTTGTGGAAGGTCATCACGCGCACCGCGGGGATAAATTCCGGCAGGCGTACGGAGAAGGTTTCCTCGTTCCGCGAAGGCTCCTCCAGATGGGCCAAAAAGCCGGAAATGCCGCCGGAACTTTCCCCCGCGTTGAGATTATAGGCTATATCCGCGAATTTCACCAGGAAAGCGGTCTCCTCCCTGAAAAATTTATAAACGGAGAAATTGCCGTAAATAAGGTTTATCAGTTCGTAAACCGTCAGGTAGCCGCTCTTATTGAAAAGCTCGGCGAAAAAGCTTTCCCAAAGCCCGGGATATTTCTTCTTGAACTCCGCGTAAAGCACCGTCTCCCCGCGCGGGGCGTTGTTTTTGAAGACGAAATCCCTCAATTCCTCCGTATCGGCGAAAGACTTCGCGAACAGGTCGCCGAGCAGGAAGGCGCAGAAAGCGAGATTGTCGGACGGGGTTTCCAGGAAGGCCAGCAAAGCGGTTATTTCCCTTATGAGCTTCCTTTTCCTTATATCCAGCGAACTGAAAGAAGCGACCGGAATCCCCGCCTCGTTCAGCCAGCCGACTATTTTCTCCACTTCGTCGTTCTTTTTGACGAGAACCGCCATTTCCTCCAGTTCGAAACGCCCGGACATATCCTTCACGGCCGCGAGGAATTTTTCCTTAAGTTCCGCCTCCACTCCTTCCCTGGCCGAGAGTTGCCTCTCGCCCGGCGGGCAGGCCTTTTCGCCTTTAGCCAGTACCATGGTTTTGACATATCCCCTGCCGGCTTTTTTCTCCTCCACCAGCTGGGCTGAATCCAGCAGGCCGGTTATGTCGCCGCAGGTTTTCTCTTCCAGGTACCCCTTGAAAGCTTCTGAACTGAAAAAGCGGTTCACATATTCGAGTATCCTTTCGTCGCTGCGGAAATTCGCCGCCAGCGAGAACTTCTCCGCGCCTTTGGCCAAAGATTCCAATGAAAGATATTTATTCCCGGCCCCGCCCTTCTTGAACTCGTTCATTATCCGGTAATCGGCGTTGCGGAACATATAGATGGCCTGTTTCACGTCGCCTATCAGGAAAAGCGAGCCGTTTTTGGCGAGGGAATCCTCTATCAAAGGGCGCAGGATGTTCCACTGCGAGAGGCTGGTGTCCTGGAACTCGTCTATGAGGAAATGATTCAGCCGGGCCGAGAGCTTGAGGTATATCTCGGGCACGTTTTCGGCCTTTATGTATTCCGAGATCTCGCTGGTTATCTGGGAAAGGCTCAAAATATTGGTTTTCCGCCTGACCCTGGCGAAAACTTCCTTGAATTCCAGGTAAAGCTCGCCGAAGGCCCGGTAGAAGATGGCCGATTCCAGTTCGTAATATTCGCCCGCCTTGTCGTTGAGGCTTCCCATGGCTTCGGCGAACCAGGCGTCGTTAGCCACCTGCTCCTTGAAAATTTTCCTGCTTTTCTGGAAAATACCGCTTTCCGAATTGAATTTATTCAGCAAGACGCTGAAATCGCCGGCCTTTAAAGCTTCGTCCACGCCCTTATAAAGTTCGGGGGCGAGTCTTTCGTATCTTTTCGCCAGCGCTTTTATGCCTTCCAGTATTTCTCCCGCCAGTTTCTTCTTTTTTTGGGCGTCGGCCTCCGGCACGATTATATTTAGGAGATACTTGTTCTCCTTTTCCATGAACTTGCCGAACTTTTCCCTTATCTCTTCGGCCGGATTGAAAAGGTAAGAATCCCCGCCGGAATTGTTCAACGCCAGGAGAAAACGGTCTATTATCTCCCGCTTGTCCCCGACTTCGAGCGAACTGAAGAATTTTTCAAGGGCCGGATTTATCAGCTTCCTGTTGTCGAAGACTATCTCGTAATCCGGGTTCACGTTCAGTTCGTCCACGGAAACGGCGAGTATCTTCAGTATGAAGCTGTCTATGGTGCCCACGTTGAAATCGGTATAATTGTCGAAAATAAGATTCAGCTTCAGGTCCGCCTTTTTCTTCAGTTCCTCGTCGGACAACTCCAGCAGTCCGGCCATCTCCGCCCTTTTGGCCTTGTCGTTGTAAATTTCCTTGAGGAAAGAGATTATCCTCGTCTTCATCTCCTTGGTGGCGTTCTCGGTGAAGGTTATGGCGAGGATATTGGAAAGCTTATTGCGCGAGACCTTATCGGAAAGCAAAAATTGTATATAGCGGTTGCTCAGATTATAGGTCTTGCCGGAACCTGCCGAGGCGTCCAGCAAAAAAGCGTGCGGGAACTTCAGGTCCCTGTCCGATACCGGGAATTCCGCCCCGGCCTTCAATTTCTCCTTACCCATACAAAAATTATAGCAATTCAGCCCGACACCTGTATGTCGGGCAAAAAACCGGCGACCGCACTATGTGCGGTGCCGTAACAGGGGCTTTGCCCATCAAACGGCCAGGTGTATGTCGGGGAGGGTGAATTCAAGGAGTAAGTGCAACAAAAGCGTTAAAGACTTCTGCCGGTGTTTTAAAGCCCAGGCATTTTCTTGGCCTGTCATTTAACCAGGTTTCCACCTCTTTTATCCTTTCATCTGATATTTTAGCAAAGTCCGTCCCTTTCGGAAAAAATCTCCGTATAAGTCCGTTAGTGTTCTCCACTGTCCCCTTTTCCCAACTGTGATACGGCTCGCAGAAATACGACCTTGTCCCCAGCCTCGCGTTCACCGCCTCGTGTTCCGTGTTTTCAGACCCGTTGTCGTACGTTATGCTCCTTTTCACATGGGCCGGATAGTCTTTCAGGGCGAAACAAATGGCCTCCTTGTTTTCCACGGCCGTCTTGTCTTTTACTTTACTCAGCCTGACATACCGGGATGCCCTTTCCGCGTCAACCTGTAAAGCAGGTTTGCTTTTAACCGAGGTTATAAGATCGCTTTCCCAATGCCCGGGCTCTTTCCGGCCGGAAACCTCAATCGGCCGCTCTTTTATCGGAATCCTATTGGGGATTTTAATCCTCTTACCACGTTTATAGTTCCTCGGATAACGCTTTTCGCGCGACCTGACCAGATACCCCGTCAGATACGGCGCCTCTTTGTATATCCACTGGTAGATGGATTCATGACTTATTACCCGCTTGTCACCGTTAAGCCTTTTAAGCTGACCCGCGATAATCTCAGGCGACCACCCGTTTATAAGCATCTTTTCAACGTCAAATCTCAGAGCGTAGGTCTTGAGCCTTTTCTTCCTATGGCATTCCCTGTGCCGTTTTTCAGCCTTCTCCTGCGCCTTGTGCGGAAAATAAGCTATGCGCGAATTATTCCTTTTTAGCTCGCGGGAAAGGGTGCCTGGACTGCGGCCGAGCTTTTCGGCTATCTCACGGAATTTTAAGCCCTGACCGCGCAAAACCGACAACTTATCACGCTCGTGCTTGTTTAAATGATTGTAGTTCATCATGCCTGCCTCTCTTGTTTATTTTAGCAGGTCTTAATCATCTTTT
>PEXN01000151.1 GCA_002774685.1 Elusimicrobia bacterium CG08_land_8_20_14_0_20_51_18 | reverse complement strand
TTACACTCTTCTGGGCTTGGGAGGCCGGCAGCCGTTATGCGGTATGGGGGTGACGTCTTTTATGGAGGTCACGTGTATGCCGCTCTGCGCTATGGACCTTATGGCCGTTTCCCTTCCGGGACCGGGGCCGCTCACGAACACCATCGCCTGTTTCATGCCGAGCTCGATGGCTTTGGCGGCGACCTTGCCCGCGGTTATCTGGGCCGCGAAGGGCGTGCCTTTCTTGGTTCCCCTGAAGCCGTTGGAACCGGAAGTGGACCACGCTATCACGTTGCCCCTTTCATCGGTTATGGTGATGATAGTGTTATTGAACGTGCAGTTTATGTACACTCTGCCGAAAGAAGCGTTTATATACTTTCTTCTCGGATTTTTGGGGGCGGGCTTTTTGTATTTCTGATCGCTCGCTCCTTCCTGCGGTTTTTTCTGTTCTTCGCTCATATAAATTCCCCTTTACGCTTTAACGGCCGGCGCCGGCGCCGCTTTAGCCGCCGCTCCCACCGTCTTTCTTCTGCCTCTCCCTGTCCTGGCGTTGGTTTTGGTTCGCTGTCCCCTGACCGGGAGATTCCTTCTGTGCCTGAAACCCTTGTAGCTGCCGGTTTCCACGTATCTCTTGATATTGGACATCACTTCCCTTCTCAACTCGCCTTCCACCTTGTAAGTCTTTGAAATGACCGCGGTAAGCATACCGACCTGCTCTTCGGTCAAATCCTTCACTCTCGTTTCCGGCTTTATCTGTCCGTTAAGATCGGTTTCCAGTATCTTTTTAGCAAGAGGCCTGCCGATTCCGTAAATATACGACAAAGCTATGTCTATCCTTTTTTCTCTGGGCAAATCAATGCCTACTATTCTCGCCATATTTCAGCTCCTTTCAACGGCAGGTTAAGATTAAAACCAAGGCCAAGAAACAACCGAACTTCCCTGCTTCTCTTCCTGACTTTACCCTGTTTTCCTGCCTCATTTTCAATCTAAACCTTGCGCCGCTTCCCGCTTCGCTATCAATCTCAATCTGCCTTTTTAACCCTGTCTCTGCTTATGCGTCGGTTCCTGGCATATAACCCTGACCACGCCTTTTCTCTTTATGATTTTGCATTTATCACACATTTTTTTGACGCTTGATCTTACTTTCATAATTGAACTCCGATTTCCAGATTAAACAGCCCCATAAAGAGGGGGGCTTCGCTATTATTTTTCCCTGAAAACTATTCTGCCTTTAGACAAATCGTAAGGAGAAAGCTCGATTCTGACTTTATCGCCGGGCAGAATCCTTATATGGTTAAGTCTCATCTTGCCCGAGATAATCCCGAGAATGGTTTTTCCCTGACCTATCTCAACCTTGAAAGTGGCGTTTGGCAACGCCTCTTTTACAATGCCTTCCACTTCAATTTTTTCACTGTTGTCGGACATATTAAATTATTATACTAAATTACAAGGCCACTGGCCATCATGCGCCGTTGAGCGGCCGGCATTCAGAGGGAAGCCTTTCAGGGGTTTATTCACCGCCGCTCCCTGCACGCTCACCCCTCTCTCTTACTGAGTATTTCGCAACCGTCTTCCGTTACGCAGACCGTATGCTCGAAATGGGCTGAAAAACAACCGTCGTCGGTCACCACCGTCCAGCCGTCCTTCAAAAAATGAACCGCGTTGCCTTTCAGACAGATCATCGGTTCCACCGCTATGGTCATACCCGTCCTTAGAACGGGTCCGGTCCCAGCCGGACCGTAATTGGGGATAGAAGGCTCTTCATGCAGATGCCTGCCGATTCCGTGGCCCGTAAAGTCGCGCACGACGCTCATCCCGTTCTTTTCCGCGAACGCCTGCACGGCGTTCGAAACGTCTCCGAGCCTGGCTCCGTTCCTGACCGCCCCGAGTCCTTCTATGAGCGCCCGCTCCGTCACTTCTATCAGCCTCAAATGTTCCTTTTCAACGTTCCCTACCGGCACCGTTATGGCGGAATCTCCGTAAAACCCTTTATAGACGGCGCCCAGGTCCACGCTAACTATATCCCCGTCGCGGATTATCTTGTCCCTGCTGGGTATGCCGTGTATGACTTCCTCGTTGACCGAGACGCACGCCGTGGCCGGATACCCGCGATAACCGAGAAAAGCCGGCTTCGAGTCCCGGGCTTCTATGCTTTCCCTGGCCAGCTCATCCAGGTAAAAAGTGGAAATCCCGGGTTTTATCTCCTTTTTGATTATGACCAGGGTTTTCGCCACTACCGAGGAAGCGGTCCTTATAAACTCTATTTCTTTTTCAGTTTTGACTTCTATCATCAATACCCGGCTTTGCTCTCTACGGCCTTTTCTATCTGGGCGTAGACTTCGTCCTGTCCCAGGGAAGCGTCGATAACGTGAAAGACCCCCTGTGTCCGGTAATAGGATACCAGAGGGGAGGTGAGATCCTTGTAGACCTCTATCCTCTTGAGGACGACCTCTTGCCTGTCGTCCTCCCTCGTGGAGAGAGGGGAAGCGCAGGAGTCGCACTTGTTCTCGGTTTTTGGCGGACTGCTGAGAACGTTATAAATGGCCCCGCATTTCGCGCAGAACCTTCTGGCCGAGATCCTTTTCGCCACTTCTTTTTCGTTAACTTCGAAAAAAAGAACGCCGTCCGTCTGCATGGAATACTTTTCCAGCATCCTTTCGAGCCCTTCGGCCTGTTCCACAGTCCTGGGAAAGCCGTCGAAAAGTATATTGCCTTTAAGCGTCTTTATCCTGTTCTCTATCACGTCCAGAACAACCCCGTCCGGGACCAGCTTGCCCTGCGAAATATAACCCTTCACTCTCGTTCCCAAATCCGTATTTTTAGAAATCTCTTCCCTGAACAGGTCTCCCGTGGAAATATGGGTAAAACCCCTCTTCGCGGCCAGAGCCTTGGCCTGCGTCCCTTTTCCCGAACCGGGATACCCCAGAAGAACTAGGTTCATACCAATCCCCCTTTAAAACAGGCCGAAGGCCGCAGGCTCAAGGCGGCAGAAAAAAAATCTTTTTTACTTCGCATAACTTTCACCTTCCGCCTTATCCCTTAAGCCTTCCTCTCACTGCCCCACGTTAAACCAGCGGCCCTTTATCTTGCTGTTCTTGTAAAAACCTTCGTAATTCCTCATCAGAAGATGCGCTTCCATCTGGGCTATGGTATCAAGCCCGACGCCCACGACTATGAGCAGGGAAGTGCCGCCGAAATAAAAGGGAACGTTGAGTTTGGCCCTCAAATAGTCCGGCATGACGGCTATCAAAGAAACGAAAAGCGCCCCGCCGAGAGTTATCCTGTTCAACACCCACTCTATGTATTTGGCCGTCGGCTCCCCGGGTCTCATACCCGGCACGAAGCCGCCCCATTTTTTCATGTTTTCGGCCAAGTCTTTCGGGTTTATGCTGACGGAATTATAGAAATAGCAGAAAAAGATTATCAGGGCGACATAAAAGGACTGGTAAAGCAGGCTGGATTGGCTCATGAACTCCATAACCTTCTGGGCTATTGGCGAATTGGGCCTGAAAGTGGCGAAAGTGTAAGGCAGTCCTATCAGCGAGACGGCGAAAATGACGGCTATGACCCCGGACTGGTCCACCTTAAGGGGAAGGAAGGTGCTTACGCCGCCGTACATTTTCCTGCCCACCATCCTCTGCGCGTACTGTACCGGTATTTTACGCTGCGCGGTCTCCACCCAGACCACGAAAGATATGATCCCGGCGACGAGCGCCAGTATAAAAACGGCCAGAAGTATGCTTATTTCTTCCAACTGCACGAGCCTTATCATATCCATTACGGCTTTAGGCAGCCTGTCCACGATACCGGCGAAAATAATGAGCGAGATGCCGTTGCCTACGCCTCTTTCCGTTATCTGCTCTCCGAGCCACATTATAAAAACGGTGCCGGTGGTGAGCGTCACCACGGTGGTGAAATAAAACGCGAAATCAGGGTTCACGACTATGGGCATCCCGCCGGGGACAGGCATATTATTAAGCGCCACGGTCAGGCCCAAAGACTGTATGGCGGCGAGAAAAAGGGTGAAAACCCTGGTTATCTGGGTTATTTTTTTCCTGCCGGACTCCCCTTCCTTCTGAAGTCTGTCGAGCCAGGGGAACACATGCGCTCCCTGCACAAGGCTCATTATAATGGAGGCGTTTATATAAGGCATGACGCCGAGGGAAAAAATAGAAAATCTGCCCAAGGCTCCGCCGGAGAACATATCCAGGAAGCCCAACACACCGCCTTTGCCGGCTTCGAAAAGAGCCGCCAGGGCGGAAGCGTTTACACCCGGTATAGGGATGACTGCGCCGAGCCGGAAAACGGCCAGCGCCGCGGCCACGAATATTATCCTCTTCTTTAAATCTTCAGCCTTGAATATATTGGCTATATTTTCCATTGTACTCTCCCTTTAACGTAAAGCGGAAAACGTAAACAGTAAAGAGTTTAGGCCTCTCCGTCTCTCCGCTTCTGGCCTCTGACTTCTTACTTCTGACTCCCTGCTTCTTTACTTGTGACTTGTGACTTGCAACCTGCAACTAGTATCGCTTTGCCGCCGGCTTTCTCGACCTTTTCTTTGGCGGATTTTGAAAAGGCGTCGGCCGTGACATTGAGAGCCTTTTTCAACTCGCCGTCGCCCAGTATCTTTACGGGCATCGCTTTTCTGGCGAGACCTTTTTCGTCGAGGAGCTTCGAGTTAACTTCCTGGCCGGCCGAAAAATATTTTTCAAGGGAAGAAACGTTGACATACTGATATTCGACCCTGAATTTGGTGTTCCTGAATCCGCTTTTGGGGATCCTTCTGGCTAAAGGCATCTGGCCGCCTTCAAAACCCTTGGGTTTGGAACCGCCGGCGGTGGAACTCTGGCCCTTCTGGCCCCTGGTGGAGGTCTGGCCGTGCCCCGAACCCTGGCCGTTGCCGAGTCTTTTGCGCCTGTGAGTGGCGCCGTACTTGGGTTTTAAATTGTTCAATGAAATCATATTTTCTCCTTAATCAGTGAGTGGCAAAGTTACAAAGTGCCAAAGTGTCATAAGGAACATTCCGTTTCCCTTTATGCCTCTGCGTCTCTGCTCCTTTGTCACTTTTATCCCCTTACTTCCTTATCTCCGCCACTTCTTCTTTTCTTTTGAGCCTTTTGAGGGCGTCAAGCGTGGCGTAAATAGTGTTGAAGGGGTTCCTGGAACCGAGGTTTTTGGTAAGGATATTCTTTATTCCCGCGACTTCCAGAATGGCCCTCATGCCGCCGCCTGAAATAAGACCGGTTCCTTCGACAGCCGGCTTCATCCAGACGTGCCCGGCGCCGGACCTGCCTTCTATTTCGTGCGGAATGGTGCCGCTGACGATGGGGAATTCCATCATCTCTTTCCTGGCCGCGGAGGTGGCTTTGGCTATAGCGCCCTGCACCTCGTTGGATTTACCGAGGGAAGCGCCCACTTTCCCGTTGCCGTTGCCGACTACTACTATGGCGTTGAAAGACATCCTCTTTCCGCCCTTCACGACCTTCGTAACCCTGTTAATGGCGACGACGATGCTTTTTTCCGCCTGGCTTTCGACGTCTGCAAAATCCGGATCGGTCCTGGCTTTTTCCGCGTCGAGAACCTTTTCGGTTTTTATCTGTTTCTGGTTTTTGTTTATCATCGTGATTGCTCCTGTTAAAACTTCAATCCGGCAGCTCTGGCCGCGTCGGCTATGGCTTTTACTCTTCCGTGATAAAGCCTTCCGCCCCTGTCAAAAATGACTTCTTTCACGCCTTTTTCCAGCGCTCTCTTGGCGACCAGTTCTCCCACCGTTTTGGAAGCGCTTATATTCTTGGTGGACGTAAGCTTTCCCTTGAGAGACTTATCCAGGCTCGAGGCGAAGGCGATCGTGCTGCCTTTTATATCGTCCACAACCTGGGCGTAAATATGCTTGTGGCTCCTGTAAACGCTGAGCCTGGGAACGGTAGTGCCGCTCCTAAGCAGTTTTTTTCTGCTTCTCTCTTTCCTATATTGGTACTTGTCTTGTTTTGTTATCATAAATTATCTCCGTAACCGCAGAGACTAGAGGTTAGAGTTTAGTTAAAGACTTACTTCCTATTCTCCATTCTCTATTCTCTATCCCCTACTTTTTTTCCGCTCCGCCTGAAGCTCCCGAGCTCGCTCCGGCCGCGGACTTGCCGGCCTTTCTTATTATCCTTTCGCCCTGATATTTTATACCGGTGCCCTTGTAAGGTTCCGGCGGCTTTATCTTTTTTATCTTGGAAGCCACGTTGCCGACCAGATCTTTATCTACGCCGGAAATGGTCAAAAGGGTCTGTTTGGGATCCATCTTGATTTCCAGACCCTTGGGGATGTCGACGAGGACCGGGTGGGAAAATCCGACCTGAAGAGTAAGGATGGCGCCCTGCACCGCGCCTTTAAAACCCACGCCGTTTATCTCTAGATTCTTCGCAAAACCCCTGGTGACGCCTTCCACCATGTTATTTATCTTGGCTCTCGTGGTGCCAAAAATCGCGCCCAGGTCGTTCCTGTCGGCCTTTTTGGTCACGCTTATTTTTTTATCCTTGATCTCCACGTCTATTCCGTTCACCAGCTTGTAGGTCAATTCGCCTTTCGGCCCCTTTACGTTCACAAGTCCGTTCTGGACCGAAACGTCGACTTTTTCCGGTATTTCTATGATTTTTCTTCCTATTCTGCTCATAAATTCTCCTTTTGCGTTTATCTCCGGCCTACACCCTTATGCCTTCGGCCTGTCCGCTTACCAAACCTGGCAGAGAACCTCTCCGCCCATTTTTTCCTTTCTGGCCTGCCTGTCGCTCATTATCCCCTTTGAGGTGGAAATCACGTTGACCCCGTAAGCGGCCTTAATCCTGGGCATCTCGTCGTAAGGCCTGTACACCCTCAGTCCCGGCTTCGAGACCCTTTTTATCCCGTTTATGACGGGTTTCTTGTCGGACGAATACTTGAGCATGACCCTTATGGTCAGTTTTTTCCCGCTCTTGTCGGCTTCGTCCTTCATGTTCTTGTAATTCGAAATAAAGCCTTCCTCTTTCAGGACCCCGAGGATATTCATTTTAACCTGGGAAAAGGGAAACTCCGTTTTCTCCTTGTTTTTAAGGCTCGCATTTCTGATGCTCGTCAGCATATTGGCTATAGTGTCCATTTTATACTTCCTCCGTTTACAGCAGGTTAAGATTAAGACCGGAGTTAAGAACAAAAACTTCCCCGCATTTTCCCGGTCCGCTTAATCTTTCCTGTAATCTGCTTTTCTTAAACTTAATCCCGCGTCGCTTCCCGCTTCACCGTCAACCTTAATCTGCCGCTATTACCAGCTGGATTTTTTCAATCCCGGTATGAGGCCCTGGTGGGCCATTTTCCTCAAACATATCCTGCAAAGGCCGAAATCCCTGTAATAGGCCCTGGGCCTGCCGCAAATCTGGCACCTGTTTCTCTGCCTGGTAGAATACTTGGGGGTTTTCCTCGCCTTAGCCATCCACGCGTATGTAGCCATAAATTCTCTCCTTAATTGCTTTTTTCCTTTTTAAAGGGCATGCCGAAATGTTCGAGCAACAGATGCCCTTTATGGTTGTCCGCTTTCTGCAGGACGAAGGTTATGTTCATGCCCCTGGACTTTACCGATTTTTCCACGTTCACTTCCGGGAAAATGTGATGGTCCCTGAGCCCCACGTTGTAATTCCCCCTGCCGTCGAAATGGCCGGAGGAAAAACCCTGGAAATCCCTTATCTTGGGAGCCGAAAGTGAAATAAACCTGTCGAGGAACTCGTACATTATCGCGCCCCTGAGCGTAACCCTGAGGGCTATGGGCATTCCCTCTCTCAGTTTAAAATTGGAGATGGACTTCTTGGCCTTCATGGTCTCCGGCATCTGGCCGGTTATGGCGGTGAGATCCTCTTTGGCCTGTTCCAAAACCTGGATATTTTCCTTGGCCTCGTTCACGCCCATGTTTATGACGATCTTTTCGAGTTTCGGCGCGGCCATAACGGAACCGAGCTGCAGCTCTTTTATCAGGGCGGGAACGATCTTTTCGTCGTAGACCTTTCTCATCCTGGGCTTGTAATCTTTAGGAGGCCTCTGGATCGCTTCCTTTTTGGTTTCTTTGCCTGTTTCTTTTTTATTTTCTTTGTTCATTTAAGTATACCTCATGTTCGCCCCTCTGCTTTACGCGTCCATTCGGGGCCATTTGCCCTCGCCACCCGAAGGTGACCGCGCTTTATGCGGCAAAGAGGGACTGCTTCGCTGCTAAATTATCACTTCTCCGCATTTCCGGCAGATCCTGACCTTGTCGCCGCTGTCAAGCTTCTGCACCTTTATCCTGGCGGGCTTGTCGCACTTGGAGCAGACAAGCTGCACTTTGGAAATGTGTATGGCGGCTTCTATCTTGACTATGCCGCCCGTTTTGTTTTTCTTGGGCTTGGAATGCTTGGAAACGATGTTGATGCCGTTGACTATCACCCTGTCCTTATCGGCTATCACTTCCTTTATTTCGCCTTTCTTGCCCTTGTCCTCGCCCGATAAAACTATAACTTTATCTTTTTTCTTCAGTCTCAACATATAAATCTCCTGTTAGCGTCAGTAGTTAGTCGCAAGCCGGCGCGCCGACCGCTCGCAACTTTCCGTTGCTTCTTATCTCACCGCTTATTCCTTATCCCCGACTCCATTCTCTCGTCTCTAATCTCCGCCGTTATATAACTTCCGGGGCCAGCGAGATTATCTTGAGAAAATTCCTGGCCCTCAATTCCCTGGCCACCGGTCCGAAGACGCGGGTTCCCCTGGGTTCGCCGTTGGCGTCTATAAGGCAGACGGCGTTGTCGTCGAACCTTATATAGGAGCCGTCCAGCCTTCTGACTTCCTTGTTGACCCTGACCACCACGGCCTTGACGACCTCGCCTTTCTTTATGGCTCCGTTCGGCATAGCGTCCTTCACGGAACACACCACGGTGTCGCCTATAAAAGCGTATTTCCTGTGGCTGCCGCCCATCACTTTAAAGCACATCAGCTTCCTGGCGCCGGAATTATCCGCGACATTCAGCATGGTTCTTAATTGGATCATAAATCTCCTTAAAACAGGCTAAAGACGGAAGGCTGAAGGCGGAAGAGTTTTTTTCTTTTTTATCTCTCATAATTTTTGCCTTATGCCTTACGCCTTATGCCTTACGCCTTATGCCTTCTACTTGCTTTTCTTGCCCAGAAGCCTGGAGATTCTCCATCTCTTCAGCTTGGACATGGGCCTTACGCTCGTGATCTCGACCAGATCCCCGGCCTTGCTTTCGTTGCCTTCGTCGTGGGCGTAATACTTCTTGTCCTGTTTCATGGTTTTTTCGTATTTGGGGTGCCTGAAAACCCTTTCCACGTTTACTACCCTGGTCTTGAACATTTTGTCCGAGACCACCACGCCCGTCAAGACTTTCCTGTCGTTCCTTTCTATGTTTATTTTCTCGTTTGACATTTTTTACCCCTTATTCCTTTCAAGACGCTGTGGGGGGCTGCTTCGCTGCCCCTTATTTCCCGCTTTGGGGAACGCTCTTCTTCCTCTGGGAAAGTATAGTCTTTACAAAAGCTATTTTTCTTCTCAAAAACCTTATCTGGATGGGATTCTCCAGGGGAGAGGCCCTCCTGGTGAATTTGAGCTGGAAATATTTCTTTTCCATGTCCCTGAGACTGCTCTGCAGCTCAGCGTCGTTCATATTCTTCAAGCTTTCTTTTTCCTTTATTTTCATGTTCATACTTGTCACTCCATAAAGAGGAATTGTCCCCTCCGTATATTTGATCAGCAGCGGGACATCGCCGTTAGAATTCCTCTCTCGAGATAAACCTGGTCTTTATGGGCAGTTTATGCGAGGCCCTGGTGAACGCCTCTTTGGCGGTCGGCAGATCGAGCCCTTCCAGTTCGAACATTATCCTGCCCGGCTTCACGACGGCCACCCAATGGTCCGGCGCGCCCTTTCCTTTTCCCTGCCTGGTTTCGGCCGGGTGTTTGGTTACGGCCTTGTCCGGGAAAATCCTTATCCACATTTTGCCCTTTTTTTTCAGGTACTTTACTATGGTCACACGGCAGGCTTCTATCTGCCTGGCCGTTATCCACCTGGGCTCCATGGCTTTCAGGCCGTATTCGCCCCAGTGCAATTCGGTATTGCCTTTAGCCACGCCTTTGATCCTCGGCGCGGAATGCGGTTTCCTGTACTTGACTCTT
>PEXN01000012.1 GCA_002774685.1 Elusimicrobia bacterium CG08_land_8_20_14_0_20_51_18 | reverse complement strand
TCAAAACTCCTGAATTAAAGACGGGCCTCGCCTGCCTGATCATAATGGCCGGCTTCAGGGCCCTCAAAAAGGAAGAATCCATTTCAGCCATAAAGCTATCCAGGGCCATAAAGCTGTCCGGCTTCAACCCCAAAAGGCTGGACAGGGAAATAAGCAAAGAGATGCGCGAAGGGGCCGTTTCGGCCTTTGGAACGCGCAGGAACAGGACCTACAGGATAAACCAGAAAGGAGTGGAAGAAGCCTATCTGAAAACGCTGAAAATACTCAAGAAGGCCAACGAAGACCGCAACGGATAAAACA
Organism: Elusimicrobia bacterium CG08_land_8_20_14_0_20_51_18; assembly: GCA_002774685.1. Lineage (GTDB taxonomy): Bacteria > Elusimicrobiota > Elusimicrobia > Elusimicrobiales > UBA9959 > 0-14-0-20-51-18. The sequence continues at coordinate 4,658 of PEXN01000012.1, read as the reverse complement.
GCAAAAACGGCAAAGAAGACGGGACTCGTAATTCGCAATCCGGGACTCGCAACAGCCAAAACGGCAAAGAAAGCGCTTGTCAACAATAGCCTATACAACTTACGATAAGATATATTATGTTAACTTAAATATACCCATTGCCCCGCCCCGCAACATACAAACGATATAAAGATTGTTTGAATAATTATCATAAAATAAATACTTTTTAAAAATATCTAATACCAAATATAGATTTTGATAATTAGCAGCCCCCTTGCGGGCTCAAGTTCAGCCGAATTTTGATTTTTCCCAAAATTTTGGAAACTTCAAAAAATTCAGGATTTTAAAAAAGACGGGAATCAGGCAAAAACAGGCATTTTCGGACAACCCAGTAAAGGCCCTGGGCGGCTTTCATGGTTTATGGCAAACCGGATCATAAAAGCCGCGGAGGACTGTCGGGGAAACACTTCCGTTTCCTGGCCGGACTGAAAACCCATTAAAGGGGAGCCAGGCCCTCCCCCCTTTCAAGCCTGCGGGAACCTTAAAAACAGGCTGAAATAGAAAAACCCAACAAAGCCCTGCCCAGGAAAAGAGGCCGGAAAAGCCTCGATCCGAAAAACCCAATAAAGAAAAAAGACTCAAATCAGTAAAATAACGAAGAAGGGGGAGACGAATTTAAAACCCAGGAAAGGAAAAAAACAGGCGAAAAAACAGCGCCGGCGCACGGACTTCTTTTAATATAAGGAATGCATTTAGGAAAACCCGTGGCGGCCCGAAAGGCGGCCCTGAAAACGGGAAAAAGCGTTCACCGGGGATTCATCCGGAGGGCCTTTCCCGGGATGATATAAAAAAACGGCGATTTTTTCGGTTTGGAAAGTGAAAAAAGAGGGTTTTCAGGCGAAAAAGGCGGAAATAAAGGCCAAATAGCCGAAAACTATGCTTATAACGGATAAGTAGGAGTGAATATTGCCGGCAACCGCGTCCGCGTGGCTCAAGGAAGCGAAACCGGCCGCTAAAAGTATTATCGAAAGAGTTAAGAGGACTTTTCCCCGTAAGGTGGCGGGGAATTTCACCATAGCGCCCGGGACTCCCGCTGAAACGGCGTTCCCCCCCGGAAATCCGGCATTTTCGCCGGCCTTTCTCGCATTAGATCGTTTTTTGGAAGACATTTTATCCAGAGGTAATTAAGTTATCGAGATATTCAGATTAAAAAAGAGATTAAGATATTCAGTGATTAAGAAATTAAGGGACTTAAGATTTTTGTTTTTCCAATTTCTATTTTCTAATCTCTATTCTCTATTTTCTGTTTCCTGCCTATTTCCCTTTGCCCAGCTTCAATCTGGCCTTTATCCTCTGTCTGGTAAATTCCATTACGGGTTTTACGCTTTCATTTTTAGTCTCTTTAATCTTTTTATCCAGAAGCTCCAATGACTTTGCGTCTCCCGCTATAGAAAGCACGGTAAGAGCCTGCTGCTGCAAAACATATTCCCGGGAATCTATATGTTTATAGGCCGTTTCGAGCCCCGAGGCGTTTCCCAGCTTGGCCAGAGCCAGGGCCGCTTCCAGCTGTATTTCCGGATTGCTCTCGCTGAGCCTCGCCTTTATATTTTCTATCGCCGAGGCGTCCCCTATGGAACCCAGAGCTTTTATGGCTTCCTGCCTTATATTCACGTTTTCGTTTGTAAGATAGTTCTTGAGCTGATCCACGGCTTTGACCGATCGTATGGCTCCCAGGGAGCTTATGACGGCTCTTTTAAGATCGGGGTCGTCTTCTTTGAGCGCTTTTATAAGCTCTCCCTCGGCCTGGTTTATCTTGAGGCTGCCGAGCGTTCTTATGGCCGCATATCTTACCGAAAGGTCGGGGTCTTTCATAGCGGCGGAAATAAGATTTTCCGGGTTTTTAAGGCCGCCCATATAGGAAAGCGCTATAACGCAGGACTGCCTCACCAGCGCGCTTTTCTCCTCGGCCAGCATCTTCAGCAGTTTTTCCACGGAAGACTCGCTCCTGAGCACGCCAAGGCCGTCTATGGCCGCTATCCTGACGCCTTCGTCCCCGTCCGCGAGCAAATTCTCAAGATGAGGCGCGGCCTTGGGGTCTCTGGCCGCCACAAGAGCGCCGGCGCCCAGCCGTCTTATCTGGGGGTCCTGGGATTTTATCTGCTCCAGCGCCGTATCGAAAACAGATTTTTCCGCGGGAGCTTCTTTCTTTCCGCTTTTATCCGTAACAGCGCCTCCGGCCGGGGTAATGGCCGGCTTTTTTTTGACCTGTGAAGAAGTCTTAACGGTACCGGTTTTAGCCGGAGCCTTCGTCCCGGTCTGAGCCTGAACCCGGAAACTCATCAGCCCTAAAATCGCGGATAAAATTAAAATTTTTTTCATAACTCCTCCAGAATTTTATTATAGCAAAGTAACGTCGACAAGTTAACAAGTCAATAAGTTGACAAGTTAATAGGCTGCAAGCTCACAACTCCGCTCTGTTAACTTTTCAACTTTTAAATTCCTGTTCCTGCGCTTCCTTTATTTCTTTAACTTATTAACCTATCAACTTTCTATGGTTGTTATTTTCCGAGTCCCGTCTTGTTGTCCGTTTTTGTCGTTCCGTGTCTCGGATCACGAGTCCCGAGTCCCGTCTGTTAGCTGTTTCGCTGTTACGCTTCACACCTGTTTTAAAACAACGGGCCGAGATAAAAATAAAAGATCTTCCCCCCGTCGTCGGTCCTCACGGCGTAATCGAAGCTGAGCACCATCTGGAAAGCCTGCAGAACGAAGGTATGGAAATTCAGGCCTATCCCGACGGAATTTTTTATATCCGAAGACCTTAAATTCGAGAACTGCTCCTTATGGTCCCAGCCGTAGGCGTTGTCGGAAAAGAGCTTGAGATACATAGCCTTGAAATAAAAATCCGGGAAAATATACCACATGTAATAATTCATGTCGGCCAGGGGGATCCTGAATTCCGCGTTGTAAAGGAGAACCCTCGTATTTTCGTTGTCGTCGCCGTACCTGGTAAAACCCCTCAGGCCGTTGATCCCCCCGAAATCGAATTCCTTTTTATCGCGGCCCGTTGAAAATGCGCCGAAAAAGCGGTTCACAAAAACCGCCTTCCTCGAGAGCGGCACGTATTTGAGGTACTCCAGAGCGTAAACGTCGTATTTCTCGTTGCCGCCTAGCTTTCCCACGGCCTTCTGCCAGGTGAGCTCCAGCCTGTTCCCCCTGGTGGCCAGAAGATAGAGGCCGTTTATATGGTCGTTAACGTAGGAAAACTGAAAAGAGCGGTTCCTTCCCTTGTAGTCGAAGGAGGAAATGTCGTATTTTTTATCATCGGTTTTTGTGATAAGGTAAAACTCCCCCCTGTTATACCTGTCGAAAGGGTAGATGGCGCCGAGGATATTCCTGTAATACCTCCTGTCATAGTCGTAGCCGTCCTTGTCCTCGCCGCCGTTGTAAGTCAGTATCTCGTTCAGATAGAAAAGTTTGGTCCTGAACCTGTTGTAGGAGTACCGGAACTGCGAGCTAAAGTAAGGATAGGCGGAATTATAATTGAGATAAAGCGAAAGGTTATGATAACCGAGATAGTCCGAAGCCTGCCAGTAATTCATCCAGAAAAGGCCTCCCGGCGAGGAGAACATGAAGGCGGGGAAAAAAAGGTCCGTGGACGAACGGAATTTGTAATCTTTATAAACGCCGTCGGCGGACTCGGCCCTGGCCGGATACGTTTGAACCGCCGCCGCCGCTTCCACGGGGGTATACAGGAAGTTCTCCTTTTCCCCCTCGTAAAGATTCACGCTGCCGTTGCGGAAATAGGAAAAATAAACCTTGTTCCCCGAAACGAAGGGAGTAAACACCCCGCCTATGGAAGAGGTCAGCCTGTAAACCCCGCCATCCGCGGTGGAATAGGCGTAGAGGTCGAAAACTTTTCCCGCGTCGCTTATAAAAAAGACGTTTCCCCCTTCGGGGTCGTAGACCGGGTCGTAAATGTTCCCGTCGAGGGAAAGGACTTTTCTTATCCCGGCCGGAGAGACCGAGCAGAGCTCCCTTTTCAGGTCGTCTAAATCGCCGTTCTCGCAGGAATAGAGGATTTCCGAATCGCCCATGTATACCGGGGAGGCCTCGTCCTGCGCGTTATCCGTAACCTTACGCGCCTCCGCGGGGGTCAGCGACTCCGCGGCGGGGTCGAATTTTACCTCGTACAGGTCGTTCACCCCTTTTATCATGCCCACGAAAACGAGCCTGGAATCGTCGGGCGAAAAAGAGAATTGTCTGGCTTCCAGGAAACCGGCCGCGGGGATCTTGCTTAACTTTTCTTTTTCCAGGTCGTAAACGCACAGGTATTCCAGATGGTTTTTCTGCGCGGAAAAAACCAGGTATCTTCCCGAATGGGAAACGGCCAGATGGTTCAGGGGTTTAGTGAACCTGGAATAAGGGATATTTTCCACGCCCAGGTCCTTGTAGTCCAGGGTCTTTTCCCGGCCGGTTCCCTGATCCCTCAGGATCAGGGACGGGGGATACCCGCGCCTGGTGGAAAGCCAGGCGAGCTTGCCGTAGGCGGAACTTAAAACGGGAGAGGAGTTGAAATCGCGCAGATCGTCCGGCTGGGAAGTTATTTTTTTGGCGTAGCGGCCCGGGTCGGACAACCCGGAATTTTTTATCTGGGAATAGTATTTTATCTTCAGGTATTC
>PEXN01000035.1:16215-16621 GCA_002774685.1 Elusimicrobia bacterium CG08_land_8_20_14_0_20_51_18 | reverse complement strand
TATGCTTCTATCCCTCCAACATTAACCCTCAAGCTTTAGACCGCTTTCCGCTTCACGCTTTACGTTAATCCCTCTCCTCTATTCCTTATCCCCCCGTTTCTATCCCCTGTTTTTGCCCTTTTTATTTTCCTATAATTGTATATATGAATAAAAACGAAGCCGCCGGTCTGGCTGAGATAGTCGACGCCTTCCCGGGCAGAAAAATCGCCGTTTTCGGCGATATCATGATAGACCGTTTTATAAAAGGCAAGGTCAGAAGAATTTCCCCCGAAGCCCCGGTACCCGTGATAGAAGTAAGCGAGGAAAAATCTCTTTGCGGCGGCGCCGGGAACGTAGCGGGGAACGTGCTCTCATTGGGCGGTTCCTGCGAAATAATTTCGGTGATAGGCGACGACAGGGCCGGGCA
>PEXN01000035.1:0-16173 GCA_002774685.1 Elusimicrobia bacterium CG08_land_8_20_14_0_20_51_18 | reverse complement strand
ATACCTCCTTTCCCATAAGAACCAGAAAACCATAGAAAAAACCAGGATCATAGCCGAACACCAGCAGGTGGCCAGGGTGGACAGGGAGATAAAGCTGAAATACGAGAAGAACCTGAAGAACGCCCTTCTGGCCAACCTCCGCGAATCCCTCGAGAACGGAACGGAGGCTGTGATACTTTCGGATTACGGCAAAGGAATACTGGTGCCTGACACCATAAAAAGCGCCGTAGATATGTGTAACAGAAGAAAGATCCCGGTTTTCGTGGATCCGAAGACCGAACATTACCAGATGTACAGGAACGCGACCTCCATAACTCCGAACCGCATGGAAGCGTTCCTGGGCATGCGCCAGCACGAGAAGAACGACCAGGCCGAGATCGAAAAGCTCGGCGAAAGTACGGTCAGGGCTCTGAAGCTCAAATCCCTCATAATAACCCAGAGCGAGAACGGGATGACCATTTTCGATAATTTCGGCAAGTTCAAAACCTCGCATATTCCCAGCAGAGCCAGGGAGGTTTTCGACGTGACCGGCGCGGGCGACACCGTGATTTCCGCGCTGGCCCTCGCTTTCGCGGCTTGCGGTGACATCTCCCGCTCGGCCCAGATCGCCAATCACGCGGCGGGCATAGTGGTGGGGAAGCTGGGCACCGCGACCGCCACGGGCGAAGAATTGAAAGAGGAAATAAAATCATGGATAAAGCTGTAATAGTCATACCCGCCAGGTACAGATCGGAAAGATTCCCCGGGAAAGCGCTTTTCCCCCTCCTGGGCAAACCCGTGCTCCAATGGGTTTACGAGGCCGCGAAAAAATCCGGCATAGCCCGGGATATAATCGTAGCCACGGAGGACCGCAAGGTCATGGATTTCGCCGCGGCTATCGGCGCGCGGGCGCTCATGACCAGCGAGAAATGCAAATCCGGGAGCGACAGGGTCTGGGAGGCCGCCAGAACGGTAAAATGCGATTTCATCATAAATTTACAGGCGGACGAGCCTTTTATAACGCATAAAATCCTTAAAAAAGCGATGGCGAAGATAAAAGAGGACGACTCTTACCATATAGCCACCGCCTGCGCGGTCATAAAAAACCGGGAAGAGATAGAGAACCCCAACTGCGTGAAAATAGCCATGAACTCCGCCGGCCGCGCCCTTTACTTCTCCCGGTCCCCGGTCCCCTATCACCACGAACTTTCCGAACTGCGCGGCAAAGTCCCTTATTACAAGCACTGCGGATTTTATATCTACAGAAAAAAAGCCCTGGAAACCTTCGTCCGCGCCAGGCCGGCGAAGCTGGAACTTCTGGAAAGGCTGGAGCAGCTGCGGGCGATGGAAAACGGCATGAACATAGCCGTGGCCGTGGTGGAGTCGCTGGGCCCGGCCATAGACGTGCCCGGAGACATCAAAAGGGCCGAAAAGTATTATAGAGCAATCCATAAGAAGGGTTTAAGGGTTTGAGGGTTTCAGGGTATTAAGGGTAAGGAGTTTTTACTTAAAACCTTAACACCTTATCACCTCATACCCTACTTATGGTTTACAGGGATTAATGAGGTAAAACAATGACTAAATACATCTTCATAACCGGCGGAGTGGTTAGTTCGCTCGGCAAAGGCATAACGAGCGCTTCGGTGGGCAGGCTTCTCAAATCGCACGGTTTCACCGTGAACATAATGAAATGCGACCCCTATATAAACGTGGACGCCGGCACGATGAGCCCTTTCCAGCACGGCGAAGTCTTCGTAACCGACGACGGGGCCGAAACGGATCTCGACCTGGGCTATTATGAAAGGTTTATAGAGATAAACGCTTCCCGAGCCAACAACATAACGGCCGGACAGATTTACCAGAGCGTCATAGAAAAAGAAAGGAAAGGACTTTACCTGGGCCAGACGGTGCAGACCATCCCCCACGTCACGGACGAGATAAAAGCCAGGTTCCACAAGGCTTCCCAGAACTTCGACATTACCATAGTGGAAATAGGCGGAACGGTCGGAGACATAGAAAGCCTTCCCTTCCTGGAAGCGGCGCGGCAAATGAAGCTGAACAAAAATTCGAGCGACATAATCTACATACACGTCACGCTGGTCCCCTACCTCAGCTCCAGCGACGAGCTTAAAACCAAACCCACCCAGCATTCGGTCAACAAGCTCAGAGAAATAGGGATAGACCCGGACATCATAGTCACCAGGAGCGAAAAATCCCTCTCCCGGGAACTCCGCGACAAGATAGCCCTTTTCTGCAGCGTGCCGCAGGAAGCCGTGGTGGAAGCCCCGGACGCAAAAAGCATTTACGAGGTCCCCGAGATCTTCAAAAAGCAGGGGATAGACGAACAGATCATGATGCTCCTCAGGCTCAGGAGCAAAAAATGGGATTTCGACGAATGGAACGAGTTTACCGCCAGGGTAAAGAACGCGGAAAAGTTCGAAAAGGTCAAAATAGCCATGGCGGGGAAATACACAAAGCTGAAAGATTCCTACAAATCGCTCAACGAAGCTCTTTTCCACGCCTCCATAGCCAACGAAGTTAAAACGGAAATAGAATACGTGGACACCGAGAACCTTCTTCCCGAACGGATAAAGGGCTGCGACGGGCTTATCGTGCCGGGCGGTTTCGGCGACAGGGGCATAGAAGGCAAAATAAGGGCCATACAGCTCGCCAGGGAGAACGGCATCCCTTTCTTCGGCATTTGTCTCGGGATGCAATGCGCGGCCATCGAATTTGCCAGAAACGTCCTGAACCTCAAAGGCGCGCATTCCGCCGAATTCGCTCCGAAAACGGCTCATCCGGTGATAGCTCTCATGGAAGAACAGAAAAAAAACCCGCAGAAAGGCGGGACTATGAGGCTGGGTTCTTACCCATGCTCCGTAAAAGCCGGGACTCTGGCCCGCCGGATTTACGGCTCGGCCCTGATAGACGAAAGGCACAGGCACAGATACGAATTCAATAACGCCTATATAAAAAACTTCGAAAAGAAAGGCATGAGGATCTCCGGCCTCAACAGAAAAAACGGTCTCGTGGAGATATTGGAGCTGAAAAATCACCCGTTCTACATAGCCGTGCAGTTCCACCCGGAATTCAAGTCGAGGCCGCTCAAGCCGCATCCGCTTTTCCTGAATTTCGTAAAAGCCTGCCGGGAAAGGATATACTCTCATGAAACAGCGTAAAGTAAGGGTCGCGGGACTGGAATTCTCCAACGATTCCGCCCTCAAGTATATAGGCGGCACCTGCGTCATAGAGAGCGAGAAGGCTTACTTCTCCGCTTTGAAAAGCCTCAAAAAGATATTCTCCGAGGCGGGTTCCGGTTTTGTGGCCAAAGCCTCTTTCGACAAGGCAAACAGAACTTCCTTAAACGGTTTCCGCGGACCCGGCTTTGAGCGCGGCGCGGAGATGCTTAAAAAATTCAAGGAAGAGACCGGCCTGCCCCTGCTGGTGGACATACACCTTCCCGGGCAGGCGGAAAAAGCGGCTGAATTCGCCGACGTCCTCCAGATCCCGGCCTTCCTTTGCAGGCAAACCGACCTCATACTGGCGGCGGCCCGCACCGGCAAGGTCATAAACGTCAAGAAAGGCCAGTTCCTGGCGCCCTGGGACATGGAGAACGTCATAAAGAAAATAGAAAGCGCGGGGAACCGCTCTATAATGCTGACCGAAAGAGGGACTTCTTTCGGTTATTCCAATCTGGTGGTGGATATGCGAGGGCTGGAAACCATGAAATCTTTCGGCTACCCGGTCATCTTCGACTGCACTCATTCTGTGCAGCGGCCGGGAGCCCTCGGCTCGGCCACCGGCGGGGACAGGCAGTTCATACTCCCCCTTTCGAAGGCGGCGGTGGCGCTGGGGATAGCGGGGCTTTTTTTCGAGACTCACGCGAACCCGGAAAAAGCTCTTTCCGACGGGCCGAATTCCATCCCCCTCGGCAGGGTGAAAGAAACGGTCTCGGTTTTGAACAGGCTGGATAAATTGATAAAATCGCTTAAAGAGGTAAAACTATGAATCCGGCCACCTCCTTTCCGCCCGGGGCGGAACAGGTTTTGTAAAATTTCAAAGCGGCTTTTAGCCGCCGAGGGAGCGTGAAATGAAGTTGAAAAATAGCGGTCGTATGAGATTCTTTTTAAAAAAGCGGCTTTTAGCCGCTAAGGGGGTGGCCGGATGAAATGCCCTGATTGCGGACATGACAACAAATCCAGTTCCAAATTATGCAAAAAATGCGGAAAAGACCTTACTCTTCCGCCGGCCTGGTTCCCGGATACGAAATGGCATCTAAAAACCCTTTCGGTTATCTACCTGATCCTGATAATAGGTTTTTTCGCGGCGAGCCATTTCCTGCACAAGGTTCCCCCTCCCTACGACCAGAGGATAATCGCTCCCGAAATGACGCCCTGGCTTTATCCTCATAAAAAAGTACAGCCATGAAGACTAAACCCGGAAAAAGAATTTCGGACGGGCTTATCCTCAAAACGGCCGGGGAAGTCCTCTTTCGCGAGCTGGAAGCCGTTAAAGCTCTGCGCTTCTCGCTGGGTCCCGGTTTCGCTAAAGCCATAAAACTGCTGAATTCCTGCGGGGGCAGGGTGATAGTCACCGGCCTGGGCAAATCAGGCATCATTGCCAAGAAAATTTCAGCCACCCTTTCCTCCACCGGCACACCCAGCACCTATATGCATCCGGTAGAGGCCATACACGGGGATATGGGCGTTCTGTGCGAAGACGACGTCATAATTTCCCTCTCCAATTCCGGTCAGACCGAGGAGCTTAACAAGCTTATAACCCTTCTGAAAAAAAGAGGTTTCAAAATCATCTCCATCACGAACAATCCCTCTTCCAAAATGGCCCGGCATTCCGATATCACCCTGAATCTTAACACCAAAAGGGAAGCGTGCCCTTACAACCTCGTCCCGACCTCCACCACCACGGCCATGCTGGTGCTGGGAGACGCGATAGCCGTGACCCTCATGAAAATAAAGGGGTTCGGCAGCGAAAAGTTCGCGGACCTGCATCCCGGCGGCAATCTGGGCAAGCTCCTCAATCTCAAAGTCGGAGATATCATGCGCACCGGCAGGGAAAATCCCGTAATAAACCAGGACGTCTCTCTCGGTAAAGCCCTGGCCCTCATGACCTCCACCGCGCTCGGGGCCGTGTCTATTTCGGACAAAAAAGGCCGGCTGGCCGGCTTTTTCACCGACGGGGACCTGAGAAGGAAGGTCTCGGAAATAAACCTGGGACGGGCGATAAAATTTTATATGACCCCCAGGCCGACTTCCGTAACGGCCGGCGCCATGGCTGTGGAAGCCGCCCTGCTCATGCAGAAAAAGCGTATAGACAATATGCCGGTGGTGGACGGGAAAGGACGGGTCATCGGCGTAATAGACGAAAGGGACCTTCTAAAAGAGGGGTTGTTATAGGCTCCCGGATGAAACAGTCCCTCCCCGTATTTTTTTTCTCCTGCGCGCTCTGCCTTTGCTCCTGCAGGAAGGAGAAAAGCGCGGACAATAATATGGAAAACATGACTTTCGTAAAGAATTTCAAGCTTTCCGAAATAAAGGGCACGGAAAAGAAGTGGGATATTTTCTGCCAGAGTTCCCTCATGAACGAGGCCGAAGGAATACTTAAATGCACCGGGCCGGTGATAAGCCTCTATAAAGACGAGAAACTCTCCGCCAGGATAACGGGCGAGAACGGGATTCTGAATATGCACGAGAAAAAATCTTTTATAAAAACGGACGTGGAAGTGCGTTCTCTCACCGAGGACGTGAAACTTTACTCCAACGACCTTTTCTTCGATTCCGGGAAAAGCAAGATCTGGTCCTATAACGGCGTGAGGGTTCTGCGGAACAACATAGAAACCAGGGCCAACGGGTTTACCGCCAAGCCGGACCTTTCCAAAATAAACTTTATAAGACATGAAACCAAAAAACTCTGAATTATTTCTTCCCCTTCTGCTCCTGTTCGCGGGGACGGCCCTCGCCTCCGACAAAAAAGCGGTCGAAGCCCCGAAAGACGATTTTATGGCCGGCTCGGTGGTAAAGAGCGACGACTGGGAAATAGACAGGGTAAAGAATATCGAAACCTTCAAAGGCCACGTTTCCTTCAGAAATTCCCAATATAAGCTTAACGCCGACAACGCCGTTTACCACCACAAGACTAAGAAGTGGGACATGCGCGACAACGTGTATTCGCTCAGGACTTTCGAAAACGGCACCAGAATAGAGATGTTCTGCGATTCCGCCGAATATTTCGAGAATATGCAGAAATCGACCCTCCATTCCGGGAAAAACAGGGTTAAATCCGTTTACCACTCCCCCGGTCACGGCGTAATGACCGGCCTTTCGGACCGCCTCGACGCCGACAATAGCGCGGGGACGCTGAATTTCTCCGGCAATTTTACCGTTTTTACGGACAGCGCCACCGTCATAGGCGAAAAAGGCGTTTACAGGAATTCCACCGGCGAATTCGCCATTACCGGCAATACCCCTTTCGCCGTGGGCATCAACGAAAAACACCAGACCTACCTGGAAGGCGAACTGATAACGCTGAACAAGGATACCCACGACATTTCCGCTTACCGGAACGTGAAAGGCCTCGTCGTCAGCAAAGACGGAGAATCTCTTTTTAAAAAAAAGACCGGAGCCGCAAAATGAAACTTCATTCCAAATCTCTTGAAAAGTCCTACGGCAGGAAAAAGGTCGTAGCCGGCATCTCCCTGGAAATAAATTCCGGAGAAATAGTGGGGCTTCTCGGGCCCAACGGCGCCGGGAAAAGCACCACTTTCAATATGCTGGTCGGCTTTACCGAACCCGAAGACGGCAAGGTTTATCTCGACGGGGAAGACCTTACGGGGAGGCCGATGTACGAGCGCGCGAGGATGGGAATAGGCTATCTGGCCCAGGAAGCGACCGTTTTCAGGGGCCTTACCGTGGAAGACAATTTAAGGGCGATACTGGAAAGGATAGTGAAGGATGAGCGGGAAATAAACAAACGCATAGACGAACTGCTTAAAGAATTTTCCATAGAGAAACTCCGCAAACAGAAGGCTTCCACTCTTTCCGGCGGAGAAAAAAGACGCCTCGAAGTCGCCAGGGTCATGATAAACGACCCGAAAATCATACTCCTGGACGAGCCCTTCGTCGGAATAGACCCGATAACGGTCAGCGACCTGAAGAACATCATAAAACTTCTCAAATCCAAGCGCCTCGGCGTGCTCATAAGCGATCACAACGTGAAGGAAACGCTTTCCATAACCGACAGGTCCTATCTGATATATCAGGGCGAAATACTGATAGAGGGCGACGCCGAAAAACTGATAAACGATCCCAGGGCCCGCGAGCTTTATCTGGGCTGGGATTTCAAGATGTGATAAAAACAGAGGATAGAGACTGGAGAAGAGAGATTTGATTGGGAAAAATAAAAAATTCAATAAATGAACGGGCTTAGGTAAAAATCTCCAGATAGGTGTGAAGTTTTTCCTTCTTCGCCCTGGCCAGCGCTTTAAAGTAAATCCTGTCGGCCAGTTCCGTCTTCCCCCGCAGATAATAGACCTGCGCGAGGGAGATGTCGTTCAGTATCTCCCCCCTTTTTTCAAAACCGCTCCTGAAAAGCTCCCCCGCTTTCAAAAATTTCTCCAAAGCCGCGCCGAACTGCCCCTTCTTTTTTTGTATCTCGCCCAGCCCCCAGTGGACGAAACCCAGGTCCACCTTGTCGCCTATACGCGTATAAAGTTTAAGCGAGTTTTTATAAGACCCCTTCGCCCGGTCCAATTCTCCTTTCTGACGCAACGAATTGGCCATGCCGCAAAAGGAATAGGCGTTGGCGAAAGTGTCGTCCCCGCCGGCCAGTTTCGAGGCTTTAAGATAGGTCCGGTATGAGTCTTCCACTCTGCCGGCTATCCTGAGCGCCCCCGCCAGCCCGAAAAGGGCGTAAACCTGCAGAGATCTGTCACCCGCCCTTTTGGCCAGTTTCAGGGCCCGGCCGAAAGCTTCTTCCGCCTTTGCGAATTCCCCCTGAAGCCGGTATATCCCGCCGGCGGACCAGAGCATATAGGAAAGCCCCGCGAAATCCCCGTTTTTCATGAAAAAAGCGGCTATGCGGCGTATTTCCGTAAGCGCGCCGGGAAAATCCCCGGCCAGCCTTTGGGCCATGGCCAGCTCTATCCTGGAATCCAGGGTGTCGAAGCCTTTTTTGACCGAGTAGGAAAGAGCTTTTTTACCCCAGCCGAAAGCGTTCTTCTTGTCCCCCAAAGCCCTGGAGCAGGCGGCCAGTTTGTTCATGGCCTCGAGCCGGAAAATATCGGGACGGGACTTCTTTATGAATTTACGGTAATGGGCCGCGGCTTCGTGAAAAAAACCTCCTATTCTGCAAGCCTCTCCGGTCAGGAGGTCGTATTCATAATCTTTTTTCAGGCTTCTAAGGATTTTCAGCGCTCCTTCGGAATTTTCGGAATCTAGCAGGCTCCTTACGAGTTCTATTTTGTCTTTCATTTTTTCTCTCCCGCGGCGCTTCCGCATCCGCCTTTTAAAACGCAGACCCGGCACTCCGGGGTTTTCTTATGGCAGGCCCTCTTGGCCAATTCCACCAGCAAAGCGTGGAATTCGGCGTATAGCGGCCGTTTTTGCCCCAGGGCCTCTTCGAAAATCCTTTTAAGCTCGTCATATCCCGGCTCCCCGGCCGAGAAATACCTGGAATAGATCCTTTTGGTATAGGCGTCTATCACGAAGGACGGCTTCAGAGCCGCGTAAAGCATTATCGAGTCCGCCGTTTCGGGCCCCACCCCTTTAACGGCGAGGAGCTCTTTTCTGAGCTCAGCGATCCCCGTCTTACTGAAAAAAAAGCCGAGGCCGCCCGGACCGCGTGAAAGCGCCCAGCGGGAGAAGAGCTTCAGCCTTAGGGCTTTCTGTCTGTAATAGCCCGAAGACCGGATGAGCTGTTGAAGCTTTCTGGCCGGAACGGCGTCTATCTTTTTAAAATCCAGGAGATTTTCTTTTTTAAGATTTATCAGGGCCTTTTCAGCGTTTTTCCACGAGGCGTTCTGGGTAAGCAGGGCGCCGAAACAGATTTCAACGGTCTGCCCGGCCGACGGAAGGCCGTAATAACCCTTCCTGTATAGAGGCTTCCGGCCTCCGCAAAAAACCGGCCACCAGCCCTGGGGACCGGATTCCCGGTAAAGCGTCCCGTACATACGCTTTATCTTTTTCTTCAGGTCCGGGATTGCGGCCGAAGCGGATTTCATCCAGTCACCCGCTTGCCCCGATAAACCGGGGCCTTTTTTATTCTTAAATCCGGCCACCCGCTTTCAGCGGTCGAGCTGGTGGCCGGATAGGCGTGCGGCTGGATCATTTTAGTATCTTTTTTATTTCCGCGAGCAGTTCTTCCAGCTTATAAGGCTTTTTCATGAAGTTCAGGGCTCCGCAAATCTTTACTTTTTCTACGTTTTCCGGGGTGTACATGGTGGAAATGACCAGGACCGGGATGTGCCTTGTGAGGTCGTCCTTTTTTATGGCGGCGCAGACGTCGAAGCCGCTCACTTTCGGCAGGAGCAGGTCCAGCAGGATAAGGTCCGGCTTTTCCCTCCTGGCGGCAGCTATCCCGCTTACGCCGTCGTTGACAACCAGCGCTTCATAGCCTTCGAGAGCCAGCACGTCCTTCAAAATGACGGAAGTTTTTTTACTGTCCTCGATTATAAGTATTTTTTTCTTTTCCATAGTTACGGAAGAGATTGGAGCCGGGAGGAGTAAGGAACTTTCTTAATTCGGGCCAATCCTCCAATCTTCCAATCCTCCAGTCATCTTCCTTTATCGTACATTTTCATCAGCTCCGCGTAATCGGCTTCGGATTTCTTAAGGGCTTCCACCTCGGAGTCGTTCAGGGTCCTGACTATCCTGAAGGGAAGGCCCAGGACCAGCGAGCGCGGAGGGATCTTGCTGTCAGGCGTCACCACGCAGCCGGCCCCTATCAGGGAAAACTCGCCCACCTCGCTGTCCATCACTACGGCTCCCATACCGATAAGGCAGTTCCTGCCTATTACCGAGCCGTGCACGACGGCCGAATGCCCGACCGTAACGCCCTCGTCCAGTATCACCGGCTTGTTCCGGTTGGGATGAAGCACGGCGCAATCCTGCACGTTGGAGCCTTTTTTCACGGTTATGGCTTCCACGTCTCCCCTTATGACGGCGCAAGGCCAGACCGAAACCTCTGTCTCTATCTTAACCCTGCCTATTATCTGGGCCGAAGGATGAACGTAGGCGCCTTCGGCTATTTCCGGGGAAAAGCCCGAGAAATCAGATATCATAATCCGTCCCCCCCGGATGATGTGATTTTTTCAGCAGTTTTTTTTCTAAATTTTCATAATGATAGCCGGGCTCCGACATTTTAAGTCCCAGATAGACGAACATGCTGGTCAGGGCCGGGATTATGTAATAAAAAACCCTGAAAATAAGGGCCGCCACTATCCCCGATTCCCAGGGGATGCCCATGCCGGCGTAGGCCGCCGCCATAGCCGCTTCCATGGCGCCGAGGCCCCCGGGAAGTATGGGTATCACGGTCATTATCATCCCGAAAGAAAATCCTACGATGAGCTTGGAAAAAGAAATATTCACCCCTATGGCTTTAAAAGCGAAATAGAGGGCCAGGATATTGGCTATCCAGTCGAGGGTCACGTAACCGACGACCTTGGGCAGTTCGTATTTTTTTTCATGCAGACGTGTTATGCCTTCGTTAAGCTGTAACTCAAAAAGATTGAAATCCTCGCGCGGTATCTCCTTTTTAGAAAAAAAATAAACGACATGGTTCACCATGTGGTATATCCTCTTGGCCCAGGTGGAGCGGAAATGGTGATGGTAAAGCATGGAAACGAAGAACATGGAGACGCCGAGGAGGATTATCGCCCCTATAAACCCTTCCACCAGCTGGTTGGTGAGATCGCGGGTCTTCAGAAACTGATGGATGAAACCCTGGAGTATTATCAGGTCCAGCACCAAATAAATGAAGACGGTTAGCACCACCGAACTGGTTATGCAGATGCTGTAAGGGACTTTCCTCTTGGCGAGGAGATGGGCCCTGACCGCAAAACCGCTCACCCCGCCGGTGGAAAGAAAATAATTGACGGAAGTGGAAACGAGGGAAATCGCCCAGGCGCTGGAGACCGAGATCTTATACCGCATTATTTTCAGCGTTTCCCAGAGAGAAAGTCCCATCAGAAAATAGCTCAGATTCGCGAAAAAAAGCGAATAAAAAAGATAATCGAACCTGGCAGTGCGGAGCACCGAAACTATCTTGTCGTATTTCGGATAGATGAGAAAAAAAAGTATGAACGCCGATAGCGCTATCGGCGCGAAGATCATTATTTTTTCCCTGTTTTTTTTAGCTTTCATTCGCTTAAACCCCGTTAGAAATCTACGGGGGATAAAAATTGTCGTTCCAGAACTATATAAACTTTGGCCAAAAACTTTTAAATTTCCAACCGGGGTAAAATGATAGAATATATTTACCGTAAAGCCGCGGCTCTATGGCCTGATTATATTCTAAAATTTTAAGAGATAAAATAAAAGGCGAAAATGCGCGTAAAAAAAAGCGAATTCCTGGTGATAGGATCCGGTCTGGGCGGGCTTGTCTGCGCCCTTAAACTCTCGAAAATAGGCGGGGTAAATCTGGTGACCAAAGGCCGTCTGGAAGCTTCCAACAGCGTTTACGCGCAGGGCGGAATAGCCGCTGTGACGGACGAGAAAGACAGATTTTCCCGGCACATCCGCGACACCATGAAAGCCGGCGCCTGGCTTTCCGACCCGGAAACGGTGAAATTCGCGGTTTCCTCGGGCCCCGAAGTCATAAAAGAGCTTACGGATTACGGCGTGAAGTTCGACAGGAAAAAAGACGGTTTCGAGCTCGGGCTGGAAGGCGGGCATTCCTTCAGAAGGATACTGCACCGCTCCGACTACACGGGCCGGGAGATCGTAACCGCCCTGATAAAAAAAGTTCTGCAAAGCCCGAACATCAAAGTCTTCGAGAACTATTACGCCGTGGACGTCATTCTCCGCCACCATCCCAAATACACCCGGCCGGGGAAAAACCGGGCCATAGGCGCCTATGTTTACGATTCCTCCAGGAACGGCATCTATTCCTTCATTTCGGCAAAGACGATACTGGCCACCGGCGGCGCGGGCAAGGTGTATCTTTACACCTCCAATCCCGACATAGCCACCGGGGACGGAATGGCCATGGGCTATAAATGCGGCCTGGACCTGATGAATATGGAATTCGTGCAGTTCCACCCCACCTGCCTTTATCATCCACGAGCGGGGAATTTCCTTATTTCCGAAGCCCTCAGGGGCGAAGGCGCCCGCCTGATGCTCGCCTCGGGTAAAAAATTCATGAACAAGTATTCGCGCCTGGCGGAACTGGCTCCCAGGGATATCGTGGCCAGGGCCATAGACAAAGAGCTTAAAAAGACCGGCGACGAGTTCGTCTGCCTGGATATAAGCTTCAGGGACCCCTCTTTCGTTAAAAAAAGATTCCCCTACATCCACAAAACCTGCCTCGATTACGGCATAGACATAACCCGGTCCCCCATCCCGGTGGTCCCCGCCGCCCATTTTTTCTGCGGAGGGCTGGAGGTGGACCGTTTTTCCAGGACCGCCATAAAAAACCTTTACGCCGTGGGAGAGACTTCCTTCACCGGGCTTCACGGCGCGAACAGGCTGGCCTCCAATTCCCTGCTGGAAGCGGCGGCCTTCGCGGCCGGCGCCTGCAATTCCATAAAAGAGGACCGGATAGAGATCCCGGAGCGCATTCCCGGGTATTTTCTCTGGGATTACCGGAAGACCAAAAATTCCGGCGAAGACGTCATAATAACCCAGAACTGGAACGAGATAAGACAGCTCATGTGGAATTACGCGGGAATAATCAGGACCGACGACAGGCTCCAAAAAGCCGGAAAAAGAATAGGTATCATCACGGAAGAAATAGAGGACTACTACAACAAATACAGGCCCAACAGGAATTTCGTGGAATTGAGGAACATAGCCGTAGTGGCCAAAGCCATAATAAAATCCTCGCTGAAAAGGAAGGAATCCCGCGGTCTCAATTTCAACGAGGACTATCCCTTTACCCTGAAAAAAGCGGTAAATACCAGGTTCAACAGGTATGAAAGAAAGATATTCAGAAAATAGAGGTTATCGGAAAACAGTAATAAGTGGCAAAGGAACATAGGCACAGAGGCACAAAGGGAAATATGATATTCCTTATAACACTCTGTCACTTTGGCACTTTGCGCCTTTGACACTTTCTCTCTTTACTCTTTACTATTTACTATTTACTCTTTTTATGGACAAGATAAAGATCTCCGGCGCCAAGTGCCATAACCTCAAGAACATCAGCCTGGAAATACCCAAGAACAGGCTGGTGATAATAACCGGCCTCAGCGGAAGCGGGAAATCCTCTCTCGCTTTCGACACCATCTACGCCGAAGGCCAGCGCAGGTACGTGGAAAGCCTGTCGGCCTACGCGCGCCAATTCCTGGAACTCATGGAAAAGCCGGACGTGGACTATATAGAGGGCCTTTCCCCCTCCATTTCCATACAGCAGCATTCCCCCTCGAAAAATCCCCGCTCCACCGTGGGCACAGTCACCGAAATTTACGATTACATGAGGCTGCTTTTCGCCCGCGCCGGGGAACCCTTCTGCCATCTCTGCGGCAGGCCGGTGAGGTCATGGTCCATAGACGGGATGGCGGCCGACATAATGAAAAAATTTTCCGGCAAAAAAATAAGGGTCCTGGCGCCGGTAATAAGGGGCAGAATAGGGACTTACGAGGAGATCTTTTCCAAATTCCGCAAAGGCGGCTACGCCAGGGCGGAAATAGACTCAAAGCTCTTCTCTCTCGACAAGCCGCCCCGCCTGGATAAATACGTGAAACACAGCATCTCGATAATCATAGACGAATTTACCCTCCTGCCGGAAGAAACGGAAAGGCTCAAGGACGACATGGAGCTGGCCATAAAGGAGACGGGGGACCTGGCGGAAGTGCAGGGCGAAAAAAAGGAAAGGGTCTTTTACAGCCAGAAGAGCTCCTGCCCTTTCTGCAATGTCAGTCTCCCGGAGCCGGAACCCAGGCTTTTCTCCTTCAATTCCCCCTTCGGCGCCTGCGCGGAATGTTCCGGGCTCGGCGTGAAAATAGAGATAGACATGAGCCTCGCGATAAACCCCGCCCTGGCCCTCGCGGAAGGCGCTCTCATCCCCTGGTCCAACCCGGTCACCACCCGTACCAACCGCTGGAAAAACTCCTGGTCCAACTACTACATGGATATGCTGGCCGAGCTCGCCAAAAAACGCGGCATCCCCATGGACAAGCCTTTTTCCAGGCTCAGGGAGGAACATAAGAAGACCGTCCTCTACGGCGACGAAGAATTCGAAGGCGTCATTTCCAATCTCAGGAGAAGGTACGCCGAAAGCGAATCGGATTTCGTCAGGGAGGAGATCTATTCCAGGTATATGCACGAGACCCTCTGCCCTAAATGCGGCGGGAAAAGACTGAAACCCGAAGCGCTCTCCGTGCTCGTCTCGGGTAAGAATATTCACGAGCTCACGGCCCTGACCGTGCAGGAACTCAAGCTTTTTTTCGAAAAGATAGACCTGAACGAGACCCGCCGGGAAATTTCCCGCCTCATACTTAAAGAGATAAACTCAAGGCTCAGCTTTCTGCTCAACGTCGGGCTGGGCTACCTTTCGCTCTCCAGGGCCTCCCAGACCCTTTCCGGCGGCGAAGCGCAGAGGATACAACTGGCCACCCAGATAGGCAGCGGGCTCACGGGCGTGCTTTATGTTTTGGACGAGCCTACCATAGGCCTGCATCAGGCGGACAATATAAAGCTCATAAAAACCCTGAAGACACTGCGGGATTCGGGGAACACGCTGATAGTGGTGGAGCATGACGAGAACGTGATAAAGAATTCCGACCATATAGTGGACATGGGGCCCGGCGCCGGGGTGAACGGCGGCCGCGTCATAGCCCAGGGGCCGTTGAAAGAAATAATAAAGAACCCCGCGTCGCTGACCGGACTTTACCTGGCGGGAAAGAAAAAGGTCGCGGAGAAGGAGACCTTCAGGAAAGCGGGCGCCAAATCCCTGGAATTCCTGGGCGCGAGGCAGTTCAATCTCAAGGACATAGACGTCAGGCTCCCCCTCGGCCTTTTCAACGTCATCTGCGGCGTCTCGGGCTCCGGCAAATCCACCCTGCTCTACGAGATAATCTATAAGGCCCTCGCGAAACAGCTTTACGGCTCCAAGGAAGAACCCGGCGAATTCCGGAAAATGAAAGGCGCCGAACACATAGACAAGGTAATAATAGTGGACCAATCCCCCATAGGCAAGACCCCGCGCTCGAACCCGGCCACCTACACCGGCGTGTTCGACCATATAAGGGAGCTTTTCTCGATGATGCCCGAGGCCAAGAGAAGGGGCTACGACAGGGGGCGTTTTTCGTTCAATCTCAAGGGCGGCCGCTGCGAGAACTGCCAGGGCGACGGGACGATAAAGATAGAGATGCAGTTCCTGCCCGATGTCTATGTGAAATGCGACGAATGCGCCGGCAAACGTTTCAACAAGGACACACTGGAAGTACTCTACAAAGGCAAGAACATCTCCGAAGTTCTCGGCATGAGCGTGGACGAAGCCCTTTCTTTCTTCAAAGAGATACCGCAGATAGAGAAAAAGCTTTCCCTCCTCGAAGAGGTCGGGCTCGGCTACGTAAAGCTCGGCCAGAGCTCCACCACCCTTTCGGGCGGCGAGGCGCAGAGGATAAAACTTTCGGAACAGCTCGCCAAGCGCGCCACCGGGAAAACCCTTTACATACTGGACGAACCGACCACCGGTCTCCATTTCGCCGACGTGGAAAAGCTCCTTAAAGTCATGAACAAGCTCGTGGACGCCGGGAATACGATAATAGTCATAGAACACAATCTCGACGTCATAAAATCGGCCGACTGGATAATAGAACTCGGCCCCGAAGGCGGACCCGGCGGCGGGCGGGTAATTTACAGCGGCCCCGCCGGTGAAATCGCTAAGAGCAAAGAATCCCTTACCAAAGACTATCTCAAATAGAAGCGCGGCGGTGAATCCTTCAGCAACTGAAGGATTCAGGTTAATTCTTTCAGGCTTTTGCGGCCGCATAAAGGCCGGGGTTATTTAGGCGGAACA
>PEXN01000049.1 GCA_002774685.1 Elusimicrobia bacterium CG08_land_8_20_14_0_20_51_18 | reverse complement strand
TACTTCGTTGTGGGGAGTGGGACGCGAAAAGCGTAAGGATTTTTATCCGGGTGGCCGCCCTGAAAGGGTGAAAAATCAGGGACAAAAATATTCCCGGCTTTAATTGGTAAAAGCGCGGGGAACTGAATTTTTCAGGTTAAAACTCTCCGATGAAAATAACGGATATCCTTAAAAAAAAGAAGACCTTTTCCTTCGAATTTTTCCCTCCGAAAGACGAAAAGGGCCTCGAGGAGCTTTCGACGACCATACGGGAGCTTTCCGCGCTTAACCCCGATTTCGTGTCCGTAACGGATTCCGACAGGGGCTCGTCGAAATACAGGCATCTGGCCCTTTCGAAAGTCATAAAGGACAAAACCGGCCTCAACCCGATGCTTCACCTGACCTGCGTGAACAACACCCGCAAAGAAATAACCAGCGCGCTTGAAAACGCGGAAGAACTGGGCATAGAAAACATTCTGGCGCTGCGCGGAGACATGGGAAATTTTGAAAATCCGGGGAACTCGGATTTCTCCCGCGCCGAGGACCTGGTCAGGATCATAGGCAGAACCGGCCGCTTCTGCGTCGGAGTAGCGGGCCATCCGGAAAAGCATCCCGAAGCCGCGACGCTGCAGGAAGACGTGGAAAACCTGAAAAGGAAGACCGACCTGGGCGGGGAATTCATAATCACCCAGCTCTTTTTTGACAATGAGGCCTTTTTCGCCTACAGGGACCTTATCAGGGCCGAAGGGATAACCGTCCCCCTGGTGGCCGGGATCATGCCCGTTACCAACTTGAAAAATTTCGAGAGGCTTCTCCTGAAAACCGGGGCGATACGCATTCCTAAATCTCTAAGGGAAATCATGGAAAATCATAAAAACGACAAGGAAGCGTTTTTAAAAGAATCCCTGGCCTTCTCGGCCGGGCAATGCCTGGAGCTCCTGAAAAACGGCGTCGAAGCCATTCATTTTTTCACTTTCAATAAATCCGCGGCGGCTAAAACGATATTCAAGGAACTCCTGCAGGCCCGCAAAGAACCGGGCTTTTAACCGCCCGCGCCCCCGGAGCCCGCCGCCTCTTTTGTATAATACTATATGCCCCCGAGGGAGGCCCATGAACATACATTTTGAACATATAAAAAAACTGGCCCGGATACAGGAAGTGGACAGCCGCATACTCAGGCTTGAAAAAGAGCTGGCCGGACACCCCGCCGAGACCGAAGCCGTAAACCGGGAATTCGAGGCCGTTAAAACCGAACTGGAAACCGTAAAAGGCAGCTCCAAGGCGGCCATGGCCGGGAAAAAAGACCTGGAAAACCAGATACTCGAGGCCGAAGAGTCGATAAAAAAACATCAGCGGGACCTGAACGCCGTTAAAAGCAACGACGCCTTCAAAGCCCTTCTCTCGGAAATAGAAAATTTAAAAAAAAGCAAGGACGAAATCGAAACGAAAATCATAGAGACCATGGAACTTCTGGATTCGCTGGCCGTTGGGGAAAAAACGGCGCAGGCGGCGTTTAAAAAGAAAGAAGAGGAAAAGAACCTCAGGCTTTCGGAAATAGAAAAACGGGCCGGAGCGGCCCGTTCGGAAATCGCCGGACTGAAAACCCGGCGGGAAACCCTTTTTCCCGAGATAGCCGCGGAAGACGAGGTCCTGAGAAAATACGAGCACATAGGAAAGCAAAAGGGCGGCCTGGCGCTCGTACACATCAAGCTCGACGGCAAGAGTTATTTTTGCGGGGGCTGCAATATAAGCCTCACCCCGGACCAGCAGGTTAACGCCCATAAAAAAGACACCATCGTGGTATGCGAAAATTGCGGCAGGATGATGTACCTGAAAGAGACGGCGGTGGGTTCCTGAGAGACAGGAAAAAACGGATGAAAGAGATAAAACAGGTCAGGATCTATATAGACGGCGGCTCCAGGGGAAACCCCGGCAACGGGGCCTGCGCCTCCGTAATAATGGACGCGAAGGGAGAGATTATAGCCCAGGAAGGGCGCTTTTTGGGGAAATGCACCAATAATTTCGCCGAATACTCCGCCCTTCACCTGGCCATTAGCGTTTCAAAAAAAATAGGCGCCTCAGTCCTGGATATTTTTTCGGACTCCGAGCTTTTAGTAAAGCAATTCAACGGCGAATACCGGATAAAGGACGAAAAACTCAAAGATTTCATGCTTATCATAAGGAAGGAAATAAAAAATTTCAGGGAAATCAGGATAACCCACATAAGACGCGAAAAGAACAAAATAGCCGATAAGCTCGTGAACAATATTCTCGATTCGAAAAAAATGCCCGACGAGGAAAACAGGAAAATAGCGCTGGAAAGAGAAGAAAAATTCAAGCAATCGGAACTTTTTTAAGCCGGCGGACGCGCGCTCGCCCCGATGGCGTCGCGAAAGCGAGGCGTATCGGGGAGGAACTTCCGGACTCCTCGGGAATTATGCCTGCCGAAAGACAGGGCCGGCGCGGCGAAAGCCGCGCCGGACGGAAAGTGCAACAGAAAATATACCGCCCTTCGCGGCTTGCCGTAAAGGGTAAGGGTGAAAAGGCGCGGCAAGAGCGCACCGTCCCGGCAGCGATGCCGGGGCTGGCAAACCCCATAAGGAGCAAGGACAAAGCTGCCCATGGTTTCCCGGCCGTCCCCCGCCGCCGCTGTAATGGCGGGGGGCAGGGCAAAGTGGTCCGCTCAGACAAATGATCGCGGCTCCGCCTACGCAGTACCGGCGGGGAACAGAATCCGGGGTATAGTCCGCCGGCTTAAAAACAGGGAACAGAGGCGAGAGGATAGAAAATAGCAAATGTAATCCCTTATATCTCTTACCTCTAACCCCTCGTCTCTAATCTCTGAGTTATAACCTTGGCTTTTATGGAGACCATATGAAAGAAATGAGCAAAAAATTTCCGGAATTCAAAACCTCCGCCAACGCCCTGGAAGTGCCCTGGGACGAAGCCCTGGTCTGGGTCACCTTCGACGGCTCCTCGGAAACCTTTCACTGGCTTCTCAACGCTGACATCAGGTACCTCAGCTGGACCAACGGCATTCTCTCGGTTATCCCCCATCCCGATTCCGTATTGAGCAGCTATTTCCAGTCGATCCTGATAAATTCCCCTTCCGTTTTCGTCGGGAAGAACATAAAAGTGTCCAATTAACCCACAACGAGTGGCAAAGGCACAAAGCGCCAAAGGGACAAAGTGTTATAAGGAATGTCATATTTCACTTTGTGCCTATGCGCCTTTGCTACTCGCTGCCTGACTATTTTTATTGTTTGATTTTTACAGGACTATGGTGAAAGCCGAGCCCTTCTCCAACTGGGATTTGGCGAAGATCCTGCCCTTGTGAAGCTCGACTATCTTTTTTACCAGGGGAAGACCGAGCCCCCAGCCTTCCACCTGGCCGGTAAAAGCGGCTTCAACCTGGTAAAATTTATTGAAAATCCTGGGGATCTCCTCTCCCGGTATCCCTATGCCGTTATCCCCCACGGAGATCATTTTGTTCCCGTCTTTCAGCTGGGCCGAGAAAATCAGGAGCTTTTCCTGGGACTTGTTGAATTTCATCCCGTTGGCCGCCAGCTGCTTCAGGGCTTTTTTTACGAGAGTTTTGTCCACATTAACCGAAAACTTGTCCAGCACGGCGACCTTCAGCGTAACCTCGGGGGTTTTATCCTTTATCTCCTCTTCAACTTCCCTGAGCAATTCCTCCACGGGGGTTTCGGTCATTTTCAGTTCGCCGGCGGAAAGGTTGTCCACGCCCACAAAATCCAGCAGAGTCTCTATCAGGGCGGCAAGCTTGGTTCCCTGACCGTAAATGGAAGCGGAAGCCTTCCTGACCATTTCGGGGAGGTTATCCCTGGTGTTTTCCGAAAGTAGCTGGGCATAGCCGTTTATGGCGGCCAGGGGCGTCTTGAACTTATGCGAGATCAGGGAAAGGAAATTCCTGGCCATGCGTTCTTCCATTCTCTGCTCGGTAACGTCGCTGATTATCCAAAGCAGGCCTTCCACGCTTTGTTCCTCTTTCGTCTCTTTGGTAAGCTTTATGACCGAGATGTCCAGGATAAGTTTTTTGGGGCTGTCCCTCTCTATCTCGAATTTATAGGCGTGCCCCTCGCTCTTGAGGACCTCCGCGAAATCCAGCCTGAAATTGAATTTTTCGAAAACATCCTTAACGTTCGGAAGGTTGTATTTCTCGTGTTCCAGATAAAGGTTCGCCGAGTAATTCAGGATAAGTATCTCCCCGTCCGGCTTGGTGAGAATGGCCCCTTCCCTTATCTTCCTGAAAACTATGTCCAGCTTGTTCTTTTCTTCCTTGACGCTGTTGAACAGCCGGGAATTTTCTATCGCTATGGCGGCCTGGGAGGCGAAAGCCTCGAAACTGTTTTTATCCGTTTCGGTAAATTCGCCGTCTATCTTGTTCACCGCCTGAACCACGCCTATAACCTTGCCCTTTATTATCATGGGGCAGGTAAGGAGGGATTTGGTTACGAAACCGCTTTTATTGTCCACCCTGGAATTATGCCTGGCGTCGGACTGCGCGTCGTTCGAAATTATCGACTTTCCCTCTTTGGCGCAGGTTCCGGAAACGCCTTCCCCGAGTTTGAACCGCATTTTCTGCACGTTTTCCGGCAGCCCCAGCGCCACGTCGAAATAAAGTTCCTGTTTTTTTTCGTCCAGGAGATAAAGGGAAGCCCTTTCCGCGCCGACCACCCGCGAGGAAAGCCGCATAATGGTTATGAGCAGTTCCGAAATGTCGAGTTTGGAGGAAAGGAGCCTGGAAACCATTACCAGCATTTCAAGACTTTCGTTGGTTTGCGCTATCATTTAAAAAAAACCCCCAGGCTCATTTTGTAATAGCTTCTGTCCCTGTTATTCTTGTTGTCTAAGTAATTGTACGAAAAATTAAAGAAGTTTTTCTCGAAGAAATTGACCCTCAAACCGAACACGTAGGAGTTATAATCTAAGATTCTGCAGTTCATCCGGTCAGCCCCGGCGTAGACGTAGCTGTCGTAGTCGGGTTTCAGGCTCCTGGCGAATTGAAACCCGAAATTGTCGTAAACGGTGTCGTTTATAAAAGCGAAAGCGTTGGGAGAGATGAGATCGGAAATTTCGGCGTATCTCTTCTGCGCCCCCGACGGATTTTCCGGATTTATCAGGGAAGAGGCCGTGAAAAGGATAAAAAATTCGTCGTAAAAATTCTCCTCCAGCTGAAATTCCACCGCCTGATTATCCGAGCTTTCCCCGGCGTATTCCGACAGCTCCTGTTTTTCAAAGGCGGCGGAAAAATTAAGGCTGGTGGAAGACTCCTTGGACGCGTTGTGATACAGGTAGGACAAAGAGGCCCTGGCGCCGTAAGCCGAAGAGCCGTTGTCGTCCTCCAGGTAATAGAACGGCTTCACCGTAAACATCGCTTTGCGGCCGACAAAGGCGTTAAACGGCAGCCTGAAAGAGCGGACCGACTCCCTTTTGTCCAGTTTATAGGCGGAATAATTTATCCCCGCGACGCAGCGGGTGGAAACGTTGGCCAGAAAACTTATACCGCTTCTCAGGAAATTATTGGAGCCCGTCCAAAGGTCGGCCTCGCCCCACTTGGAGGCGTAACCGGCAGGCGTTAAAAGGAGAAAAAGAAGGGCGGCCAAGGCTGATCGCATATATGGTTATTATATATAAATTTTCCGGAAAAACGGCAAAAAAAATGCCCCGCCACTTTCGCAGTGGCGGGGCGCTTTGAAACTTTCCCGGTTTCACTTAAGAAACAGGAAGAAGTACTGCAGGAAATCGTACAGGTCGCAATTCACCAGTTTAAGACCCACGGGAGCGCGGTTCATGCCGCCTTTAAGCTCTCCGCTGACCTTGTCGAAAGTGAGACCCACGGGAGCGTAGTTGGCGTAGCCGTTTATATTCACGACGTCCCCCGACATGTCGAATTCCAGCTTGAGCGGGCTGTGATTGGAGTAGCCTTCGAGAAGCCCTTTCTTCCAGTTGACCGTATACTTGACTGGACTGTGGTTGGCGCCGCCTTCCATGGTCACCTCTTCCAGGCTCCACTCGAATTTCAGGCTTACGGGGCTGAGGTTCACGCCGCCGGTTATCGTCTTCTCTTCGTGGTTGATAGTGACGCCCACCGGGCTGAGGTTTATCCCGCCCTTTATCGTCCACTCTATCTTGTTTATGGTCAGGTCCACGGGGGAGAGGTTCATGCCGCCGGTTATAGTCCCCATCCTGGCGGCGTAAGTCTTGGATTTATCGGCAGTTTTGGAAACCTGAAAAAGCTCGTTGTAAACTTTTCTGCTCACTAGAACTTCTTTGACGTAGTAATATTTGGCGAGACCGAGAGAAGCGTCCGCAACGTCCTTGCCGGTAAGGTCAACCGCTATGAAATACGAGCCCGCGTTGTCGGCGTAAGCCTTAACGTCGAAACCGTCCTTGGCGAGGTCTTTTAATATGAAGTCCACGCTTTCTTTCTGGATCTTGAGTATGGCGGTATTTTCCATGTCAGGCTGGAACTCGTTCACCTTGATCTTAGGAAGAGCCATATTCTGCTGATTGTACTTGGGTTCCACGGTAAACCTGGCGTCGGACGCCTCCGTCTCCAGAGCGGCGGCCGCGGCCTGGACGAAAGAGCCGTCGTTCATGTCCGAGAGCGGTCTGTCCATTTCAAAAGAAGCCCCATGCAAAGACGCTGAAAACAAGGATACCATCGCTAAGACAAATATTTTTCTCATTAAGTACCTCCCGAATTATTTGCGACTATGTATGAATTGTCGCATAAAAAGAGAGGGGCGCCTACGGCCATAGGGCTGACTGCCGGAAATTTTATGGACTATCCCGGCAAAGGTCCGGGGACCCAGCTCCGCTTGGGCCCCAAAGGCCTTGACATATAAACGGAGTCTGCTAAACTATACCGTATTCAGAGCGTTTCCGGAGGCTTGCATGAACAAAACAAGGGTGCTTTTGGCGTTTTTAATCTCTTTTTCCGGGCTTTCCTACGCCCAGGAATTCGACCCGGCCTTTTCGGCCGGCAGAATGGATTCCATAAGCGTACCCGTTCCCGGCAAGACCGCGGTCGAGCCGGCAACCGATGAAAAAGCGTCGGTTAAGAAGCTGACGATAATGGTTTTCATGAACGCCAAAAACAACCTTGAGATGGCCGGCCTCTACAACATGAACCGCATGGAAACCACCGGTTCCACCAAAGACATGAACATTTTGGTTGAAATGGGCCGCATGAACGGCCAGGCGGAGGGAGACACCGACTTGGACGGCAACTGGACCGGCGTGAGAAGATATTACGTGAAGAAGGACTCCGACCCCGAAAAAATAAAGTCCCAGGTGGTCTTCGAACAGGCTGAATACGACATGGGCGACTACAAACAGGCGGTTGAGTTCGTAAAATGGACCAAGGAAAAATATCCCGCCAAAAAATACGTTCTCATCCTCTGGGACCACGGCACCGGCTGGCTGGACCCCCAGCAGAAAAGCTCGGAAGACAAGGGTATCTCTTTCGACGACGAGACCGGCAATTATATCCGGACCAAGCAGATAGGCCGGATACTTAAAGACGCCGGCAGGGTGGATATACTCGCTTTCGACGCCTGTCTCATGCAGATGACCGAAGTCCTTACGGAGGTCAAAGATTATACCAGCGTGGTGGTCGGTTCTGAAGAAACCATCCCCGGCACGGGCTATCCCTATGACCTTATCGTGGGAGCCCTGGCCAGGAATCCGGACCTTTCCGCCGAGGAGATAGGTGCCGTCATGGTCGAGGCCTTTAAAATGTTCTACGAGAAAATGAAAAGGTCCGCCATTCTCTCCGCCGTAAGAAGCTCGAAAATAGACGGCCTTAACAAGCTCGCAGCGGATTTCGCCAAACTGGCCATGGAAGCCAAGGACCTGGAAGCGCTGAAAAAAGCCAGGACCGATACCATGAGGTTCGACATACTGG